>JAJEIW010000309.1 GCA_022828045.1 Acidimicrobiia bacterium | reverse complement strand
CGAAGCCCTCGGGCGCCAGGGGAGAACCCGTTGAGGAGATCGTGCGCACCGTGTCGAGCGCGTGGGTCTGTGCAGGCCGCAGACCGGCCTTCATGGCGCCCTCGATGAACTTGGCGCTGACGCCGAACAGCGTGACGCCCCAGTCGTCGGCCACGTCGAAGAGCCGCGCCGGGCTCGGATGGAACGGCGACCCGTCGTACAGCACCAGCGATGCGCCGCTGGCCAGCCCCGCGACGAGCCAGTTCCACATCATCCAGCCGGTGGTGGTGAAGTACATGACGCGATCGCCGGGCCGGACATCGAAGTGCAGCCGCTGCTCGCTCCACAGCTTGAGCAGCGCGCCGCCCGCCCGGTGCACGATGCACTTCGGCTTTCCCGTGGTGCCTGACGAGTACAGGATGTACACCGGCTGGTCGAAGCCGAGCCGTGCGAAGGTCAGGTCGTCGCCGGTGGCGGCGCGATGAGGCGCCAGCCAGTCGGCCCACGATGTCGCCGGTCCCTGGCCGTCGCCCGCAGCGGCGGGTGCGTTGCGGTCGTACGGCGCGATGACAAGCCGCCGCAATGACGCGCCCGTCGTTCCCCGCTCGTGTTCGCTGCGCTCACGGGCCGCTTGGGCCCGGGGCTCAGCCGCTGTCGCTGCGAGGCTGGCGGCCGCCTCGGCCGCTTTGGCGGCCGTGCGGTGGTGCACGCCGTTGTAGTGGTAGCCGTCGACGGCGACCATGACGGTCGGGGAGATCTGGCCGAAGCGGTCGAGCACGCCATCGATGCCGAAGTCCGGGCTGACCGACGAGTACACAGCGCCCAGCGACGCCGTCGCCAGGAACACGATGAGCGCTTCGGGTCCGTTAGGGAGCATGGTGGCAACTCGGTCGCCCACGCCCACCTCGTCGGTGGCCAGCGCCCGCTGGCACGCTGCCACTTCGGCCCGCAGCTCGCCGTGTGTCATGGTGTGCTGCACTGCGTCCTCGCCGAGGAAGACCAGTGCCGTGTCTCCGGGCTGCGGACCGCCCGCGGCGACCGGCCGCAGGTAGTGCTCGGCGATGTTCAGGCTGGACCCGGCGAAGAACTCCACACCGGGGCCGGGCGTCGCCCCGGCGCCGGCCGCGCCCGGCGTGTCTCGGGCAATGAACTCGGGACCAAGCTCGCCGATGCCGTCGCTGAACGCCCACACGGCGCGCCAGAACGCTCCGGGATGTTGCACGGACCACGCGTGCAGATCCGCATAGGTGTTGCGGTCGAGCCCGATGCCGACCTGCTCGGCGAACTGCCAGAGCTGGGTCGAGCGCCGCCGCCGGTGATCGGGCTGCCACAGCACGGCATCGGCGTCGCTCGGACTGCGGGGATCGGGTGCGCTGGCCATCGAGCGCAAGCTACTCAAGGGCAGTGACGCGCATCGATCTGACCGTCCGGCAACCACTGCCGTCGCAAGAGAGTCGGCAGCGCCCCAATCGGCTGCGAGAGCGAGCAGCGAGGCGCCGGTCTCGCGGCGGGTGTGCGCAAGCTGACACGCCGCGAGGGACGCGGGTAGGGTCGCCGCGCATGGACGGGATCTGCGACGACCTTCAGGCAGAGAATGACGCGCTCGACGACGTGGTCCGTGACCTCAGCGAGGAGCAGTGGCGCCTGCCCACGCCCGCAGTGGGCTGGGACAGCCGCGAGACGATGGTGCACCTGGGCATGACCGACTGGGTGGCAACGGTGGCCGTCGTCGATCCCGAGCACTTCGACGACTTCAAGGCCGCTGCGGCGCGTGGCGACATGGATCTGCACACCGCAGCCGGCTTCGACTTCGCCTCGATGTCCGGAGCGGAGATCTGGGACTGGCTCTGTGCCGAACGCACCAAGATGCTCGATGCCGTGCGCCCGCTCCATCCCAAGGATCGGATTCCCTGGTTCGGGCCGTCCATGGGGGCACTGTCGTTTGTGACCGCCCGGCTCATGGAGACCTGGTCGCACGGGCACGACGTTGCCGACACCCACGGCCGGGAATTGCCGCGCACCGATCGGCTTCGCCACGTTGCCCACATCGGGGTGAGCACCCGTGGCTGGAGCTACGCGAACCGGGGCCTCGAGGTGCCCGAGAGGCCGGTACGAGTCGAGCTGGATGCCCCCAGCGGTGACGTGTGGACGTGGGGTCCTGAAGATGCGGCCGACAAGGTGAGCGGCGACGCCTACGAGTTCTGCTTGGCGGTCACCCAGCGTCGCCATCACACTGAGACCGGTCTGTCGGTCACCGGCCCGCTGGCCACGGGGTGGATGGACATCGCCCAGGCATTCGCCGGGCCGCCGACCGACGCCGAAAGCCGCCGCGCCGCTTGAGCGCTGTGCTGAGGCGCGTGGAGGTCACTGTGTTGCAGCGCGCCTGGGGGGCGCGGTGCTGATAGTCGGACTCACCGGCGGCATCGGCGCCGGCAAGTCGTCCGTTGCGCGGTTGCTGGCCGGTCACGGAACGGCAGTTGTGGACGTCGACGCGTTGGGCCGCGAGATCATCGCCCCGGACGGGTCGGCGGTGCAGGCCGTGCTCGAGCGATTCGGCAGCGAGCTGGCAGGACCCGATGGCGGCATCGACCGTCCCGCGCTCGCGTCGATTGTGTTCAACGACACCGACGAGCTTGCAGCCCTCAACGAGATCAGCCATCCGGCGATCAACCAGCTCCTCGACGAGCGGATCGGCGCCATCGCAGCGTCTGGGGCCGCCGAGGTCGTCGTGCTCGACATGGCGGTGCTGGTGGAGAGCACGCTCGGTCAGGGCACGCACTTCCCCTACGAGGTCGTCATCACGGTGGAAGCGCCGCCCGATGTGCGCCTCGAACGCCTCGTCGAGCGCGGCATGACTGACGAGGACGCCAAGGCGCGGCTGGCGTCTCAGGCCACCGATGAGCAGCGGCGGGAAGTCGCTGACTTCATCATCGGAAACGGCGGGGGACCAGACGAACTTGCCGACGCGACGGCCCAGCTGTGGGATGCACTGCGCCGGCTCGCAGACGAGCGCGCCGCATGAGCGCCGAAACGTCGCCGTCGATCCGCTACCCGCCGCAGAACCACATCCTGCGGCATCTGCGACTCAGCCACCAGATGAGGGGTGACGGCACGCTGAGCGCCACCATGCCGGTTCTCGACGACCTCGCCGACGGGCCTTTGGCCGAAGGCGGCTGGCTGCGGCTCGGCGCCCTCGCCACGCTGGTCGACTCGGTGGCCGGTCACCACGCAGTGCTGCAGGTGGCGCCCGACTGGTCAGCCACGCTGCACCTGTCGACCGTCCTGGCAACGCGCGCCACCGGTGAGGTTGTGACGGCTCGGTGCTCGCCGCTGCGGGTCGGGCGCAACCAGGTCGTCACCGAGACCTCGGTAATCGATGAGGCAGGGACCGAGATTGCCCGCTCGACTTGCACCTACGCCCGGCTGCCGCGGCGCGACGACACGCCGGTCGTGGACTCCACCGCCCGGGAGAACACTGTCGACTACCGGGAGGATGACGAGCTGGACCCCCGACCGCCCCTCGACGACTACCTGCGCATCACGCCGGTGCCGGGTGAGCCGCGCATCGAACTGCCGATGCACAACCGCATCCGCAACTAATTCGGCTCGCTGCAGGGGGGCGCATCGATCGTGGTGGCAGAAGTCATGGCGAACCACCTCGCCGGCTTGGCGGCGGGCGGCGAGCATCGATCACGTTGCGTTTTCGCCGACATGCACTACTTGGCACCGGGTCGGGGCGGACCGTTTCGGGTGGATGGGGAGGTGCTGGCTCGCACCGATCACCTCGTCACCAGCCGCGCCCGCATCTTCGAGACTGCCGGGGGCGCCGACCGGTTGCTGCAGACCGCCACCGCGACCGCGGCCTACCTGGACTGACCGATCTGGCCCCCAAGGCGGCAGATCGCATCAAGACGAGACGAACCCGCACCCCCGTGTCACACCGGCCCTCTACCGTGCAGGGCATGGACACGGCGGCAGGAGGCACCGGGCTGGCGTCACGAGGCGGGCTGCCACGGATGGCGGCGTTCGACATCGATGGCACGTTGATCAACCGCCAAGGAGTGCTCACTGAGCGGACTGCTTCAGCTCTGCGAGCGCTGACCGAGGCGGGTGTGGTTGCCGCCTTGGCAACCGGTCGCCCGTGGCCCCAGGTCCAATCGGTCCTGCGCGGGTGCCCCGGAATGTCGTATGCGGTGTGTCTCAACGGGGCGGTGGTCATGGACGCCGCTGCGGGCGAGCAGATTGCGGACCGCGCGATGACGCACTTCGAGGCCATCGAGGCGGCGCAGATCGCCCGCAAGCTGGTACCCGACATCCGGCTCGGGCTCGACCTGGCCGACGGCCGGCATGTGTGGGAGCACGACTTCGCTCCGGACATGCCCATTGACCTGCTCGCCGACATCAGCGTTGCCCGAGTCGACGATGCAGTCGCCGCCGTCGACGGGCCTGCGCTGACGTGGCTGGTGCACGCGCCCAGGGTCGACACGCTGGCGCTCATCGACGAGCTCGCGCCCGAGATGCCGCTCGGCACCGAGATCCGCCCGTCGGGGCTGGACATGGCAGAGATCGCGGCTGCCGGGGTGAACAAGGCGGCAGGTCTCGAAGTCATCTGCCAGCGCTACGGCATCGAAGCTGCCGACACGATTGCCTTCGGTGACGGGCTGAACGACATCGACATGCTGCGCTGGGCCGGTCTGGCGGTCGCGATGTCGAACGCGTCTGCTGAGGTGCGCGCGGTGGCCGATGTCGTGGCGCCCAACCATCATGACGACGGCGTGGCGGTGGTGATAGAGCAGTTGATGAAAGGAATCTCATGACCTCCGAATCCGGCAGCGATGAACCCGAACAGGCGGGTTCGGCGGGCGAGGCTGCGTCGCCCAAGCCGTCGATCTGGGAGCGGATGCAGCGCGGCATGGCCGACCACAATGCCAAGGCCCCGCGCGCGCCCATGGGAATGCCCGAAGTTGTCGTTGACGACGACACAGATGATGCTGGCACCGATACGCCGGAAGGGGCGACCGCCGAGCTTGTGCTGGAGCGCATCCATCACTACCGGGACACGATCCGCAGCTACCAAGTCCTCA
The DNA here is from genome assembly GCA_022828045.1 of Acidimicrobiia bacterium. Lineage (GTDB taxonomy): Bacteria > Actinomycetota > Acidimicrobiia > Acidimicrobiales > Poriferisodalaceae > Poriferisodalis. The sequence goes on along the minus strand of JAJEIW010000309.1, from coordinate 9,974 downwards.
TCGAGAGCCAGCGAGTCGGGCAGATCCGCGACGACCGCACCGAGCGCTTTGTGCTGCGTCCGGGCAGCTACATGCTGCGTCTGCGGTTGATGTGGATCTTCAGCCCCAAGGTGGTGGTCGAGCTGCCGGCCGGCACCGAGACGCGCATGATCTGCGGCCCCAACGGCGGCATCCTGCAAGCGTGGCGCCTCTTCCTCGCCCCGACCACGGCCATCTTCCTCCGCTTTGCGGAGGAAGGTTGACACAGCTCCGCTTTGCGGAGGAAGGCTGACGCAGCCTCCGCTTTGCGGAGGAAGGCTGAACGGGGCCGCCGGTAGGGTTCGGCGCCATGAGCGAACGGCGAGCTGTAGCACCGTCGGCATCGGCTGATGAGATCCGGTCGGAGCTGGACGCGTGGATGGCTGTCAACTGGGATCCCGAAGCCAGCGTGCAGGATTGGTGGGCGCGGCTGGCTGCTGCCGGCCTGTCCAACCCGACGCTGGCTGAACCGTTCGGCAGGGGATGGGGCCGCGCCGAGACCCGCGTCTTGGTCGATGCGATTCGCGCCGCTGGCGCCATTGGCTCGCCGGCCGGTCTGGGCATGCTGCTGGCGGCGCCCACCGTCCTCGAGCACGGCACGCCCTCCCAGATCGAGCGCTTCGTTCCCGCCATCCTCGACGGGACCGCATCGTGGTGCCAGCTGTTCTCTGAGCCGGGCGCGGGCAGCGACCTCGCCGGCCTGCAGACCAAGGCCGTCCGCGACGGCGACGAGTGGATCATCACCGGGCAGAAGGTGTGGACCTCCGAAGGCTCCCATGCCGACTTGGGCATGCTGGTCGCCCGCACCGATCCCGAGGCGCCGAAGCACCGCGGACTCACGTGGTTCGCCTTCGAGATGGATCAGGACGGCGTCGAGGTGCGACCGCTGCGCGAGATGACCGGCCGGTCACTCTTCAACGAGGTGTTCATCGACGGGGCTCGTGTACCCCACGCAAACGTCATCGGCGACCTGAACGACGGGTGGCGCGTGACCAATACAACCCTCATGGTCGAGCGGGCGGGCATCGGCGGCAGCCACGGGCTCGCATTCGCCGCCGCGCACCCCGGCTCGATCTCCGGTCATCTCGACCGGCCTGCTGGCACGTTTCGCGGCAAACGGCTCCCGCTCGCGGCCGGGGGAGTGGGACCGGGCACGCTCAATCAGCTCAGCTCCGAAGCCCGTGCCCGCGGCCGGGCCGACGATGCGCTCGTGCGGCAGGAGCTTGCTGCCTTGCACGTCGACCTCGAGCTCATGCGGCTCTCCGCGATCCGCGGGCGACAGCGATCTCAGCGCACCGGCGGCGAGGGCAATCTGGCGAAGCTGCGGATGACGGCCGCATTGAGACGTGCCCGATCGCTCGCCAGCACCATCCTCGGCGCGGACATGACGCTGTGGGGCGAATCCGCCGCGACCGGCGGCGTGCTGCAGGAGATGGCGGTGTTCTCGCCCGCCCCGTCGATCTATGGCGGCACCGACGAGATCCAGCGGAACATCCTGGGCGAGCGGGTGCTCGGGCTTCCCCGCGAACCTGGCCCTGATCCCGCCACACCGTTCCGGGAACTCGCCCAGAACGCGACCTCTTGGTAGCGGTCTGTCTCGCCACCGGGGACATCGGCATGCGCGGGCGCTGGACGCGGCGCAGAATGCCAAGCGGTGAGCACTCCTGATCCGCCACGGGGCCTGGAGATCCTGCCCGAAGGCGGGGCCGACTTTGTCGGCGTCCAGGAGTCAGTCATCGAACGCCAGCCATCGCCGGTGCCTCCGCGCCTGATGGCGCTGCTGGTGTTGGTGCTCGCACTGGTCGCCGCAGCGGCAATCGTCGCGTGGCTGCGCGGCGGCGACCCCGCAGCGGGCGATGCCGAGACGGCGGCGACCACCACGACGGCACCCCCGGCGACGACCACGACCGCGGTGCCTGAGCGTCCGCCACGAACCACGCTTCCCCCGCCGACCGCACTTGACGGACCGGTGGGCGGGCTGCCGCCGGTGCGGCCCGATGCGGAGATGATCGCCACGCTGGCGGGCGATCCGACTGGCAACGTTCGCGGCTTGCTGTTCCGCCTCGACCTGCTGAGCGGCGCGGCGACCTACGTGCCGCTGCCCGGACTGCCGCACACGCTGATAGATCTCGACGGCGCCATCGCCGTGGGCATCGGACGAGACGTCATGCGGGTCGAGCCCGAGACCGGGGACACCGTCGTCATCGCCGAGGACACCCCCGAAGTGCGGCCCGCCTTCAGCCCGCCGGGAATCGTCGCTGTCGTCCGCAGCACTGAGCACCTGTTTGCCCGAGTCGTCGGGCTCGACGGCGTGTTCCGCTCTGCGGTGCAGCTGCCGAACGAGGCGCGGGTGCACGGGGCTCTCGGAGACCATGTCGTGGTATCGATGGCCGGTCGCGTCATGGCAGTGGACGGCCGCAACCAAGCGCTCCAGCTCGGGGCGGGGCGCGTGCTGGCAGTGGGCGACAGCCATGTCGTGCGGCTGCAATGCGAGGAATACGGCTGCAACATCGCCGACACGAGCTTCAGTGCCAGCGTCGGAGGCGACCGCCGTGACGAGTGGTGCGAAGACATCTGTGCCGAGGCGGCGGGGCAATTCGGCGACAGCGGCCAAGCCGAGCGAACCGAGGAGTGCGAGACGATCTGCGAGGGTTACCCGATTGTCACCGGCACGATCTCCGAGCGCATCATCGAACTGCCCGCAGAGCTGGCCGCAGCGACATCGGACCGCTGGAGCGAGCAAGGCCTGATGTCGCCCGACGGCAACCGCGTCGCGATCCGACTGCTGTACGGCAACTTGACACCCGCAGGGGTGGTGGTCGTGGATCTCGACGAAGGATGGGGACGCCATTCGCCCGAGATCGGCGTCGATCTCGGAAACATGGCGTGGGCGCCTGACAGCCGGTTCCTGCTGTACACGCTTGACGACGACGTCATGGTGTGGGATGTCGACGCCGGGCCGGGACATCTGCCCTCCGGCCGGGTCCGCGTCGGCGAGCCGCTGGAGCACATGATCTTGCGCACCATCGGTTAGGACGCAGCCGAGCGCGCCGTGACTCAGGCGAGCTGGTCTTCAGTGACGATCACGAACAGCCCGGCAGCCTCAATCAGCGCTGCGGCGTCCGGCGGCGCGGCGGCGGCCCGCACCGTCAGCTCGACGCTGGACTTGCGCCCCTCGCGGCGAGTCTCGCGCCCGTCAAAGATCACCGGCTCGTCGATCGGGACGCCGCCCCGGTAGTCGATCTCAAGGCGAGCGGTGTAGGCGGCAATCCCCAAGCACACCATCAGATACCCCAGCACGTCGTCCACCACAGCGCACACCGCCCCGCCGTGCACCCGGCCCGGGGCGCTCTCGAACGCCGCGCCGAACGTCGCAGTGGCACGGACCCCGTCGCCGTGGCGGCGCATGTCAACTTCCATCGCAGTGGGATTGGCCGGACCGCTGAAGGCGCGGTCACTGAAGGCCATCACCTCGGCACCGTCGGGCGGCGGAGGATCGACATAGCGGCGCGCGAAGTAGCCGGCCGGGCGGGCCACCGGCGCTGAGCTGGCCTCGAGCTGCTCGGCAGCCGCCTCGGCCCACGCGGCGATGTCGTCCAGCGTCTGGGGATCGGTGCGATGTCGCACGAAGGCGTGCGCCAGACGGCGCAGCGCACCGGCGGCCGCACTGCGTTCTTCGAGCTGGGGATCAGGGTAGATCAGGTGCAGGTCGCCCGGCAGCGTATCCCGATCGCGCATGAGGCCAGTCTCGCAGGATCGCACACGGAACCCTGTAGGCACCCGCGGCAGAGGGCGGGGCCGCCCCGGAGGTCAGTTCACCGCCCACGACAGCCAGCGGCCGTCGCGCCGCTCGAGCTGCAGCTTGTGCGCGAAGCACTCCGACAGCGACTCGGCCGTCAGCACCTCCTCCAAGGCGCCGCACGCCAGGGGCACGCCGTCGCGCAGGAGAAGGCCGTGGGTGAACGACGGCGGGATCTCATCGGTGTGGTGGGTCACCAGCACCGTTGCCGGAGTCTCAGGATCCGCGGCCAGCGATTCCAGACTGGCCACGAGCTGCTCCCGGCCTGCGAGGTCCAGACCGGCGGTCGGCTCGTCGAGCAGCAGCAGCTCCGGACGGCCCATGAGCGTGCGAGCCAGCTGCACGCGCTGCTGTTCGCCCGATGACAGCGTGGCGAACGCCCGGTCAGCCAGCGGACCGGCGCCCACGCGTTCCAGGCATGCCCGCGCGCTCGATCGGTCGGTATCGGTGTAGGTGTGCCACCACGTCTCCAACGCGGCGTATCGCGCTGTCATCACGATGTCGAGGGCGCTGATGTTCGGCCGGAACTGATCGCGCAGCGACGAACTCGCCAGCCCGATGCGCCGCCGGTGTTCGCGCACATCGACGGCACCCCACCGCTCGCCCAGCACCTCGACTGTGCCAGTGGTGGGGAACCGGTAGAGCGACAGGATCTTGATGAGGCTGGTCTTGCCCGATCCGTTCGGTCCCAGCACGATCCACCGCTCGTGGGGAGCGATCTGCCAGTCGAGCGGTCCCAGCACGGTGGTGCCGTCGTAGACGACTGACACATTCCGCAGGGATGCGGTCACATTCCGCAGGGAGACTGTCGGCTGGGCTGAAGGCCGATCTGCGGGCAGAGGATGGGCGTCACTCACGAGTGCTCACGTCTCGCCGCGGCGGCCTTCGCCGGCGTGTGCCACCCACGTCGCATGCATCCCGGCGTATTGCCCGCCCAGCGCCACCAACTCGTCGTGGGTGCCCAGCTCCACCACGCCGCCCTCGTCGATCACGGCGATGCGGTCGGCTCGCATCGCCGTCGCCAGCCTGTGCGCAATGAGCACCGCCGTGCGGCCTTCCAGCAGCAGGTCCAGTGCACCCTCGATCTCGGCCTCGGTGCTGAGATCGACGCTGGACGTGGCCTCGTCGAGCACGATCACCCTCGGCCGCGCCACGAACGCCCGGGCCAGCGCCAAGAGCTGCCGCTCGCCGGCCGACAGCGACACACCCCGCTCGTGTACCTGGGTGTCCGCGCCATCGGGCAGGCTGTCGATCAACCGGCGCAGACCGACCAGGTCGATCGCCGCGTCGATGTCGGCGTCGAGCTGGGTGTCGCCCTCGCTCCCGGCGCGGTCGCGCAGGCCGAATGCCACGTTGTCGCGGATGGTGCCGTGGAACAGGAACGGCTCCTGGGGAACAACGCCGAGCTGGTTGCGCAGCGACGACAGCGTGACGTCACGCAGGTCCCAGCCGTCGATCGTGATCCGGCCTGCTGTCGGGTCGTAGAAGCGGATGATCAGTTTTGCGATCGTGCTCTTGCCCGCGCCCGTCGGCCCCACTAGGGCGAACGTCTCGCCGGGGCGGATGTCGAGGCTGACATCGCTCAGCACCTCGGGCGGGTCATCGCCAAACGGCTCGTCGCTGCCGGCACTGTCGCCCTCGGCATCGCCAAGGGGTGGCTGGCCGGCGCCGTTGCGCTCTGCGTGCTCGCCATTCGCCGTCGGCCCCATCCCCAGTGGGTCGAACGACACTCGCATCCGTCGCGACTCGTCTGCGTCGCCATTCACCCTGTCGCCGGCTGTGCTGTTGCTGCCGTCGCCGGCTGTGCTGTTGCTGCCGTCGCCGGCAGTGCCCGCGGTGGCCGCATCGTCGTCATAGGCGAACGACACGTTCTCGAGCCGGATGTGACCGCTCACCGGTGGCAGCTCAGCCGCGTCGGGATGCTGGCGCACGGTCGGCTGTGTTGCCAGCACCTCGCTGATCTTGCGGAGACCGGACTGGCCTTGCTGGTAGGTGCTGTAGAGCTGCGCGAGCTGCTGGATCGGTGCGAAGAACCTGGTGACATACAGCACGAACGCGCCGAGCTCCCCGACGGTGAGGCTGCCTCGCACCACCATCGCCCCGCCGATTGCCAGCACCAGTCCCTGGGCGGCAATGCCGATCGCCTCGGTGCTCGGCCCGTAGATCGCCTGCACCCGGGACATGGACAGGTTGGCGTCGCGGAAGCGAGCGGTCACCTTGCGGTGCCGCACCGCGTTCTCCAGGCGACGCCCGGTGGCTGCAATCACCCGGATCCCGGCCAGATTCTCGGACAGGTCGGCCAGCACGTCGGCGATGCGGTCGCGGATCTCGCCGTAGCCCGCTTCGCTGCGGGCCCGGAACCACAGCGTCAGCGCCACCAACGGCGGCACGATCCCTACGAGCAGGATCACCGCCAAGACCGGGTTGTAGGTGAACAGCACCACGGTCACGACGCACACCGTGAGCACTTGGATCAGCAGGTTCACGAAGCCTTCGTTGATGAGCAGCGCCACGTACTCCATGTCGGAGGTCATGCGGCTGAGCAGCACCCCGGACTTGGCCGTGGTGTACCAGTCGAGCGAGAGCCGCTGGTAGTGGCTGAACAGGCGCAACCGCAGGTCGAACATGACCTGTTCGGCAATGCGCCCGTTCAGGCGTTGACGCAGCCGGCTGAGCAGGATGCTGACTGCGACCACGCCGAGAAAGATCAGCACCACCATGTTGAGCGCGAAGCGGTCGCCCGCTTCGATGCCGCGATCGATGCCCTGCTGGAAGAGCACCGGCACCGCTTGCATCGCCGTGGTCTCCCCGCAGAGCAGCAGCAGTGCCAGGCCCACGCTCCAGCTGTGCGGCACCAGCATGTCCCGCAGGCCGAACGGGCGCGCCCGCCCACCCCCGGCACCTCCGGCCACATGGTCGAAGTCGACGTCGGGCTCGGGGTGGGCCGGCTCGGCTTCCAGCAGCTTGTTCGCGCCTTCCTGCATCTCGGTCGGCACGCCGGCGAACGGCAGCCCCGCCGCGGCGCTGGCCTGTGTCGCAGTCGGCCCCATGTGGCCGGGGCCGCCGACCATCACCATGATCCGCTGCCCCCGGGCGTGTTGTCGGCGGTGGCGAATCGGCCGGGATCGGCGGTGTCGCCCCCCGCGGCCAGCACCTCGACGTAGCGGGGCTCGGTGGCCATCAGCTCTGCGTGGGTGCCGTCGGCAGCAACTTGCCCGCCGTCCAGCAGGATCACCCGGTCGGCCAGGCTGATGGTGGACAGCCGGTGAGCGATCACGATGGTCGTGCGCTCAGCGAGCAGCTCTGTGAGTGCCTCGTGGATCTTCGCCTCGTGCGCCACGTCGATGGAGCTCGTGGCGTCGTCGAGGATCAGCACGGCAGGATCGGCGAGGATCGCCCGTGCGATGGCGATGCGCTGGCGCTGGCCGCCTGAGAGGTCGTAGCCGCGCTCGCCGACCACGGTGTCGTAACCCTCGTCGAGCTCGCTGATGAAGTCGTGGGCCTGTGCCGCGGTGGCAGCGGCGACCACATCTGACCTGGCGGCATCGGGCCGTGCGTAGGCGATGTTGTCGTGAATGCTGGTCGAGAACAGGAATGGCTCGTCGGGTACGAGGCCGACGGCCCGGCGCAGGCTGTCGCCGGTGAGGGCGTTCACGTCGTGACCGCCGACGGAGATCGTGCCGTCGCCGAGGCTGTAGAAGCGCATCAGCAGCCGGGCGAGCGTCGATTTGCCGCAGCCGGTACGCCCGACGACTGCGACCCGCTCGCCGGCGCCGATGTGCAGGTCGAGCCCGTCGAAGACCAGCGGCGCATCGCTATCGGCGCTCGCAGTACCCGCGACGCCCCCGACCGTCTCGGTGCCGTAGGCAAATCGCACGTCGTCGAATCGCACTTCCATGCCCGAAGGCCCGCCGTGCGAGCCCTCTCGTTGGGGTAGATCGATGGCGCCGGGACGGTCTGCCACCAGCACCGGCTCATCGAGCACCTGGAAGATGCGCTCTGCGGACGCCTTGGCCCGCTGGCCGAAGATGAACAGCATCCCGATGAACCGGAACGGCGCCTGCAGCAGCAGGATGTACAGGTAGAAGGTGGCCAGATTGCCCACGGAGAGCGAGTCGCCGATGATCAGGTGACCGCCCACCAGCAGCACCATCGCCATTGCCAAGTTCGGCAGGTTCTCGACGACCGGCGTGTAGTGCGCCCTGGTGTTGTGCTGCAGCATGTTGGCCCAGCGCAGCCGTTGGGTCGCCCGGGCCATCTCGGACACCTGACGGGCCTCGGCGGCAAAGGCCTTCACGACACGCACGCCGTTCACGCTCTCGTGGGTGACGGTGGCGACCTCGGCGTTGCGTGACTGGATGATCCACGACAGCGGGAACATGATGCGTCGCAGCCGCTGGCCCAGCACATAGACGGCGGGCATGATCAGCATCGTGATGGCGGTCAGCGGCAGGCTGATCCATGCCATGACCGCGATCGCCACCACGAAGCTCAAGAGCTGCACCGACACAATCGGCGCGAAAGCCAGATACATCTGCACCGAGCGGATGTCGGAGTTGGAGCGGGAGATGATCTCGCCGGTCTGCACCCTGTCGTAGAACGCGAACGACAGCCGGCTGAGGTGGGAGAAGAGCAGCGTGCGCAGCTGGAACTCCACCCGGTGGCCCATGGAGAAGAGCCCGTAGCGGTAGGCGTAGGTGAAGATGCCGCGTGCGATGCCGAGCCCCACCAGGGCGATGACAAACGCCCACAACGCGCCCGAGCCGGCGCCTTCGAGACCGGTCACTGCGGCGTCGACGGCCAAGCCGGCGATCCATGGAGCGATGGCTCCCGCGCCCGTTGCCAAGATGGCGGCGATCACCGCGGTGACGATGCGCGCCCGCTGGTGCCGCAGCAATGGCCCGAGCCGCCGGATCCAGCTCAGCGAACGGTCCGCTCGGATCGGTTCGCCGTTGAATTCGCTGCCGAGTCCGTCGGCAGAATTCGCCTCGGGAGGCGCGCCGTCGGCGTCGGGATCGGGCTGCGCGGCGGACTCCGCGGGCGCAGTGGGTGGGGCCACCCGCATCCCGGCGAGGCTATCGGCGCCAGCGCACCAGCTAGAGTATTACTTATGGCAGAACAAGTAAGGAAACGTCGGGCCGGCTGCAGCACGATCACCTCGAAGCACCAGGTCACGATCCCTGCTGCCGCGTTCGCCGCAGCAGGCCTGTGCGTCGGCGAATCGCTGCGCGGCACCGCCGTCGGGCCCGGCCAGGTGCTGCTCACCCGTGAGTCGGACCCCATAGCGGACACCGCTGGCATCTTCGACGGGGTGTACCCGCCCGACGCGGTCGAGGCGCTGCGCGATGAGTGGGACTGAGCCGCACGGGTCGGCAGTTGTCGATGCGGGCGTCGTCATCGGTCACCTCGACATGTCCGACGCCCACCATCGCGCTGCAACCGCAGCACTGGCGCAGGTCGCGGGCACTGCGGCGAGGCTGCTGCTGCCGGCGACGGCGTACGCAGAGGTCCTGGTGCACCCATTCCGCGCTGGCGCCGCGGAGGCGGCCCAGGTCGACGCCGTCCTCGCAGCGATTCCGATAGAGGTCGCCGCATTGGAGCGCAGCACGGCCCGCAGGGCCGCTGAGCTGCGAGCGGTGCATCGCTCGCTGCGCCTGCCCGATGCCTGTGTCATCGCCACCGCTGTCGAAATCGGCGCGGTACTGCTGTGCACGACCGATCGCGGCTGGCCGGGCAGGCTCGTCGAGTCGCTCGCCCCGGCGCTGCAGGTGCTCACGGTGGACCGGTCGCTGACGTGAACTCGCTCGTCCCGAATATGCACGAAGAAATCCCGGCCTGTCAGTGCGTTGCCGTGTCGGCGGGCAATGCCGTCAAGCGGCACCAGGCTGCTTGACTGAAGTCATCTCCAAGCCGGTTGTGGTGGCGATCTTGACGGCGATGCGGACGGCACCCACATGAACCTGCGCGATCCCTTGGGAATCCTTGAGACCGAGGTGGCGGCAGCCATTGCGCGCATTGCAGCCGCCGACTCGGGCCTCGGTTACGATGCCCAGCACATGTACGACGTGCTGACCGGGGGCGAAGGCCCATCGATGCTGCGCCAGTCGCGCTTGCAGGCTTGGCTCTGGTACGAGGTGCCCAACAAGTACGTCACCGA
>JAJEIW010000147.1 GCA_022828045.1 Acidimicrobiia bacterium | reverse complement strand
GGCCGCGTTGTCGCCGGCGTTCTGATGCACCAGGGCGCCCACGCCGGAGATGAGCACGAGCAGCATCTTGATCCCGAGCAGCATCGACCAGCCCGTGCTCGTCTCCTCGCTGGGAATGGCCAGCATGCCCCACAGGCCGGTAACGACCGCAATGCCGAATGCGGGCCATGCCACCCGTGAGAAGGCCTTCGCCGCGACCTTGCCGGAGCCAGGGAACGCCCGCCCCACCACCGGCACGACGGCTCCGACCACGATCTGGCCGCCGATCCACACCGTCACCGCCAGCACATGCAGCACGACACGGACAGTGTCGAGGTCAAACGCGACTTCCCGCGTCACTTCGCTGAGTGCTGTCATGAGCGATCTCGATTCTGGGTCGGGGATGCGCCCTCAGGGCTGGACGGTTCCTGCCGCAGGAGTACCACGGATGGAACGGCCCGCGGCGTCAGGAACGGTCGCCGATCAGCTCGCTCGCGCATGCCATAGGCGCAGGCTAGTGAAACAGTCGGCGTGAGTCGCCGGTTCGAGCGCCTGCTCGCCCTGATGTCAGCGTCACGCCCAAGTGGCCGTCGGTAGCCTGCCGCGATGGCCATCGATCACGGGGCGCACCGGCACCAGCAGCCTTACACGTCAGCGGACGAACACCGGCTAGTGGCGAAGGTGCTGACGGTCTCCGACGGCGTGATCGCAGGGACCCGCGAGGACCGCAGCGGCGAAGCGCTGGCCGCAACGCTCGCCGCCGCCGGATACGAAGTCGTCGAACGCCGAGTCATCGCCGACGGCATCGACACGGTTTCTGAGGCGCTGGCAGAGATGTCAACCGGCTTCGAGGGACTGAACGTGTCGACCGGCGGCACCGGCTTCACGGAGCGAGACCTCACACCCGAGGGCACCCGCGCCGCGATCGAGCGCGAAGCACCCGGCCTGGCCGAGGCCATGCGACTGGTGAACCCGCTGGGCCGGCTGTCGCGAGGTGTCGCCGGCATCATCGGCCGCACGATCGTGCTGAACACACCCGGCTCTACCAAGGGCTGTGTGGAGTGCTTCGAGGCCGTGGCCGACGTGCTGCCCCACGCTCTGGCCCTGCTGGCGGGCGAACGGCTGCACTGATGCCTCGGCGCAGCCGACGCGGTGCCACACAAGTGCCCTCAGGCAGCGCACAGGCGATCTCGGAGGCTGCGGCGCGTGCCGCGAAGCAGGCAGAGGACATGATGCGCGAAGCGGGGCCAGATCCTCTGCTCGGCGCGTCCATTCGTTCAGACGAGGATGCGATGCACCGCGCTGTGCATCTGGGGGAGGGTGTGCGCGGCACCACAGCGCCGAATCCATGGGTGGGTGCGGCGTTGGCCATACACGACGGGCAGACCTTCGACGGCGCAACCGAGTCGCCGCCAGGACGTCACGCCGAGATCGTGGCCCTCGACGCCGCTCGCCGCACCGGCGCCGATCCAGCCGGAGCGACCCTGTACACCACGCTGGAGCCCTGCTCGCACACCGGCCGCACAGCGCCCTGCATTGACGCGATCATCGCCGCGCGCATCAGCCGGGTCGTGGTCGGCGTGACCGACCCCGACCCCCATGTGGCCGGCAGCGGAATCGACGCGCTTCGGGCCGCGGGCATCGAGGTCGACGTGGGGGTTGCCGCCGACGCTGTGCTGCTCTCGCTGCGCCCCTACCTGCACCAGCGCCAGACAGGTCGTCCGTGGGTCGTGCTGAAGCTTGCCGCGACCCTTGACGGCCGCACAGCAGCGACCGACGGCACGTCGCAGTGGATCACCTCGCCAGAGGCGCGCGCCGACGCTCATGGGCTGCGCGCACGCTGCGACGCCGTGCTGGTGGGCGCCGGCACCGTTCGCGCCGATGATCCATCGCTCACCGTTCGCGAGCTTCCGCTCACCGATCCCCACCGCCCGCTGCTGGACATGCGCGAGGCACGTGACGAGCCAGCAGACGTGCCGTTCGCACGCGCGGCCGCTGACCGGCTCGATCCGAGCCGCTTCGTGCTTGGCATGGCACCGGCGGAAGCCAAGGTGCAGCCGTGCATCGAAGTCAGCGGCGCGCTGCGGTCTGTGGTGCCGCGCCTGGCCGACGACGGCGTCGTCGAGCTGCTGGTGGAAGGCGGTGCCAATGTCGCGGGGGAGCTGCACCGAGCTGGCCTCGTCGACGAATACGTCGTCTACCTCGCACCGGCGCTTGCGGGCGGCGACGACGGGCTGCCGATGCTGACGGGTCCGGGAGCGTCGACGATTGCCGAGTTCTGGCGCGGCGAGATCGCCGATGTCCGCCGGGTCGGCCCCGATCTGCGCATCACCATGTTCCCGGCCGCGCCGGACAGCCCCTGACGCGCGGGACAATTCGAGCGCGATCTGGCCGGGGGCTACGGCTGCGCCATCCGGCTCGGCCGTTTGGCTCGGCGAGTCCCGACGGGCGCACCAGCAGGCTTCCGCCGGTACCGTTCGATACCGGCCTGCGACGAACAGACCGGGCAGACAGGGCAGCTCGTTTCTCCTGGAAGGAAGGGCGATGTACACAGGTCTCGTCGAAGAACTCGGCAGCTTCGCTGGCCGCAACGGCGAGCGCTACCGGTTCAACGCCGCCCTGGTGCTGTCCGACGCCGCCATCGACGATTCCATTTCGGTGAGCGGCTGCTGCTTGACCGTCGTCGAGATGGGCGACGGTTGGTGGGAGGCCGACGTCAGTGCCGAGACCGAGAAGCGAACGGCACTGGGCTCGCTGGCCGAAGGCGACCCCGTGAATCTCGAGCGCTGCATGCGCTACGCCGACCGGCTCGGCGGGCACCTCGTGCAAGGTCACGTCGACGGGGTGGCGACGATCACCCGAGGCGGCCCGGATCTGCGCGTCTCCGTCGGCCCGGAGGGCGGTCTGCGCCGGTACCTGGTCGAGAAGGGCTCCGTGACCCTCAACGGCATTAGCCTGACCTGCTTCGACATCGACGATGACGGCGAGGGCGGCTGCGAGTTCTCAGTGGCGCTCATACCTCACACCATGGCGATGACCACCATGGGGACGGCCCAGCCCGGCGACCTCGTCAACCTCGAAGTCGACGTGCTCGCCCGTTACGTCGAGCGTCTGCTGGGGCAGAATGGTGCCGTGACCGACGATGTGCGAGTCCGCCATGACTGACCGCCCCGCGGCAGACAACGCAACGGCGACTTCGCCCTTCGCCGCGATCCCCGATGCGGTCGACGCCATCGGACGTGGTGAGATCGTGGTGGTGGTCGACGACGAAGACCGCGAGAACGAGGGCGACCTCATCATGGCGGCTGAGCACGCCACACCCGAGACGATGGCGTTCTTCGTGCGCTACACGTCGGGAGTCATCTGCGCCCCCCTGATGGGGGAGCGACTCGACGAGCTGGCGCTGCCGCTCATGGTGACGGTCAACACCGAGTCCATGCGCACGGCCTACACCGTCACGGTCGATGCCGCCGAGGGCACCAGCACCGGAATCTCGGCGGCGGACCGCTCCCTCACGCTGAACCTGCTGGCCGACCCCAAGTCGAGCGCGAACGACTTCAACCGTCCCGGTCACGTGCTGCCGCTGCGCTACCGGCCCGGCGGCGTGCTCAAGCGGGCAGGCCACACCGAGGCGGCAGTGGATCTGGCCCGACTGGCCGGCTGCCATCCGGCGGGCGTGCTCTGCGAAGTCGTCAACGACGACGGGACCATGGCCCGCGTGCCCGACCTGATCGAGTTCTGCGAGCAGCACGACCTGCTGCTCATCTCCATTGCCGACCTCATCCGTTACCGGCGAGTCAACGAACGCCTGGTTGACCCGATCTCCCAAGCCCGCATCCCCACCATCTACGGCGAGTTCACCGGACACGTCTTCCGCGACTTTGACGACACCGAGCACCTGGCGCTGACGTACGGATCTGTGATGGGCGCAGAGCCCGTGCTGGTTCGCGTTCACAGCGAATGCCTGACCGGCGACATCCTGGCGTCGATGCGCTGTGACTGCGGTTCGCAGCTGCACGGTGCCCTCGAGGCCATCGCCGAAGCAGGCGCGGGCGTGCTCGTCTACCTGCGCGGCCACGAAGGCCGCGGCATCGGCATCGGCCACAAGATCGCGGCGTACTCGCTGCAGGACCGCGGCCGCGACACGGTTGACGCCAATCTGGAGCTGGGCTTGCCGGTGGACAGCCGGGAGTACGGCATCGGGGCGCAGATCCTGGCCGAGCTCGGCGTGCAGCGGATGCGGCTGATGACCAACAACCCCAACAAGATCGGCGGTCTGTCCGGCTACGGGCTCGAAGTGGTCGAGCGAGTGCCGACGTCTTCGAATGCGAATCCCTTCAACCGTGCCTACCTGCGCACCAAGAAGATGCGCCTGGGCCACCTCATGGAAGACGAGGCCGACGGCGCAGCCGAAGCCGACGCCGAACTCGAAGAAGCGCCCCCGCTCGCCGACTGATGCCCAGTCGTCTCGACGGCAGACGATCCACGAGCGGTTTGACGACGCTTGGCTGGCTGCTGCTGACGGCGGCGGTGGTGGCAGGGTTTGCGGGCACGGCGGTTGTGGTGGTGCAGTCGGTGGTGCGTGACGTAGGTGTCGATGCGGGGAGCTTCAGCGCTCGGTTCCGGGTCGTCGCCGGTGGTCCCCGGCGTGGCAGCAACTGTCGATGGGCTGGCGCGACAGCACGAGTGATGCCTCCTGAGGCGAGCAGCGTGGGCCTCAGGGTTTGCGTCGGCAGATGGCTTGGGGCCGGCCGCTGCCTGGTGCGTCTTCTTTGGCGTTGTTGAGCTCGGCGGAGGTGGGCTGGATGTCGTCGCCTTTGTCGCTGGGTCCTGTGAAGATGGCTTCGACGTCGAGGTTGGTGTCGCTGTAGAGGATTTCGAGGCGTTCGCAGCGAGCGGTGAAGTAGAGCTCCCAGCGTTGCCAGGTGTTGTAGCGGGCGTCGTCGGGTGATGCGGTGCGGGCTTCGCGGATGACGGTGTCTGCGGCGACGTTGGCGGCTGTTTCGCGTGCGCTGGCGCCGCCGAGTTGTTCTGCGGTGTCGTCGACGACGTTTTGGACGAGGACGACGGCGAGGGCGGCGAGTCCGGCGACGGCGGCGACGATGAGCAGCCATTCGAGGGTGGTGAGCCCGGCGTCGTCTCGTCGGGCAGCAGCGCGGACGGTGCGGTCGGTCATGGTGGTGCTCCTTGTGTCGGGCTGTGGGCGTTTTGCGGGGTGGGCTCGGCTGCGGCCGTGGGGTCGGGGTTCGTGCCGGTGTCGGGCAGCGGATCGGTCTGGTGCGGTACGGAGGCGAGCAGCGCGACGTGGGCGCCGTGCCCGTGCAGCGTGCGCGTGCCGAACAGGCCGCGTACCGGGGCGGTCGCGCCGTCGGTATGGCAGGTGAGGTGCGCGGTGACCACCAGCGCCTGTGCGGCGAGGCCGACGCTCGGTTCCGCCCCGGTGAGGTCGGCTTGGGCTGTGGTCAGGTATCGGGGGCTGCCTGCGGCGGGTTGGGGCCCGCCTACGCAGAGGTAGTCGAGTCCGGGCCGGCTGGCGATCACCGCGGCGGCGACGGCTTCGCGTCGTGCGTCGGCGTCGGGCTCGGCCTGAGGGGCCGGCGTGCTGGCGTTGTTGCAGCACAGCGCGGCGGCGACGGCTGCTTCTTCGGCGGCGAGACTCGTGACGAGCTCGGCACGCCCGGTCCGTCCTGCCCACAGGATGAACAGCACGAGCAGCGCGAGCATCGGCGTGAGCGCCATCAGCTCCAGCGACGACGTGGAGCCCGTTTCGTCGCGCCGGCGGCGTCGGGGGGTGGCGGGGGCGGGCAGCATCGGGGTCATCGGCTCGCGAACGGCGTGTTGGCGGGCAGCGAAGCGGCAATCGAGCGTGCCTCGCCGTCCAGCGTCGGTCGGCCCCCGAACGCGGTGAGGCTGAGCAGTTCGCCGCAGGCGGGAGCAGTGCCGGCGGCTGCGGGGTCGTGTGTGGCGATGCGCCCGAGGGCTTCGGCTGCGATGGTGATGCCGTCGGGCCAGACTTGGGCAGCGGCCCAGTCTGTGGTTGCCCATTCGGCCGCGATGGCGAGGTACGTGGCGTCGCCCACGACGGTTCCGCCCCCGGCGTGGCACGGCAGAGGGGCGGGGTGCTTGCCGCTGTCCGGTGCCGGGCTCGCCGTTGTGTAGGCGCTGCTGTAGTAGCCGGCGAGCGTGTCGCTGTCGAAGCCGCGCGCCGACAGGCCGGCGAGCAGCGAACGGGTCAGCGTCTCGCAGGCGTTCCGCAGTTCGCCGCTGGCGACTTCGGGGCCGTCGCGGTCGGCGGCCTGCGGCGGGGACGCGTCCGGACCGCTGTCGTCGGGGTCTGGTCGGCTCGATGGGCCCGCAGGCTCGTCTCGGTCTTCGGTCGGCTGCTGTGGGCGGGCTGTGGGGGGCCCGCAGTCGGGGAAGAACCATCCGACGGCGTCGTGGTCGCGCCCTTGGGCGTCGCGCCAGCCCGCAGCGAGCGTGGCGAGGCTTCCCGCCGCCGTATCGGCTGCGGAGCGGGCGGCGAATCGCTTGGGGACGGCTGCCGCGGCCACCGCAGCAAGCACGCACACGGGAACCATCAGCAGCACCAGCAGGCTCACCGCGCCGCCCGACTGGTCGTCGCGCCGTCGCCGCGCGGCAGTCTTTCTGTGTGGCCCGTTCATGGCCTGGCGCCGGTCGTCGGCGTCGGCGGTGCCGCTGTCGCCGCGGGCGTGCTGAGCCGCGGTCATGGGGTGCTGTAGGTGATTCGGCAGACCCAGCGTCCGCCGGTGTGCATCGGCGCGGGCGTGTTGCCGTCAGGCGCGGTGGTCGGTGTGGCTGCGGGGGTCTCGACGGGCACGGCCAGCCAGGCCCAGTCGGCCGATGTGACGGCGTCGGGGTAGGCGGTTGCGACTGATTCGCACTGCTGGGCGAGCGCGGCGAGCGCTGCCTGGGCAGCCGACGCCTGTCGAGGGTCACCAGGCGAGGCTTCGAGCGTGGCCTGCGCGGCGGATGCGTCGTGGGAGATGCGGGCTGCTGCGATGCCGGCCTCGATCACGGCTGTGTGGGGGTCTTCGGCGAGTTCGGTGGTGTCGTCGATGAGTGCTTGGAAGCCGACGGCCATCGCGGCAGCGAATCCGCCCGCGGCGGCGATGACGAGCAGCCACTCCAGCGTCGCGAGCCCGCAGGCGTCGCGGCGCCCGCCGGCCGGCGACGCCTGCAAGGTGCAGCCCGGCGCAACCGGCGGCAGCCAGTGCGTGTTCGTGCCGTTGGGATGGGTGGGGAGTGTCATCGTTCAGGGGGCGGTGGTGATGATGCCGCCGGTGAGCGACACGAACGGCGGGTAGATGAGGATTGCTGCGAGTGCGAGCGCTACTGCTGTGGCGGGCAGCACGATGATCTGGTTGCGCCGCTGGGCTGCCTCGCGTTCGCGCTGCATGGTGTCGCGCCACAGGTTGTCGGCGGCGGCGAGCACGGCGTCGGCCATGGGGGTGCCTCGCCGGGCGGCCATGGAGAATGCGCCGACGGCTTGGGACAGGCCGCTCAGCGCGTAGCGGTCGACGAGCTCTGCGAGGCCGTCGGCGGCGGGCCGTCGCTGGTGCTGGGCGGCGAGCAGGTGCCGGTGCAGCAGCCGCCAGGCGGGGCGCCGGCCGGCTTGGGCTGCTTGGATCATGGCGTTGGCGGGCTCGGCGCCTGCGGAGACCTGCTGGGCTGCGAGCACGATCCAGATGCGCACGATCTGGTCGAGTTCGGCGCGGGCCTGCTTGGAGGCGTCGCGGACTCCCTGGGCGGGCAGCATCCACCCTGCTGCTGCGCACGCCGCGACTGCTGCGGCCGCCGAGACGGCAGTGGTCGTCCACAGCGCTGCGGCGACGGCGCCCGCGGCAGTGCCGCCGGCGAGGCCCGCCAGCCGCTGCGTGGCATACGCGCCCGGTGTCAGCCCGGCGAGCCGCAGGTCTGCGGCTCGGCCGGGACCGGGCCGCGCCAGCCGCTGCGTCGCCGAGACGCTCGCTGCGCGTGCCCGCAGCCGTGCAGGTCGGCCCGCAGCGGCTGCGATCACGGTCGCCGTGCCGGCTGCGAGGCCGGCGCCGCACAGCAGCGCCACGAGCGGTGTGCTCACAGCGGTACCCGAGCGGTACGGCGCCGTTCGGAGGCGACGAGCACCGACGGTGCTGCACGCACCACGGAGTGGCGCACGAGGAACGCTGTGGCGCCGAGCAGCACGAAGGCGATGAGCAGCAGCACCGCTTGGCCGGTGGGGGTGCGGTAGGGCTCGAAGTAGGCGGGGTTGTTGCGGTACATCAGCGTCACCACGCCGCCGGCGAGCGCGAGCAGCGCGATGGTCTGGGTCCACAGCCCCACGACGGCCTCGGTGCGGGCGCGGTGCAATGCGACGATGTCGCCGATCCGCCCGGCCACTTCCCCCAGAGGCCCGGCGAGCGGTCCGCCCTCGGAGGCGGCGATCGCCAGCCCGGCGGCCACTTCGGGCTCCCACACCCGCCCGGCCGCGGCGAGCTCGTCGGTCGCGGCACGCAGGCCGACCAGGCGGGCGGTTCGCGCCGTCTTGGTGACGATGGGGGCGATCAGCGGCGGCGCGTGAGCGATGCTGGCCGCGAGCGCGTCGGCGAGGCCTGCGCCCGAGCGTGCCAGCTCGGCGAGCTGGCGGGTCCATGTCTGCCACGCCAGCGCCTCGGCGGTGTGGCGGCGCCGCTGCGCGGGCGCGGCCACGAACGACGGCAGCAACGCACCCAGCCCGCCCGCGAGCACTGCCATGCCCCACAGACCGGTCGCCGCGAACCCGCCCGCAGTCCCGCACACCCCAGCAGCGCCTCCCACGATCCACAGCGAACGCGACCCGCCAGGCACCCGCCCGGCGCGCGGCGACGGCCCCGCCCCGGCCCCGCCCGCGCCCG
>JAJEIW010000170.1 GCA_022828045.1 Acidimicrobiia bacterium | reverse complement strand
AACTCGCTGATCGTTGCCAGCGCTCCCTCGGTGTGCACGTCCTCCATGCGCGCGCAGAGCTCTTCGATGCTGTCGGCGGTCACTTTGGTGACTTGGCGGATGCGGTACTCGTCGCGCTGCAGGTGCTCGGTGCTGGCGTCGAAGACCTGCCAAGCCGAGTGTCCTGGTTGGGCCAGGATCTCGCGTCCGTAGCGGGCATAGGTGTAGTTGCGGAAGTCGGCGCCCTCGTCCACGAAGCGCCGGCCGTCCTGGTTCAGCACGATCGAGAACGGGTAGCTGTGCTTCTGGAAGCCGTCGCCGACCGCGAGATCGCCGAACTCCGGGGCGTTGTAATCACACGCCACGGCGTGAGCGCCGCTCCAATTGCCATACGGCATCGCGCCGATGTCGAGCGCCATTGCGATTCCGTCGCCGGTGTTGAAGCGGGTGCCGCGCACCTTGGCCAGGTCCCATCCGGGACCTAGGTAGCGGGTGCGCCATTCGGCGTTGGCTTGGAACCCGCCGGCTGCCAGTACGACTGCGCTGCAGTCGATGTCTGCCGCCCGCGCCGAGGGTTGCTCGTCGCGGGGCTCCCCAGAGCGCGATGCCGCGGAGTCGGCGACTGTGGCTGTGACGGGTCCATCGACGCCCCGCAGCCTCACCCGCAGTCCTCGAATTGCTCCCGAATGATCCGTGACCAGCGACTGTGCAGTCGCTTCGTGCCACAGGTCGATCTGATTGCGGTCGAGTGCTGCCCGCAGCGATTCCACGAGTCCTTCGCCGCCGCCCACCGACTCCACCGTGAGGCCGCCCCAGAACGTGAAGCGCCCGTCCACCTTGAAGGCTTGGCGTCCCCAGATCGGCGCGAACCGTATGCCATGGCTCGCCATCCACATCAGTGTGTCCTTGCTGCGGGTGACAAGCGTGTCGACCAGTTCGGGATCGCACCGGTAGTCGGTGATGCGGCCGAGATCGGCGTAGAACTGCTCTTCGGTGTAGGTGCCGAAGTCAGTCATCTCCACCTCGGCGTCGGTGAGATCGGGCATCAGCGTCCGCAGGTCGTCGATGCCGTCGTAGGCGAAGCGGATCGCGCCGGCAGTGAATCGGCTGTTGCCGCCGGCCTCGGCCTCAGGTGCCCGTTCCAGCACCAGCACCCGGGCACCGCCCTCGTGAGCCGCGAGCGCCGCGCACATCGCCGCATTGCCCGCGCCCACAACCACGACGTCGTAGCGCTCAGAGTGTTCGCGGGGTGTCGTGTCGGGGGACTCGCTCACACCGGGCGAGCCTATGTGCGGCGCCTGGTGCGTGTCCGAACCCGGCCCCTGCTGTGTGGCTTGGATCGTGCGTCGCCGCAGACGCATGAGGCGTCGGGCAAGCTTCAGCTAGCCGATCGCGATTCGCAACAGAACGCATCAGGCTCGCGGCGTACGCTGCGGCGATGAGCGAATCCAGCACAACCAGCGACGCTGCGAATGGCGATGTGGTGATCGACCACGAACGCCTCGCGGAGTTCATCGCCGAGATCTTCCGCCATACGGCGTGCTCGGATGCCGAAGCGGCGCGTATCGGCCGCAGCCTCGTCGGGGCCAACCTGGCGGGCCACGACAGCCACGGCGTGATCCGTTCGGCGCTGTATGTGGATCTGCTGGCGAATGGCGTCCAGCTGGCCGACCAGGAGCTTGAGGTGCTGATCGACTCGGGCGCGCTGTTGCTGGCGGACGGCCAGTACGGCATGGGCCAGACCGTCGGGCCCGCGGCAGTGGAACTGGGCATCGGGCGGTGCAAGGAACTGGGCGTTGCGGTGGCGGGGCTGCGCAACGCGGGCCACCTCGGCCGCATCGGCGAGTACGCCGAGATGGCCGCAGCCGAAGGCCTGGTCTCGGTGCACTTCGTCAACGTGGCGAACAGCCGGCTGGTGGCCCCGTTCGGCGCCAAGGCTCGAGGCATGGGCACCAACCCGTGCGCGTATGGTGCGCCTGTGGCCGGTCGCCGCCCCGTCATCCACGACTTCGCTACGTCGGTTGTGGCCGAGGGCAAGGCCATGGTCGCCTTGCACGGTGGCCCGGCTGTCCCCGACAACGCCTTGGTGTCCGGCGACGGCGAGATCACCGGCGACCCACGGGTGCTCTACACATTTCAGGAGGGTGAGCGCCCCAACTCGATGGACGGTCCCGGCGCGCTGCGGGCAATGGGCGAGCACAAGGGCTCGGGCATCTCGGTGATGTGTGAGCTGCTGGCCGGAGCGCTCACCGGCACCGGCACCGCAGGACCCCGACGGGTTCGCTTCGCCAACGGCATGCTCTCGGTCTACGTTGACCCGACCCAGGTGGACGCCGCAGTGGGCGAGACCGACGACGGCTACAACGGCATCGCGGCGGACTATCTCGACTGGTTCTACGACGCCGACGCGATCGATCCCTCCGAGCCCGTGAAGCTGCCCGGCGACGTCGAGCACGAACGGCGCCAGTACCGCATGGCCAACGGCATCACGCTGCCGGCCGAGACCTGGGAGAGCATCTGCGGCGGCGCCCGAGCCGCCGGCGTGCCCGAAGCAGCGATCGCCGCTGCCGCTCACGGTTGAGAGCGCGAGGTGGAGATGAGCACGCCAACTCCGACAGGTGATGCCGTGAGCCAAGTCATCCGGGATGCGCTCGATGCGTACCTGTCGATGTCGTAGTCCAACTTGGAACATCGACCTGGGCAAATTCAGCACTGTGGCGCGATGCCGGTCCGGTACGCTCAAAGTGCCTGATCGGCCACGGAGGGCGTGGACGGGAGCGCTTGGAGTGCATCAGTGATCGCCAGAGTTCCTTTGGTCCTAGAACCGCAGCCCGAGGGCGGCTTCACGGTCACCTCCCCGGTGCTGCCCGAACTCGTTACCGAAGGCGATTCTGTGTCCGAGGCACTCGCCAATGCCGAAGACGCCTTTGCGGCAGTCGTGGAAATCTACGAGGACCGCGGTCGCCCGCTGCCGCCGAGCGTTTGCCTCGACGACGAAGATGGACCAGTAGCAGTCGAGGCGCTCGTAGCCATTCCGTGAGATACCGGGACGCGGCTCGCAAATTGACCAAGCTGGGATGCCGCGAGGTGCCCCGCAGCGGCGGTGGCTCGCACCGGCGCTGGTTCAATCCCGAGAATCAACGAGACACTGTTCTTCCCGACTGGGGCGGGCGTGACCTGAAGATCGGAACCGTGCGCGCTGCCGTCAGACAACTTGGCGTCGACTGGCGCCAATTCCAAGACGCATAGGGGCGCGGCGCTACTCGTCGAGGGTGGGGCCGGTGCCCTGCACGCGGGTCTGGCGCATGTAGCGGCGCCAGCGGTCGGCGTCGTAGCCGGCGCCGCGGTGCAGCAGGCAGCGATTGTCGTAGATGATCGTGTCGCCCGGGCTCCAGCGATGTGCGTACTCGTCTTCGGGTCGTGTGGCGGCCTCGTTCAACTCGTCGATGAGCCGGCGGCTGTCGATGCCGTGCCAGCCGACGATGGACCGGGCGTGCGAGCCGGCGTAGTAGTTCTTCAGGCCGTTGCCGGGGTTGGTGCGCACTAGCCGCTGAGGGATCGGCGGCAGCGATGCGGCGTGGTTCGGATCGACCGGGGCGACCTTGGTCCGGCTGAACATGTAGTCGTGCAGCACCACGAGGTCGTCGATCTCGACTTGGCGCTCGGGGCTGAGCCTGGCGTACGCGGCGCGCTGGCTGGCGTACAGCGTCTCGCCGCCCTCGCCGGGCACCTCGTAGGCGCACAGGATCGACACGTACGACGGCACGAGCCGGAACGACGAGTCCGAGTGCCAGAGGTTGTTGCCCTTCTGGTTGTGGGTCAGCGGGTGTGATTCGTCCCGCTTGGTGTCGGCGTCGATGACGTTGCCGATCGTGCCGAAGTACTCGACCCTGCCCGTCTTGCCGAAGACCACATGGTTCGGC
>JAJEIW010000008.1 GCA_022828045.1 Acidimicrobiia bacterium | reverse complement strand
CGGCGCCAAGCCCTCGATGGTCAGGATGTCCTCGCCGTCAGCCTGCACCGCCAGCATCGTGCACGACTTCACCGATTCGCCGTTCACATGCACTGTGCAGGCGCCGCACGAGGACGTATCGCAGCCGATGTTCGTGCCTGTCAGCCGCAGATCGTCCCGCAGCCAGTACACGAGCAGCGTGCGCGGCTCGACATCGCCGGTACGAGTCTCGCCGTTCACCGTGACGCTGATCTCCACTATGACCTCTCCCGTCTCGCCGGCCTCGGGGCCGAGCGGCCACCATCATGCACCATGCGGCAGCAACGCGCCGACACGGGGACACTGAGCACCGAACAGCAGCAGTAGCTTGACGATGTGGCGACCTCCGAGGCCGTCGCGGGCCTCGGGGACCCGTCGGAGAGCGAGGGCGAGGGTGCGCCCCCGGACACACGGGATCTCATTCTGCGGCGCGCGCGAGAGCTGTTCTCGATGCAGGGATACCGGGGCACGTCCGTGCGGCAACTCACCTCAGGACTCAACCTGACGCCCGCGGCGCTCTACTACCACTTCACGGGCAAGGAAGACGTGCTCGCCGGCGTCCTGGCCCCGATGGAGCGAGACGGCGAGGCGATCATCGTCCGCATGGCCGAACTGGAGCCGACGCCGAAGGCACTGCGGGAGGTGCTTGACGACTACTTCGACCTGCTGGCTCGTGACATCGTCGTATTCCGTCTCGTCGCCGACGACGTCGACGTCCAGAAGAGCGCGGTCGGTCAGCGTCTGCGAGCCCAGGCCCGAGATCTCTTCGCCTGGCTCACGCGTTCCTCCCGAGATGTGACCGACCGCGTCCGGGCAGCGGCAGCAGTGGGCACCATCCGCCTCTCGCTCGAGCAGAGCGGCGTGGATCCCGATGCGCATCGCGAGGCAATCATCGAGCGCGCGCTCCGGATCATGACGGATTGAGACGATGGATTGAGTCCGTGCGGGGTCTCAGTCGCTGAGCAGGTGAGCCATGCCGGGCAGCGGCCACGCCGGAGGCAGGTTGACCACATCGGCAGGGTCCACGTTCAGCCGGTACAGGGTGTCCCCTTCACGCACGAGCGAGAGCTGTTCACGTGCGATCCGTTCCACAACGACAGGGTCTTTGGCATCGGCGACCCGCTCTGACAGGTGTGCTGTCTCTGCTTGAAGCCGTGCCAGCGTCTCTTCTGCGTGGTCGATGTTGTTGCGCTGGGAGTTGAGCGACTGCCAGGGAAAGAGCAGCACCGCCAAGAGTCCCACCGCGCTCACCACGATGACGAGGCCGACGAGCACGGTCATCGCCCGCCGCCCCGAGCGCGGGCGGCGGAGCCCGACCGCTGTGTCCGGCGGGGCGTTCATATTCCAGATGCGAGAGAATCGCCGCCCCGGTAGGCAGCTGCGGTGCCGAGCTCTTCTTCGATGCGCAGCAGCCGGTTGTACTTGGCGACCCGATCTGAGCGCGCCGGAGCACCCGTCTTGATCTGGCCGCAGTTGGTGGCGACTGCCAAGTCGGCGATGGTGGTGTCCTCGGTCTCGCCCGAGCGATGCGACATCACCGCGGTGTAGCCGGCGCTGGCCGCGAGCTCGACGGCATCCAGCGTCTCGCTGAGCGTGCCGATCTGATTGACCTTGACGAGGATGCTGTTGGCGACGCCCGCGGAGATGCCCCGTGCCAGCCGTTCGATATTGGTGACGAAGAGGTCGTCGCCCACTAGCTGCACCCGCTCGTCGAGCTCCCCCGAGAGGCGCGACCATCCCTCCCAGTCGTCCTCGGCCATGCCGTCTTCGACTGAGCAGATCGGGTAGCGCTCGCACAGATCTGCCAAGTAGCCCGCGAAGGCGGCGGAATCGAGCTCGCGACCTTCGCTGGCGAGGCGGTAGATCCCCTCCTCGCAGAACTCGGTGGACGCCACGTCGAGCGCGAGTGCCATGTCGGCGCCGGCCTCGAAGCCGGCTTCGCCGATTGCCTCGACCAGCAGCGCCAGCGCGGCCTCGTTGGATTCCAAGTAGGGTGCGAAGCCGCCCTCGTCGCCGACGGCCGTCGACAAGCCTCGCGACCGCAGGACCCGCTGCAGCACGTGGTAGGTCTCGGTGCCCCACCGCAGGGCTTCGGAGAACGACGCCGCCCCGACCGGGACGATCATGAACTCCTGCAGGTCCACGTTGTTGTCGGCGTGGGACCCTCCGTTGATCACGTTCATCATCGGCGTGGGAAGCACGTGCGCATTGGCGCCGCCCACGTGTCGGTACAGGGAAACGCCGATCGTGGCTGCCGCCGCATGGGCGGTCGCCAGCGAGGCCGCCAGCACGGCATTGGCCCCGAGTCGCGCCTTGTTCATGGTGGCGTCGAGCTCGATGAGCGCTTGGTCGACGGCCCGCTGTTCGACAGCATCGAGTCCCACGAGCGCACCGGCGATCTCGCCGTCCACGTGGGAGACCGCTGCCGCCACACCCTTGCCGCCGTAACGATCGGTGCCGTCGCGCAGTTCGACGGCTTCGAACTGACCTGTCGAGGCGCCCGAGGGCACGATCGCCCGGCCGACGGCGCCGCCAGCGGTGCGCACTTCGGCTTCGACAGTGGGATTGCCCCGCGAGTCCAGTACCTCGCGGCCGGTCACCTGGACGATCTGCGTGGATGCGCGCGCTGTCACGCAATGCCACAGTACCGAAGGCCGACCCACGCAGTGCCAGCGCGCCGGATCCTGGGCCTCAGCCTGTTTGAGCTTCTCGCGCCGCTATGCGCTTCGCGCGGGCCTCCCGCTCGGCCGCCTTGATCGCCTCCCACTGCACCGACAGTTCGGCATCACTGGGCTCAGGCGCCTCGGGGTCTCGCTCGAAGACGTGAGGATGGCGGCGCAGCATCTTGGCCTCGACGGTCGCCAGCACTTCGGCCAGCGTGAAGGTTCCTGCTTCCTCCCCGATTGCAGCGTTCATCAGCACCTGCAGCAGCACGTCGCCCAACTCTTCGACCAAGTCCTCAATGGCGGTCGCCATCTCGCGCTGGTCGGCCACGCGTGCATCGTCAGCCGCCTGCAGCGCCTCGACCAGCTCCGACACTTCGTCCACGGCATAGGGCGCCAGCGACGAATGCGTCTGGACCCGGTCCCACGGGCACTCGCGCCGCAGTCTCGCGATGACGCCATGCAGCGAGACCATCCGCTCGCCGAGGTCTGCGTCAGCGTCCATCACGGCTCTCACGGCCAGGTCATTCAGGGAAGCGGCGGCAGGAACACCCGCAGGCTGTCGGTGTCCCACGTACCGAGCGCCGGGTCGATGCCGACCTCGTAGGTGAACATGACCTGCGTCAGCACATGTCCCGCGAACGGCCCGATCGCCGAGAGATCGATCGCGTCAGTGCTCAGCGAGTCCAAGTGCAACACCACCCAGAGCTCGCCAGTCGGACTGTCCGCGGACGAGAGCACGACAGGCTCAGTCAGCTCGCCGGGTGCTATGTCGAGCAGTGCCAGAACCATCTCGTTGCTGAATCCCAGATCGAGCGGCAGACCACAGCCGATCGCACCGCCGGACTGCGTCAGGTTGGGCAGGTTGACCGCAGCGGCGACATCGCTGAGAGCCTCACCGGCCCGGACGCGCTGGGAGGCCGCCGCTGCGTCGGCTTCAGACGCCACGGCCAGCGCACTCACGCAGTGCGGTGTCGCCAGCCGCTCGATGGTGGGATCGTCGGCGATGCTGCGCTGCTGTGCGAATTCCTCGAAGGGCCCCTCGAGATGTCCCTGTACCTGTGCGTTGATGTCCTCGTCGGAGGCGTCGATGTCGACCGGGAAGCCAAGTTCTTCGAGTGCTACGGCAGCCAGGCGCAGCTGAAGCATGGATGTCAGCCGGGCGACGAACTCCTCGTGGGTCGGGTTCTGCGGATCGCCCATGGTCTGCGGCGGCGAGTCGGCAAGGCTGTCGCGGACCTGTGCCACCGTGACCTGCCCGCCGGGGAATTCCGCCGCGACGGCGCTGCGGTCCTCGAAGACTGTCCGGGCGAGGGCCTCCTGCTCTGCACGCCGTGCAGCCTGCTCAGCCTGTTCTGCTTCGAGCGCTTCCTGCTCGGCCGCAAGCGCAGCCTCGCGCTCGGCCGCCAGCGCTGCGTCCTGATCGGCCTGATCGGCGGCGTCGAGGGCGTCGCGGGTCACGACGCCGTCATCATCGGCGTCGACCGCTTCGAAGTCTTCCTGGGGAACCTCGGTGTGGATCGTGACGACGCTGCCGTCATCGCTGCACGCGAACGCCCCGAACCCCAGCAGTGCCAACAGCAGAATTCGTCGAGACATGGAACTGAGGTCGGCACGCACTGTGGGCAGGCTAGGTCGTTGCCGCGCCAGCGGTGCTGACGCTGTTCGTCATGACGGCGGCCGCAGTTGCTGGCAGAACTCGAAGAGCTGCCCGACGGTGGCCGGCTTGAGCGCTCGCACCGACAGCTGCACTTCGTTCGCATCGGCCTTGTAGCGGGCCGCCGTAAAGGGCGTGCCCGCACAGATGCGCTTCATGCGGAGCTCCTCGCTGGCAGTCAGCTCCAACGGTCCCAGTCGCACCCTCCCGCCGTCGTGGCCGGGTGCGAATGCCAAAGTTCGCATGCCCAGCCGGTGGCACTCGGCACGCAACAGCGCGATGTGCAGCAACGATTGAGCTTCGGCAGGCACTGGACCGTAGCGATCGATCCACTCGGCTTCGACGTCGGCCACTTCGACCAGTTCGGTCACCGCGCCGAGCCTGCGGTAGGCCTCCAAGCGTCCGGTCGCGTCGGCCACGTAGTCATCAGGCAGATGCGCTACGAGCGGAAGGTCGATGACGATCTCGGCCGGCTGTTCGGGCGTCTCACCGCTCAGCTCCGCGACGGCTTCGCTGACCAGCTCGCAGTAGAGGTCGTAGCCGACCGCGGCGATGTGGCCGGACTGCACTCCGCTCAGCAGGTTTCCGGCGCCGCGCAGCTGCAGGTCTCGCATGGCGATGCGGTAGCCCGAGCCCAGCTCGGTCGACTCTCCGATTGTCCGGAGGCGCTCGTAGGCCTCCTCGCTCAGCGACCGGCCCTCGGGGTGGAACAGGTACGCATACGCACGCTGGCCCGAGCGGCCCACCCGGCCGCGGATCTGGTGCAGCTGCCCCAAGCCGAGCAGATCGGCACGATCCACCACCAAGGTGTTGACGCTCGGCATGTCGATGCCCGACTCGATGATCGTCGTGCACACCAGCACGTCGTAGCTGCCCTCCCAGAAGTCGATCACGACCTGTTCGAGCGTGCCCTCGTCCATCTGTCCGTGCGCCACGGCGATACGCGCCTCAGGCACCAGCGCAGCCAGCTCTGCTGCCACACGGTCGATGTCCGCGACCCGGTTGTGCACGAAGAACACCTGGCCCTCGCGCAGCAGCTCACGCCGGATCGCCTCGCTGACAGCGCGTTCGTCGTACGGACCGACGTGGGTGAGAATCGGCTGACGCTCGGCGGGGGGTGTCTGTAGCAGCGACAGGTCCCGGATGCCGGTGAGCGCCATCTCGAGCGTGCGGGGAATAGGCGTGGCGGTCAGCGTGAGCACGTCCACCTCGGCGCGCAAGTGCTTGATGGACTCCTTGTGGCTGACGCCGAAACGCTGCTCCTCGTCGACGACCAAGAGGCCCAGATTCTTGAACTTGACGTCGCCTGACAGCAGGCGATGCGTGCCGATGACGACATCGGTGGTGCCGTCGGCCAGCCCGGCGATGACGGAACGCTGCTCTGCGGGCGTGAGGAACCGGCTGAGCACGTCGACGCGTACTGCGTGGTCGGCGTAGCGCTCGGCGAACGTCTGGTGGTGCTGCTGGGCGAGCAGCGTTGTCGGCACCAATACCGCAGCCTGCTTGCCGGCGGTGACCGCGCAGAAGGCTGCGCGCACGGCCACTTCCGTCTTGCCGAATCCGACATCGCCGCACACGAGGCGGTCCATCGGGACGGGCTCGGCCATGTCGGCCAGAACCTCGTCGATGGTGCGACGCTGATCTGGCGTGGGCGTGTAGGCGAAGCTGTCGGCCAGATCGGCCATGCCCCCTGCGTCAGGATCGAAGGCATTGCCCGCGGTGGTGATGCGCCGCTGGTACAGCACCACCAGCTCTTGGGCGATCTCGGAAACGGCAGCGCGCACCTTGGCCTTCTGCCGCTGGAAGTCGCTGCCGCCCATGCGGCTGAGGCGCGGGGTCTCGCCGCCTATGTAGGGACGGATGAAGTCGATCTGCTCGGTGGGCAGGTACAGCCGGTCGGTGCCCCGGAACTCCAACTCGAGGTAGTCGCGCTCGTCGTCGCCGAATGCCCGGCGAACCAGCCCCGCGTAGCGAGCGATGCCGTGATGATGATGGACGACATAGTCGCCGATGCCGAGATCCTCGAACGTCGGCGTGAGGGCGGTTCGCCGGCGAGCGGCCCGATGGACGCGGCGGCGGCCGGTGAACTCGGCTTCGGGCAGCACAGCCACACCGGCGGCAGGCACGATGAAACCGCTCTCGAGCGGGGCAACCACGACCTGCCCACCCGGCTGGGGGGTGAACGCTGCGCGATCGCGGTGCAGGCGGAGGGGAACCTCCTCGGCACGGAGCGCATCGGCGAGACGTGCGGCGGAGCCGTCGCCTTCTGCGGCCACTATGACAATGGGCCGCTGCGCTCCTGCAATGGGCCGCTCAGCGCCGGTCACAAGGCGACGAAGCTGCGCCACCAGCCGGGTGGGGTCGCCGGCTGCGAGCGTCCACTGCTCAGTGGCGATGCTGGGCCCGGGGTCACCGGCGGCGGTCGGGGCCGCCGTCGAGTCAACCGACCAGACCGCTCCGTCGAAGCGTGAGAGCAACCGGTCGAACGGCACATGGAGCTGGGGCAGCGAGCCGCGGGGGGAGTGTGATCGATCAGCCCCCTCGCCGTCCTGATGGCCATTCTGATTGCCGTCGTCATCGTGCAGGTCGGTGCTGTCGACGTCGCGCAGGCCCCACGTCACCGCAAGCGAGCGAGTCAGGTCATCGGTCTCCGCAGCGATGTCGGCCGCGCGATCAGCCAGTCGCCGTGGCTCGTTCAGCAGCACCAATGCTCCCGAACCGAGCAAGTCCGGCAGCACGACGTCCTCGTCGGTGAGCCATGGGAGCCACGACTCCATTCCGTCGAACAGCTCGCCGCGGGCGAGGCGCTCCATGTGCTCACCGCACCATGGTTCGCTGATGGCCAGCTCGGCCGCTCGGCGGCGCATGGCGGCATCGGGGCGCAGTTCGCGCGCTGGGAGCAGGCGCGTCTGGGCGACGTCGGCGACCGAGCGCTGATCGGACACCGAGAACTCCGTCAGGCGATCCACCTCATCGCCCCACAGGTCGATGCGCACCGGTGCGTCGGCTGTCGGGCAGAAGACATCCACGATCCCGCCGCGCACAGCGAACTCGCCCCGGTGCTCCACCTGGTGCTCCCGCCGGTATCCCCACGCCACCAGTTGGGCTACCAGCTCGGTGAGGTCGCATCGGCCGCCCTTGGCCACCTCCAATGCGGTCATCCCGTCGGCGCAGGCTGCTGGGCTGAGCCGCTGGAGCAGCGACCGGATCGGGGCCACGATGACCTCGGGCAGGCCGGGGCCCTGCGACAGCGGCGACTGCAGTGCCTCCAGCACCGCCAACCGGCGACCCATGGTCTCGGTCGCCGGGCTCACTCGTTCGAACGGCAGCGTCTCCCACGCGGCGAACAGCGCCACCCGATCGGCGCCCAGCCAGGTAGCGAGGTCGTCGGTCCAGCGCTCGGCCTCGTGGGCCGTGGCGGTCACGACGAGGATTGGTGCATGCGACCCCTGTGTCGCCAAGCCGGCTGCGACGAACGGACGGGCCCCCTCTGCAACGGCGATCGAGCCCGACGATCTTCCGAGCATCGAGACGAAGCCCGGGTCACGGTTGAGACGCTCGGTCAGCGCACGCAGGGGCGCCGTGGGGGCTGGGCTCACGGCGATGTGCGGCCCCGACCGCGCCGACGGGCATTGGTGACGTTCATCGCCGCTTCGATGCCGTCACGCACCAGCACCTCCAGCCCTGACACCGCCTGGTCGAGCGCTGCATCCACGAGCGGCTCCTCGTGCCGGCTGGGCCGCTGCAATACCCACTTCTTGCCGGCTTCGGGCCGGGGCGGCTTGCCGATGCCGATGCGCATCCGCACGAAGTCCTGCGTGCCGAGCTGGCCGACGATCGAGGCCAGCCCGTTGTGGCCGGCGATCCCTCCGCCTGCCTTGAGGCGGACCTGACCCGGTTCGAGGTCGAGTTCGTCGTGCACAACGACGAGTCGGGCCGGTTCGGCAATGCCCTGACGCCTCACCAGCACGCCCACGCTGCGCCCGCTCTCGTTCATGAAGGTGGTCGGGCAGGCGAGGGCGATGCGCTGGCCGCCCACCATTGCGGTGCCCGCCCGGGCGTACTCCCGCCGTGCCGCGGCCAGTTCGCAGCCCAATGCCGCCGCCCAGCGCTCCACCGCTGCTGCGCCTGCGTTGTGGCGGCTGCCGGCGAAGCGCTCGGGGGGATTGCCCAGACCCACCACGAGCCAGTCTGCGACTGTGCCCCGCCGCGCGGCCGCCCGGCGGAAGATGGACACCGGGGCGGTCAGTCCTCGTCTTGGGCGTCTTCGGCGTCGACTTCCTCGTCGTATTCGAGG
Organism: Acidimicrobiia bacterium; assembly: GCA_022828045.1. Taxonomy (GTDB): domain Bacteria; phylum Actinomycetota; class Acidimicrobiia; order Acidimicrobiales; family Poriferisodalaceae; genus Poriferisodalis. The sequence goes on along the minus strand of JAJEIW010000008.1, from coordinate 4,342 downwards.
GGTTCGCCGTCCTCGCCGAGCTGCTCGGCTGCAACAGCGGCCCGGGTTCGCTGAGCGATCACCACCAGCGTGTCGCCGTCGAGCAGGCTCACCATGCCATCGGGAAGCGTCATGTCGCTGACGCGGACCGGGCTCTCGAGTGACAGCTCCGATACGTCGACATCCAGCGCGGGAGGTATGACGCCTGCGGGAGATTCGACGTGCAGAGACATCAGCTGCTGCTGGGTGACAGCGCCCTGCCGACCCGCGACCACGGGGTCGCCGACGAGCCGCACCGGCACATCGACAACGAGGCGCTCATCGAGGGAGACGAGCATGAAGTCGACGTGGGTCACGCGGTTCGCGATGGTGTCGCGTTGCATGTCCTTGACGATGGTGAGATGGTTCTTGCCTTCGACTTCGAGCGTGATGATCGCGTTCGGCCCGGCCGCGTTCAGGGCAGCCCGGAACCGCAGGCGATCCAACGTGAGCAGCACCGGTTCGGTGCCGTGGCCGTACATGACGGCAGGGATCTTGTCGTCCGCTCGCAGGCGTCGCGACGGGCCCGAGCCAGTGCGCGTGCGGCTGTGGGCGACGAGCTTCAGCTGTTCCATCGCGATTCCCTCACCAGTCGAGCGCCTGCACGTTGAGCGGCAGGCAAGCCTACGGGTCTCAGAAGAGGTTCTGGCCGTCGAAGATCTCCGACACCGACGCGTCCTCGAACACCGATTCGAGCGCGTCGGCGAACACCTCCGCGACGCTGAGCACCATGAGCTTGTCGAACTGCTTCGAGCTGGGAATCGGCACCGTATTGGTGACGATGACCTGGCTCAGCGAGGAGTTCTTCAGCCGATCGACGGCGGGCCCGGAGAACACGGCGTGTGTGCTGGCACACATCACGTCGGCAGCGCCTTGAGCGATCAGCGTCTCGGTGGCCGAGCAGATGGTGCCGGCAGTGTCGGTCATGTCGTCGATGATCACGCAGGTGCGTCCCGCCACCTCGCCCATGATCCCGAGCGCCTCAGAGGAGTTGGTGTCCTCGGTGGCGCGTCGCTTGTAGATGGATGCCACGTCGCAGCCGAGCCGGGTTGCGTAGCGCTCGGCCACCTTCACCCGGCCCGTGTCGGGCGAGACGATCACCGAGTCGGGTCCCATGACGTTGGACAGGTACTTGATGAGCACCGGCGCAGCGGTGAGATGATCCACCGGGCCGTCGAAGAATCCTTGGATCTGGCCGCTGTGCAGATCGATCGACACCAGCCGCTCGGCCCCGGCCACGGTGAACAGGTCGGCCAGCAGGCGGGCGGTTATCGGCTCGCGGCCGGCGGCCTTGCGATCCTGGCGTGCGTAGCCGTACAGCGGCGCAACTGCGGTGATCCGCTTGGCCGAAGCACGCCGGGCGGCGTCCACCATGATCAGCTGCTCCATGATCGCGTCGTTGATGCTCATGGTCTCGCTGGCGGCGTGACTCTGGATGACGAAGACATCACCGCCGCGGATGGACTCGGCGAACTTGCACTTGATCTCGCCGTTGGCGAAGTCGACCAGTCCCGGGTCACCCAGCTCGACGCCCAGCTGTGCAGCGATCTCTTGGGCCAATTCAGGATTCGCCCGGCCGCTGAACAGATGCAGGCGCTTCTTGGTGACCAGCTCCATCGCGTGTTCCTTTCGAGACAGTTCAGGCGGCGACGCGCTCGGCACTGTCGCGCCCTTCCCTCGCGCAGGCGGCTTGGCGGTGGGTTCAGGCGGCATATTTTGCAATCCGACGGCACTTCGAGACTACCCGACCACCCTGCGGCCCCCGGAGTCCGGGCTGTCTTGGAGGCCGTCATGGTGCATCCCGGCTTCAGAACGGTGAGGGGCGAGCGGCCAAGACGGCTTCACAGGCAGCGAGCTGAGCGGCATCATTCACGCCCATGGCCTCGGAGGGATCGTTCAGGGTCATCGCAGCGATGCCCCGGCCGCTGTGCGCCAGCAGGTCGATGGCGTCGGTGAGGTAGTACTCCGATGCGGCGTTGGTTCGACCGAGCTGCGGGAGCACGTGACGGAGCTGGGCGATGTCGAAGCAGTACACGCCGACGTTGATCTCGTCGATCTGCGATTCCGCCGGTGAGGCGTCGCGCTGCTCGACGATGGCGATCCCGCTGTCGCTGCGCACGATGCGCCCGTAGCCGGTCGGATCGTCGAGGCGGGCGGTCAGCAGGCTGGCCGCTGCACCGATGCGACGCCGGTCGGCAACGAGCCGGGTGAGCGTCTCGGGCCGCAGCAGCGGTGTGTCGCCTGGCAGCACTAGCACGTCGCTCGCCTCCGGCAGATCGCCGAGCGCGTCGAGCCCCACGCGGACTGCGTCGCCCGTGCCGAGTTGTTGCGGCTGGGTGGCGAAGATCAGCCGTTCCGGCTGGGGCGCGCCCGCGTGAACCTCGTCACGCACCCGGTCTGCTTCGTGCCCGACGATCACGATGACCGAGCCTGCATCGGCTGCGGCGAGCGTGTCGAGCAGGCGCAGGACCATGGCGCGGCCAGCCACCGGGTGCAACGGCTTGGGCAGATCCGACGTCATCCGGGTGCCGGCGCCCGCTGCCAGCACGATGGCCGCGCAAGTTGCGTTCATCGGCGCAGATCCGCAGCCGGCAAGCGACAGCAGGGTTCGGGGAGGAGGACTCGAACCTCCATTGCCGGGACCAAAACCCGATGTCCTGCCAATTGAACGATCCCCGATCGCGCACGCCGCTGCTGCGAGCCTGCTTCAGGATCGAGGGTAGCGACCTCGCCACGGGCGACCCACAGCGTTTTCGGGGTGCCTGAGATGCGTCAGACTCCGGCGCTGCTCAGAACTGCCGGCTTCCGTCGCTGCGGCACTCGTGCTGCACCGCCGCCGAGGCGATAGCGTTCACCGTCCGATGGGATCGCTGGTCAAAAAGCGCCGCAAGCGGATGCGCAAGAAGAAGCACCGCAAGATGCTGCGGCGCACGCGCTACCAGCGCCGCAACCGCTGACTTCGGCCTCTCCTACCATCGCCAGTACCATTTGACGAGCGCGACGGCGCGCTCGCGACGAGAGACCAGTCCCATGTTCACGAGCTTCAGCGCGAGCAGCTACAAGGCTTGGCGAGCTACGGACGAAATCGCCCTTGCGCCGATCACCGGCTTCTTCGGCCCCAACAGCTCCGGCAAGACCAGCCTGCTGCAACTGTTCCTCCTGCTCAAGCAGACCGTTCAGTCTGCAGACACGAGCAAGGTGCTCGACCTCGGCGATGACAGCGCTGGCGCCTTGGTCCCGGTCGGAAGCTGGCAGAACCTCTGCTTCGGGCGCGTCCTGCCCCGCGAGATCGAGTTCAGCTTCAGCTGGACCCCAGTCCATCGGACGACGGTGGAGATTCTCGAACCCGAGAGCGACACTGCAGACGAAGTAATCCCGCTGCCAGAGTCGACCTACGCCACCGCGATACACATCTCGGAGTTGCGTGCGTTCACTCGACGTCTCATCCATGTCGGATGACATCTGCCCGCCATCGCTAATTCACTGTTACGGCTTTCCCAACGAGTTGTTGGCCCACTATTAGAACGCCAGCTTCCTGCGCGACCTCCAGCGCGGACTTGAGCACCAGTTCGAGCGTCGTCTGTTCTATCTCGGACCGCGCCGCAGCTATGGGCAACGGCACTACCCGTGGCATGGCTCCGCACCCGTCGACGTTGGCCCTCCGGTGAACGCGCTGTCGATGCGCTGTACGAGAGCGCGCAACCTTCAGGTCATCTTTGAGAGCCACAGCGAGCACATGCTGATGCGGCTGCAACGCCGTGCCGCAGAGCAGGCGATCTCGCCCGAGGACGTGGCGCTCTACTTCTGCGAGAACGACGGCAAGGAATCGAGCATCTCCCAACCGCTGCTGGACGAGTGCGGATCCATCGCCGACTGGCCCGAGGACTTCTTCGGCGACGCGATGGGCGAGACGGCGGCCATCGTGTCGGCAGGGCTTCGACACCGCGCCGAGACGGAGGCGTGACCGCGTCCATCGTCGACACCAACATGCTGGTGGTGGCAAACGGTGCGAACGCGCAAGCCATCGCCGAACCCGACAGCGCTTGCACGCTTGCCGCCGTCGATGCGCTGACGGACGTCAAGGATCGGCGCATGCTGCTGCTTGACGCGGGCGGCGAGATCCTCGACGAGTGCCGACGCTACTGTGAATCACGCCGGGTTTGGTAGAGACTGTTTTTGTTGGGTCCCGGCCGGGTCGGCTGGGACGTGTTGACGGTAGTAGGCGTTCTCGTGGTCGGCGGGGGTGGTGTAGGCGTAGCGGCCTTGGAGGAGTTCGCCGTGGCTGCGTCGGTGGTTGTACCAGTCGACCCATTCGAGGGCGGCG
>JAJEIW010000037.1 GCA_022828045.1 Acidimicrobiia bacterium | reverse complement strand
CGCCGCCGGCCGCAGCCGGTCCGCCGGCGCCAGCCATGCCAGCCACAGCGGGCGCCCCGCCCGGCTGCTGGCTGGCCTCGAGCAGCGAGCGCGGGATCGTGACGCCGTCGTCGTCACCGGGCTGCGCGGCAGCCGGAGCGTCGCCTTCGCCGGGCGCGGGCGCGCCCGTGGCGCGAGCCCTGGCTTCGGCGCTGCGCCGCAGGAGGTGTTCGGGGATCTCAGTCATCTGCGTGTACTCATCGGCCTGTGTTCACCAAGGACTTACAGGGGTCCCGATATACCGCCGTCCTTTCTGACTCTCCAGAAGTGGATCGCCATGAAGATGACGATCACGAACGGCAGCATCAAGACATGCAGGACGTACCAGCGCAAGAGCGTCTCTGATCCGATGTCTTGGCTTCCTAGCAGCACGAATCTGACTTGGGACCCGAAGACGGGCGTGAAGCCCATCATGTTCGTGCCCACCGTCACCGCCCACAGTGCCAACTGGTCCCACGGCAAGAGGTAGCCGGTGAAGCTGAGCAGCAGCGTCAGCTTCAGCAGGATCACGCCGATGACCCAGTTGAACTCTCTCGGCGCCTTGTAGGCGCCGTGGTAGAAGACCCGGGCCATGTGCAGGAACACGGTGAGCACCATGAGGTGCGCGGCCCATCGATGCATGTTGCGCACGAGCAGGCCGAATGCGACCTGCGTGTGGAGGCTCTCGATGTCGGCCCACGCCGCGGTGTCGGTGGGCCGGTAGAAGAACATCAGGAAGATGCCCGTGATGGTCAGCAGGATGAACAGGAAGAAGTTGAGCCCGCCGAGGCACAGCGTGTAGCTGACCTTCACCGCGTGCCGCTTCACCTTCACCGGGTGAAGGTGGTACAGGACGCTGTTCATGATGACGTAGGAGCGGTTCCGCGGGCTGTCGGTGTAGCCCTTGCGGAAGATCGATCCCGGCCGGAAGATCGATGTCCAGAACTGGCTGTCCTGCATCCAATCGGCCGCCTGCTGCTGCGCGTTCTGCATGCGCTGCGGCAGGTTCGGCTTGCTCTTGGGAGACTCGAGGGTGTTCGCCATATCTGTTCGATCTAGGTGGATCGGTTCCTTCGCTGTCGCAGCACTACAAGCATCGGGCCCGGACTACAGCCGCATCCCGTAGGCGTAGCCGTGGGTGTGCGTCCTGCCATGGACATCGCCCGACGGCGGTGGATTATTGCTGACCCGCCCCAGCGTGATCACACCGGTCGGGCAGCGGTCGACGCACAGCGCGCAGCGAGTGCACACGTCGTCGTCGATGATGAAGATGGCGTTGTCGGTGGGATCCAGCCCCGGCAGATCCACGCCCACGGCTTCGTCGACTGCTTCGGTGGAGACGTACCAGATGCACTTCCACGGGCAGATGTCGACGCAGCCCTCGCATTGGATGCACTCGGACTGGTCGATGTTGATGAACTGCTTGGGCTTGACCGCGGCGTCGAGGTAGCCGGCATCTACCTGGTGCAGGACGTAGTCGTCCCGGAACTTGGGCATTGGGGGGTTTGCGTCGGTCGAAGCCATCCGGTCGCGCTCTCAGTTGCCCTTGATGAGGGGTCGGCCGTAATCCGAGGTCGGCTCGGCGGTGGGCTGGGCCCTGTCTCGCCGCTGCCACCACAGCCACAGCACCGGCATGCCGACCAGCGCGGCGACATGCTCGATCACGACGACCATGTCGCTGACCTTCTTGAGGTCGATGCGCATCGGCGGAAAGGTGATGGGCGAGGTGAGGAACTGCCCCTCGGTCACCAGGAAGCGCTCGACAGACCAGCCCCACTCGTTGTCGGTGAGACGTACCCAGCGGTCGGGAACGATCCCGAAGACCATGAGCAGGATCATGAAGACGTAGGCGGCGCCGAGCATGGCTTCGCCCCAGGTCGTGGGTCGGTCGGTCGGACGGCGCTTGCCGTACCACACCACTCCGTAGATCATCAGCCCTGTGACGAGGATCGATGTGACGAGTGCGACCACTCCTGCGCTCCTCCCACGTTCTCCCGGCGGCGGCAGCAAGACCGGGGCAAAGATTACCGGCGCCCCGGCCATGGCGCGTGATGTTCTAGCACGGCGGCGTGCGGTCGCCACCACGACGGCTCAGGCCCAATCGGGTGTCGCAGTCTGCGCCATCGACGCGACTGCATGGCAGACTTGCGCCTTGGTGTGCCGGGGCGCGTATCGTGCCCTGCGAACCAGGCGCCGCCGATGTCAGACCCCCAGGGGGCAACCCCGCGGAGGAACCCGTGACCGAAGTTCCCGAGTACCTGCTGGAGCGCTCGCGACAGCGTCGAATCGCCTTGGGTGTGCTCGAAGACGACGGCAGCGGCGAGGGCGGTGCAGCGGCACCCGCGGCCGCAGCGTCGGCAGAAGCTGCAGCAACAGGGTCCTCGCAGGCGCAGATGATCGCTGCCGCCAAGGAGGCCGCGCTGCTCGAAGTCGAGCCCGAGCCCCCGGCCGATCCGGAGTGGGTGCTCGCGGCGCAGACCCGGCACCGGATCCCGATCTGGGTGCTGCCCGTGCTGTTCTGCCTGCCGCTGTGGGCGTTCGTGTACGTGAAGCTCACCGAACCGCCGCCCGAGCCGATCACGGCCATCAACGAGGGGGCGGCAACCTACGCGGTGCGCTGCGCGAGCTGCCATGTCGGCGATGGCTCCGGCAGCGACGGCAGCGGTGTGGGCCGGCCGCTGTGGAACGGCGAGGTGCTGCTGACGTTCCCGAGCCTCGACGACGCGTTCATCGAGTGGATTGCCGTGGGCTCTGAGGGCATCGGATTGGGGCAGCCCTACGGCGACCCGAACCGGCCCGGCGGCGCTCACATCTCCGGCGACACCGGTTCCAACATGCCCGCGTTCGGCGAGGTGCTCAACGAGCATCAGCTCTATTCGGTCGCGCGATACGTGCGCGAGGTGATCGGCGGCGAGGACGTCATCGACGAAGTCGCCGCTGAACGCGACGCCGAGTGGGAGCACCTCGGGGGCGGCGCGGTCACTGGCGGGGGCGGTGGCGGGGGGCACTAGCGCCCGAGAGCGGGCGCGACAGCCCTGCTGTCACGCCGCTCGCGATCCCGAACCGGCATCGTGACGCAGACGCTCTCGTGCGATGTGCTCGTCGTGGGCGGCGGCCCTGCCGGCTGCGCTGCCGCGTACTGGTCCGCTCAGCAGGGGCGTGATGTGCTGCTCATCGAGCGCTCGTCGCACCCGCGTGAGCGCGCGTGCGGGGATGCGCTCACGCCGGTCGCTGTCGGCGAGCTCATCGCCATGGGCTGCGATCCGCTCGCTGCGCGCTGGCATCAGCACCGGGGGCTGCGCATCACAGCGCACGGCCAGAGCCTCGAGGTGCTGTGGCCGCAGGATGCTCCGTGGCCCAGCTACGGCGCGGTCGTCCGCCGACCGCGACTCGACGCGCTCATGTTCGCCCGTGCCCAGGCGGCTGGGGCGCGCACTCTCAGCGGCACCGAAGTCACTGCGCCGCTGATCAGCGATGGACACCTGCGGGGCTGCCAGGCCATTGCCCGCCAGTGCAGTGACGGCAGCGGTGGGGAGCTGACCGCGCTCGCCCGGTACGTCGTGATTGCCGACGGGCCGCGTTCGAGCTTCGGCCGTGCGCTCGGCACCGTGCGGACGCGCACCTACGCGCAGGGCTTAGCGATGCGTGCGTACTACCCCACACCGCGACATGCCGAGCCGTGGATCGAGTCGGTTTTTGCACTCACCGATTCGGGAGGCGAGCAGCTGCCCGGATACGGCTGGGTGTTCCCGGTCGGCGACGGCACCGCCAACGTCGGCATCGGCCTGCTCAGCCATCACTACGGCAACGAGGCCATCTCCTTGGAAGGCCTCTTTGAGCAGTGGACCCAGCAGATACCTGACCGCTGGGAGATCGACGCCGCTGGGCCGGGCAGCCCACCGGTTGGCGGTCGGCTGCCCATGGGGGGCTCGGTGAGACCCCGCTCGGGGCCGAATTGGGTCGTCGTCGGCGATGCAGCGGGCAGCGTCAACCCGTGGAACGGCGACGGCATCGGGCCGGCGCTGGCAACTGGCCGGCTGGCGGCGGAGGTCATCGGTCACGCGCTCGACGAGGATGACGGCCTCATGCTGCGCGGCTACGAGACCGCGCTCGCCGGTCGCTGGGAGCGGTACCACCACCTGGGCCGCCTGACGACTCGCGCCCTAGGCCGCCCCGGTCTCATGCGCAAGCTGACCCAACTCGCCATCCGCTCGCCTCGCATGGGCGACCTGGCGATGCGCGTCTCGACCGATCTGCTGCAGAGCAACACCGGTCCGCTCGGACCCCGCGGCGTCTACCGGGCAGCCTCAGGGATGGCAAGGCTCTGGCGAGACCGCACCTGAGCGCCGCCCCGCGTCCAGTCGGGCCGCTTGGCTGAATGCTGTCCGCAGCCGTTCAGGACGCCGTCGCAGCGGTTGAGGCAGCGGCGATGGCGGAGAGGGCTTCGTCGATGATCTCGGGGGTGTGGGCGAGGCTGACGAAGATCGCCTCGTAGGCACCGGGAGCGAAAGCCGCGCCACGGCGGAGCAGCTCGGCGTGCAAGCGGGCGTAGGCCTGCTCGTCGGTGGTGCGTGCGTCGTCGTAGTCGGCCGGAGCCCAGCCGGCTTCGGCGGCTGGGCCGCAGTACAGGCCGACGAGGGTGCCGACCTGGGTGACGACGGCGTCGAAGCCTGCTGTGGTCAGCACACCCCTCAGACCGTCGGCGAACTGGCCGGCGCGAGCCACGAGTTCGCCGTACGCGATGGGCGTCAGCAGGTCCAGCGCAGCGAGGCCGGCTGCTGTCGCGAGCGGGTTTCCCGACAACGTCCCGGCTTGGTACACCGGACCGGCCGGCGCCAGCGTCTCCATGATCTCTGCGCGGGCGCCGAGCGCGCCGATCGGCAGGCCGCCGCCGATCACCTTGCCGAAACAGGAGATGTCCGGTGTGACGCCGAAACGCTCTGCCGCGCCTCCCGGGCCCAAGCGGAAGCCGGTGATGACCTCGTCGAAGATCAGCAGTGCCCCGGCTTCAGTGCAGGCCTGCCGCAAGCCCGCCAAGAAGCCTGGCGCCGGCGGGATGAGCCCCATGTTCGCCGCCACTGGCTCCACCACGACCGCGGCCACCTGATCGTCGAGTTCCGGCACGACGTTGTAGGGCGCGACGATCGTGTCGGCCACGGCGCTGGGCGGAACCCCGGCCGAGCCGGACAGACCGAGCGTGGCAACACCGCTGCCGCCCGCGGCCAGCAGCGCATCTGCATGGCCGTGATAGCAGCCAGCGAACTTGACGATCTGCGGCCGTCCGGTGAAGCCACGCGCGAGCCGGACCGCTGTCATCGTCGCTTCGGTACCGCTGCTGACCAGGCGTACCTGCTCGACCCCCGGCGCGGCGTTTGCGATGCGCTCGGCCAGCGCCACCTCGCGTTCGGTGGGCGCGCCGTATGACGTGCCGTCCGCGGCTGCCTTCGCTACGGCATCGGTGATGGCTGGATGGGCGTGGCCTGCGATGATCGCCCCGTAGGACTGCACGAAGTCGAGATACCGGCGGCCTTCGACGTCGAAGACGTACGGCCCTTCGGCTCGCGCAACGAAGTACGGCGTGCCGCCGACCGAGCCGAACGCACGCACGGGCGAGTTGACGCCGCCGGGAATCACCCTGCGCGCAGCTTCGAACAGTTCGGCGTTCGTGGTGTTCGGCCCGGTCACGGCCTCGCAGCGTAGGCCACACCTCAGCGGGCAGTCATCGTCGAACTACGGGCTGAGCGGAGAGCCGAAACAGGACCGAAGCGGGCCATGACCGCCGCCCAGCGGGACTGCATCAGCCATGCACCGCGGCAACGACAGCCTCGACGAGACCTGCGTCGGTGGGGCCGTCGGCGACTGCGGCGACCGGAACCTCGGCGTCATGGCAGGCCGCCGCGGTGGTGCGACCGATGCAGACCACTCTGCCAGTGAGGGGATCGCCGCCGAGCTGCGACAGATGACCACGCACGGCGGAGGGCGAGGCGAACACCACGGCATCCGCGCTGGACACATCAGCGGCCAGATGATCGGACAGCGTCGGCGTGACGGTGCGGTACGCGTTCACGGCATCGACGTTCCAGCCGCGGGCACGCAGGCCGTCAACAAGTTCGGGACGGGCCTGTGCCGACTGGGGCACGAAGCACCAGTCGTCGGGGCGGGGTTCGGGGAACGCCGAGGCGAGCCCGACAGCGTCATGTCGTTTGGGCACCAGCGTGACAGGGCGGTTGATCTCGGCCTCGACGCGGGCTGCTGTCGTCGGACCGACGGCCGCCGTGCGGACGCGGGCGAAGCCGCGGCGCGCACCGCGCCGGTCCGCGCGAGCGAACGTGGCTGCCACGGCGTTCGCGGAGGTGAATGCGACCCAGCTGTACTGCTCGAGCCGCAGCAGCGCATCGTCGAGCGGCTGTCCGCCGTCGAGCGGTGGCACCACCGCAATCGCGGGCGCGACGACCACCGTCGCCCCTCGCTCACGCAACGCCGCCGCCAGCGGAGCGGCCTGGTGCGACGCCCTCGTGACCACGACGGTCCGACCGGCGAGCGGGTCGGAAGGGCGGTCAGCCATATGCGCCGCCGGTGCGAGTGATCAGCTCACGCGCCAGCGCGATGCCGAGCGCGTCGCCATCGGCATCAGTGCCTGAGGCGCGCTCAACGGTGCTGCCGTCGGGTGGCGCGAGCAGTGCCGTCATCTGCACGCGCCCGCCGGTGTCGACCGTGGCGTGAGCTCCGGTGGGCAGATCGCAGCCGCCGCCGAGCGTTCGCAGGAACGCGCGCTCGGCTCCCACGCACCGTGTCGTCACCGCGTCGATGATCGCGCCGACTGTACCGGCGTTGTCCGCGTCATCAGTGCGGTGCTCGATCGCGATGGCCCCTTGTCCGACCTGTGGCACCAATTCGTCTGGGTTGAAGCGCTGCGCGATGCGGTGGGATTCGCCGAGTCGCTCCAGCGCCACGGCCGCCACGACCGCCGCGTCGATATCGGGATTATCGGCCGCCGCAATGCGACGGGCCAGGTTGCCGCGCAGGCCGACGAAGCGCAGATCCGGACGCATGGCGGCGAGCTGGCACTGGCGACGCTGCGATCCGGTCGCCACGACGCCGCCGCGCGGGATCTCGCCCAGCGCCAGTCCGACGAGCGCGTCGCTGACATCGCCTCTCGCGAGGCAGCCTGCAAGTTCCAATCCCGGGGTTGGCTCGGAGCGCATGTCCTTGGCGCTATGCACCGCGAGATCGGCGCGCCCATCGAGCACCGCCGCCTGCACCTCGGTCACGAACACGCCCCGGCCGGACATCTGCGAGATCGGTGTGGACAGGTCCTGGTCACCGGAGGTGGACACCGGCACCAGCTCGATGGGCGATCCGGACCATCCGGCCGCCGCCAGCGCCGTCTGTACGGCGCGCGCTTGCCAGGTTGCCAGCGGGCTCGATCGTGTCGCGATCCTCACCCGACCAAGAGGCTGAGCCGGCAGGCGAAGCCGTGGCCCGAGCGGCCCGTGAGCCCGTATCGAATCGAAATCGGGAACAAGAGCGGGAAGCAAACAGGATGAGCACGGGGAAGTTCACCCATCCACCTGACTCCTCAGCTCTACAGGTCGAACAGGTCGCGTACCGAGTCGGCGAGCCGGTCGCCCTTGGCCTTGCCCGCGGCGGAGCGCAGCGCCACCGTGGGCTGATGCAGCAGCTTGTTCACGAAGGCCTTCGTTGCCAGCTCGAGCGCCTCGCGCGCGTCATCGTCAAGCTGGGGATTGGCCGCAAGCGCCCGCTCGATCTCGTTCTGGCGCACCGCTTCGGCCCTGCCGCGCAGCGATTCGATGAGCGGTGCCATCTGGCGGGCAGTGCGGTCGGTCGAGAAACGCTCTGTCTCGTCAGCCAGGATCGACTCGACCGCTGCCACCTCGGCCTGCCTGCTGGCTTCGCCGGCATGAGCAAAGCGGGCCAGGTCATCCATGTCGAGCAGGGTGACGCCGGCGATACGGGCAACCGCCGGATCGACATCGCGCGGCACCGCAATGTCCACTATCAGCAATGGACGCCCGGCACGACGCGCAATGACCTCTCCCACGCTGGCGTGGTCGACGATGACCGAGCTGGCGCCCGTCGACGTCAGCAGCAAGTCGACCTCGACGAGCGCGTCCTCGAGGCTGCCCAGCGGCAGATGACGGCCGCCCACACGAGCGGCCAAGGCCTCCGCATGCGACGGCGTGCGGTTCGCGACCTGCACCGACGCTGGGCCGGCTGCTGCGAGCGCAACGACCATGCCGTCAGCCATCTCGCCGGCGCCCACCACCAGCACATGTCGATCCGACAGCGAGCCGAGGTGGGTGACCGCCATGTGGACCGCTGCGTGGCTGATCGATACGGTGCCCTGTGCGATCCCGGTCTCTGTGCGAGCGCGCTTGCCGACGCTTATGCCGTAGCGGAACAGCTGATTCAGCACCGTGCCGGCGGTGCCCTCAGCACGGGCCACGTCCCACGCAGTGCGAACCTGGCCCAAGATCTCGTGCTCTCCGAGCACCGCCGATTCGAGGCCGCTGGCCACCCGGAACAGGTGGTGGGCCGCAGCGTCGTCGTAGTGCACGTAGAGATGGTCGGACAACTCGGCGGGCGCTGCCCCTGAGAGCACGCAGAAGAAATCGCGCAGCTCGCCGAACGCAGCATGAAATTTCTCGGCGAAGACGTACGCCTCGGTGCGGTTGCAGGTGGAGACGACGACCGCCTCGCTGACGTGCTCGCAGGAGGCGAGATCGCTCAGTCGTTTCGGCACGTCGGAGGCGGCAACCGTGCAGCGCTCGAGCAGTTGGAGCGGCGCGCTGCGATGGCTCACGCCCATGACAACGATGGACACGTGGATTACCCAGGGTTCGGGGATGCGGCCCGCACAGTCTCGCCGATGCAGCACCCGGTTTCCACGCGTTCTGCCCAACGTCGCGGGGCAATGTTCGCTCGGCCGCTCAGGCGAAGAAGAAGACCAGCCTGATCGTCGCCGCAATCAGGATGAGGGCCGCGAGCGTGCCGAGCACGATCGCCGTGCGCAGACTCATGTCGCCCGGCGCAATCGCACCTCGGTGCCCGCGGCAAAGCCGAGGTGGCTCGCATTCCCGCCGGCGACCGTGAGCTCCAGCAGGCCGTAGGGATCTTCGGACAGCGCCAAGCCGGCGGCTGGCGCCGAACCCGGCGGCGCGAGCTGGACGGTCTGGGAAGTCGCCTCCGCCGCGACACCGGTGCGCGCGGTCGAGGTCCATTCCGCAACCAGCACGGCGCCGAGCGGGGCCAGCACCTCGCGATCCACATTGAGCTGCACCGTGCCCCAGCGGGTGATCGACAGGACCTCAGCCGTCACCGAGCCGTCGTCGGACATGCGGGGAACCGCGACGAGGGACGGCAGCAGCAGCGTCGGATCGATCGGCTCGCCCAGCGCTTCGAGCGGCACGCCCGCTGCCAGCCGGCCCGCAGCGGGCGCCAGCACGTCCCGCGCGGGGTGCAGCGCCTGCCCGCCGACAGCATGGTCGTCTGCGCCGAGGCGGACCGCCGCATCGGCACCGCCCACGGCCGCCGTGGCTGCGGCCAGCACACCGTTGTCGGGACCGACCAGCATCGACTGTCCCTCACCGACAGACACGGCGATCGCCCCTCGATCCAGCCGCTGGCCCACCGATGCCAGCACCACCCCCGGCGCGAGATGCGGCACGCTGCGCACGAGCATCAGCGCTGCGGTCCGGGTGTCGTGCGGGTCGACGTAGTGGCACAGGTCGATCACGGTGGCCTGCGGTGCTGCCTGGCGAATGATCGAATGGATGAGGCCCACTGACTCGTCAGCGGCGCCCAAATCGCTCAGGCACGTGACGGTGTCAAAACCGCTCATGTGGGTCCGCCGCGCCGGGTCCGCTGCGAATCGGGGCCTGCCTTCAGTCACGAAGCGCCGAGCTCGGTGGACCGGCGCGTCGCTGCTTCGACTGCGGCAGCGAAGGCCGCACGCACGCCGTGGCGCTCTAGCTCGCGCAGACCGGCCGCGGTGGTACCGCCCGGTGAGGTCACGTCGGCGCGGAGCTCGGCCGGCAGTCGACCGTCGGCAAGCAGCATCGCAGCGCCCAGCAGCGTCTGGTTGGCCAGCTCGGACGCCACGGGCCGAGCGAGGCCCATGAGCACGCCCGCCTCGACGAGCGCTTCGGCCACAAGAAAGACGTAGGCGGGCCCCGAGCCGGACAGTCCCGTCACAGCATCCATGAGGTGCTCGGGGACTCGCACGACACGACCTACCGATCCCAGGATCTCCTCTGCCCACGCGAAGTCGGCGTCGGTGGCGTGGCTGTTGCCGCAGATCGCTGCGGCGCCCTGTGACACGAGGGCCGGCGTGTTGGGCATCGCGCGCACGATCGGCGTGTCGGCACCTGCCGCGCCGTCGAGTGTTGCCAGGGTCACCCCAGCGGCAATCGACAGGATCCGTTCGGTGCCTGCGGCTGCGACCTCCGCCGCAACCGACCCGATGACGTCGGGCTTGGTGGCCAAGATGGCGCCAGCCGACGCGACGACATGATCCGAAGTCGAGACGCCGTAGCGGCTCGCCAGCTCATCTCGACGGGCAGCGATGGGCTCGGTCACGCCGATGCTCCGCGCGGAGCGGCCGGCCGCCAGCAACCCGCCCAGGAGCGCCTCGCCCATCTTCCCGCCGCCCACGATCAGCAGTTCGACCCCAGATGCCATGCGCGTCACGGTACCGGACCGCATCCGGGCCGCTGCCGGGAAATCGCCTGCTGCAGGGGAATCTCGGAGGCACGCCGCACTGGATCGTTCCAGACTCCTCACCCGACGTCTCACCTATCTGGTGGTGCCGGGGCATTCGCTGAGAATGGGGCACGTCCCTGCATGCCTGCCGTCGAATGCCCCGGCAAACACAGAATCAATCAGAAACCACTGAGAATAGTCAAAATGATTTCACTGCTGCTTGGAGAAACCCAGCCGCAGCAGCGTCGAGAAGTCCCGTTCGATATAGGCCCACAGCGAGCCCACGATGCGGTCCAGCTCGTCCTCGTCGACGAAGTGCGTCCCGATCTCGCCGGTCAGGAACAGGGCGTCCTCGGGGCCGATGCTGTACTGCGCGCCGACCAGCGAGTAGTTGCGGCGCAGGACGAAGTCAGCCACCTCCAGCGCTCGTTGCGGCGGCGCTGGCAGCACGTAGGACTCGTAAACCAGTGTGCGCTGGCGCAGCGTCAGCCAGACGGCGATGACCTCGCGGGAATCCCCCGCCAGGCGCACGTACCAGCGGCGGGGCACCTCGTCGTCGCGTGTCACGTCGAGCAGCAACGGGCGGTCATCGGGCGCACCGGATTCCTGCGAGCTAGCCCACTCAGCCAGCCAAGCGTCCATACGCGCCTCCAGCCGGTCGAGTTCAGCGTCGGTGGCTGGGCGGCGTGTCATCTGAGCACAGCCATGCGGCTCATACGCAGACGACAAGCTCACGACGCGCGACAGCGTCCAACGCGTCCAGTGCCGCCGCGGCGCTGGCCGGCCAGCTGAAGCGTTGCGCGCGTTGCGAGCCTGCATCTCCCAGCCGGAGCGCCAACAGCGGATCGCTCAGGATGTCGGAGACCCGCTGGGCGTACGCGTCGCTGTCGCGGCCCGCTACGAGATACCCGGTCCGGCCTTCGTCCACATTGTCACGCAAGCCTCCGACGTCGGAGGCCACGACGGGCGTCCCGCAGGCTGCTGCTTCCAAGGCAACGAGGCCGAACGACTCCGAGCGGCTCGGCACGAGACAGACGTCGGCCGCCCGGTAGTAGGTGGACAGCAGGTGGTGCGGGAGCGGATCGACGAACCGCACGCAGCCGACAACTCCCAGCTCCTCGATCATCGACCTCAGCCGGGCGAGCGTGGCGTCGCCGTCAGGTCCGCTCGGACCGCCAACGATGACGAGCTGGGCATCCTTGCCCGCCGGGGTGCTTGCCTTGGTCGCTGCGAGGGTCTCGACGGCCAGCTCGGCGCCTTTGAGCGGCTGGAGACGGCCGACGAACAGCAGGACCGGCCCAGGCGGAAGACCGATGGCTGCGCGCGCCGCGTGACGCTGACCCGGTGCGAACATCGCCCGGTCCACGCCCGGCGTCAACCGGTGAACCCGCTCCGGCGGCAGGTCGTAGAACGAACCCAGCAAGGCTGCTTCCGCGTCACCGGAGGTGAACACGGCATCCGCGCAATCGATGATGTGCTGCTCCGCGTCACCGCGGCGGCGCGGCTCGAGATCGCCGGTGCTGGTCTTGACGCGACCCAGCGTGTGGAACGTGACCGCCAGCGGGATGTCCAGACGGTGCTTCAAATCGTGGCCGGCCAAGCCGCTCAGCCAGTAGTGCGCGTGGATGGCATCGACAGGCCGTCGGACCAAGTGCTCGCCGACGCGTTCTGCGAAGGCTGCAACTGCGGCGGGAAGATCGTCCTTGGCGAGTGACGGCCCCCCTGCGTCGACGTAGGTGACGCGCACGCCGGGCTCGACGTCGGCGGTCTCGGGCTGCGAGTGCTCGGTTCGCCTGGTGAAGACTTCGCAGCTCACACCGTGATGCGCGAGCGCGGCGGTCAGCTCGCGTACGTAGACGTTCAAGCCGCCTCCGTCGCCGCTGCCCGGCTGATGCAACGGCGAGGTGTGCATGCACAGCACCGCAACCGATGAGACGCCGAGAGGGTCGCGCGCCGCACGAAGGCTGGCGGAGTCGCGTCGGGGACCTTCCGGTGCGGTGCGAGCCACAGCCGACAACGCTACGCAGATCGCCGCACACCCACGATCTGTCGCCCCATCACGACCGATCCAGAGCGCTGAGAATGCTCAGATGACCAGCAATCCCAACCCCCACATCCAGGCGGGCGCAGTGATGCTGAGCGAATCGAGTCTGCGCACGGCCCATGGCGCCCCCAGTCGCGACCGTGCGGGCGCTGTGCGATGCCCGCGCCCAGCCGGATCGCCGGAGGCCCGGGCAGTGGCCTGCGGATCGGCGCGTCGCACGCTAGGTCGAGCCTCAGGGGCAATGATGTGGCGAGCCAACGCTGGTCCCAGCGGCAGGGTGAGTGCGGCAAGTGCGCCGTACCGCATGACGTCAGACGGCGCGAAGGGCGGCACGCTCACGCCGGTCAGCGCGAAGACGGCCGCGACCGCCGCGACTGCTCCCGCGACGGGTCCTCGCAATCCCGGTCGACGGTCGGCCGCGGTGACGTAGGCACCGGCGTCGTAACAGGCCGCTGCACCTACCAGTACGAGGGCCGCTCCCGTCGAGTACCGGGCCACTGCCGCCGCGCATGCCGCAGTCACGCCGACCTGTATCCAGCAGCGCACCAGCAGACCCGTCCGCGCCAGCACCGACGGCGGAGCGATCTGCTGAGGCCGCGCGGCACCGCCCGCGGGACGGCCGCCTCCCAACGAGGAGGCCACGATGAAGCTGGCGACGGCAGCTGCACCGAGCACTGCGCCCGCCAAGCGGGTGTCAATGACGCCGGCAATTCCGACCGCGCCCGCAAGCACAGCGGCCGGCAGTCGATAACGCGTATCGCCTCCCGCAGCCGCGGCCCCGCTCTGGGATGCCAGCGTCCGAGAGACCCCATCGCTGCCGCTGCGCACGCTCACTGCCTGCCAGGCGCCGAGTGCAGCGACAGCCGACACTGCCAGGCCGAACACTGCGGCGCCCGCCCACAGCGCAGCGATGAGTGCGGCGAGCCACACCGCTCCTGCCGTGATGCTGGCGTCGCCCCTCGCAACAGGCGGTCCGAGCCACAGCGCCGCCGAGAGAATCCGCGGCGGATCTGGCTGCGGCGACGCAGGATTCACGCCACCGCTGTCGCCGCTCAGCCGCCCGACACGGGCGGCAAGACGGCGATCTCGTCCCCGGCGCTCAACTGCGTCACAGGATCTGCAGGTTCGCCGTTCAGCCAGACACGGCTGGCTGCGAGCACAGCGCTGAAACCCTCGCCGAAATGTGCCTTGGCCCAATCCAACGCATCCGCGACCGATGACGCCTCGGTTTGCGTGGTGCCGACACCGGCCGCCTCGCGCGCCCCCGCGAACAGGCGGATCGTGACGGTGGGCATCGCCGCGATGCTACCGATCTGCGCTGATCAGGCCAGCTACGGTCAGGCGCCGTGACACAGCACTCAGAGTTGCTGGCGGTCCGCCACGGGCAGTCCGAATGGAACCTGCGAGGGCGCTGGCAGGGACAGGCCGATCCGCCGCTGACGGGTCTGGGCGAGCGCCAGGCCGAGATTGCGGCTGACGCCTTGGCGAGACGGCTCGCCGAGTCGGACGACAGCTGGCGCACGCCCGCCATGCGCGGTCACGATCTGCACACAGCTCGGCATGGGTTCGATCTGCCGCCGTTCGACCTGATCGTCTCGAGCGATCTGCAACGAGCGCGCCGGACCGCCGAGATCATCGCGAAACAGCTCGGCGCCAGCGAGGTAGTCGCGGATGAGTCGTTGCGCGAGCGCAGTGCGGGCCCGTGGGAGGGTCTCACCCGGGCCGAGATCGACGAAGGCTGGCCGGGCGATGTCGCGGCTCGGAGGTGGCCGCCCGGTTTCGAGTCCTCCGAGAGCATTGCTCGCCGGCTGCTGTCGGCCCTGCACCGCCACCTCTCCGTCTGCGGCCGCGTGCTGCTCGTGGGCCATGCGGGCGTGCTCAAGACGATCGACGCGCGCGTCGGCCTCGGCGACGAGCGTGTGCCCAATCTCGCTGGTCGCTGGTTCTGGCTGGACGGCGCCGCCGCGGACGCGAACTGGAGCTGGGATCAGCTGGAGCCGCGCAACCGGGTCGAACTCGTATCGAGTGACATCGACCTCATGATCGAGTAGCCACGCCCGTCGCGTCCTGGGCGTCGGGTGCCACGGGCGCAGCGATCCAGTCAGACGCAGCCACCGGGTCCACGTCGTCGTCGGCGAGCAGGCTCAAGGTTCGCTCTGCCCTTGCGAGGTCGTCCTCGATGGCATCAAGCTCGTCGTCAGTCAGGAACTCTGAAGAGTTCTGCGGTTCGGCTGGGGACGGCTCGTCGGGCACCGTTTGCAAGGCTAGGGCCGCGCACCGGACCAGATCGGTGCATCCCGCTCTAGCCTCGGGACGAGTGCCGGAAACGCCGCAGCGGTGCTTCCGGATGTGGGGCCGCTAGCTCATCGGGTAGAGCAGGGGACTTTTAATCCCAAGGTGCCGGGTTCGAGCCCCGGGCGGCCTACCGCACCCCCAGACCACAGGGTGTCGCTGCCAAGTCGGCAGCGGGCTGCTCGAGTGCCGACTCTGTGAAGGCGTCCATCATGTCGCCACACTCGAACACTCTGTTGCGACGGTCGGCGCGGGTGCTGCTCCCAATATGCCTGCCTCAGCGAGACGGGCGGCAAAGAACCCGCCGAGCATGTCGTCCCGGACGCGACCGCAATCCATCGCGCGGCACACTGTCGCAGCCATCAGCGGCGTTCACCAACGCCATACAGAAGGAGAGGGACCCGATGCGGAAGCTATTGACTGCTGCCCTGGCAGTGGCACTGACCGTCGGAGCATCGGCATCAGCGGCCGCTGCGCACCCGACATCACAACCGAAGTGCGCCGACGAGACCCACGCCGTCGTTGCCGCATCCGGCGATGCCGCCATGGCCGAGTTGATCGCGTCATGGCAGGTGCTCGATACGAAGTGCGTTGTGGAACCCGACGGCACAGAAGTGATCGACAGGCAGCAAGTGGTCGTTCTCGGCGGCGCCAAAGCAGTGCCGGACAGCGCTGTCGCCAACTTGACGGTCATCGTGCGTCTTGCCGGCCCTGATCGGGTAGCCACCGCAAGAGCCGTGCTTGACTGGATAGATCAACGCCGGAGCGGAAATCTGGCCGCCACCGCAAAGGCCCAGACAGCAAGCAGCATCGGAGAAAGCAAGGCCACTTTCACCGTCGGCACGGACATTCAAGCCGGATTCTGGCGGTTCACGGAGAGCACCGGCAGGTTCGGCGATTACATGCCGGCCCCCAACACTCACTCAGCCTTCGGCTATCACGGCCAGAGTTGCTGGGTGCCGGACGAAGGTTCGGCTGGGGCTGGGTACAGGGGCGGCTTGGTGACAGTGAACGAAACTGAGGACGGTCTCGGTCCGTCTTGGCGCTGGCTCGGACAAGGCACCGACGCGATTCCCGTCACTGTGCCGTTCAAGACCTACGTCTTCGAGCTCGTCGACGGTGACAGAGTGACACTGCGGACACTTCCGGGGGAAGTCTGCGAAATCGAAAGACACTCATAGGCATCTACGGCCCGAGGGTGGTGATTCACAATGCTTGATTTTCAAATCAACTGATGGCGAAGTATCGAGCGTTGTACGCCCTATCTGCCGCGCAGCGCGACCCGCCGACCGAAATCAGCAGACCGTATTGTCCCGTGTCTGGGCCTGTCAGGTCTGACAGCGCCCGCCAAGCCAAGGCCGGTGTCGATGAGATGCTCAGGAGGCGGTTCTGGAGGCGTCGCGCCAGTCGTCGAAGGTGTGCTTCGTGAGCACTGTGGCCTGCCGGTCAAGAGGGAACCATGCAAGCTCCCGATCCCCTCCGGGGGCTGCTGATCGGCAGTCGACGCCGTCGAGTCCCACATCGAGAACTGCTTGCCCGACGGCTTGACATCGCTGATGGGGAACCAGGTTCCCGCTGTGATCGAGCGGGCAACTCGACGGCAGTCCAACCTCGGACACACCTTGAGGGGTGTAGACGTCTGCCGCCACACCCCGAGGAAGCTCTACCTCGAGCACTACGGGCGCAGTCGCAGGATCGAGGAACTGTGCATACGGGTACGGCCCGATGACTCGGCGAAGGTTGGCATCGACGGTCGGACGATCCCCGTTGAGATAGAGACACGGGATGCCAGGCGGATTCCATCGCTGCCCTGTGCCCCTCGCCGCATGGGATGCGTCGAGCGGATCGGTCCAGTGTGCGTCGGCGATGCGGAAATACGTCTGCTCGCCGATTTCGACTGTTCGCACGGTCACGCCACGCTGGCGAAGTCAAAGCTCCGGCGGACACTGTCGAGCAGCCACGCGTGCTCGTCGTCGGCGAACAGCTGCAGCATGCTGCGGTCTCCGTATGCCTCTGATGGCATCCGCACGGCGGTCGGCGGCGTCCCCGGCCGCAGCCGGTAGTGCAAGATGTCGGCGATGTCGGCGAGCGCGCCGATCTTCTCGATCCGGTCAGATGGAGGTCCGCCGATCAACCACTTGTCGACCGCTTGGCGCGACACTCCCATCGCATCCGCGACCTCACCGCTCGAGAGGTCGAACACCGCCATGGCGCGTTGCAGCGGTGCGCTGTAGGCACGTTCGAGCTCCACGCTCGCCAGCGCCTTGCACACCCAGTCGAAGTGGTGCCCGTCGATACCGTCACGAGTCCTCACGCACTGGTTCGGGATCCCGCCAAGATGCCCGCGCAGCCGGTCGACGACGACCTTGACGAACCCGATTCCGTCAGGTGTGGGCGCGAGCCAGACAAGCACAGGTATGTCGCGTTGCATCAACTGCCCGATGATCCTGCCGCGAGCCGTGTCGGGTTGCGAGGCACCAGCGGGGGCGGCGACGACATCGGCACCCTCAAGCAGCGTCCAGACAGCAGCATCGGCCAGTGTGTAGTAGCGCCTCAGCGCGGGGATGCTGCACTCGGTGGAGACGAGCGGCACCATGAGGTCAAACGCGGCGACGACATCGGGGACCGCTTCAGCAGCAGCAGCCACCGCCTCGTCCAAGTCGCCTCCGAGCATGTGCTCCGCTGAGAACATGCCTCGACGATAACGGCACGAAGAGCGATGCGCTACTTATAGTGTTTGCCAAAAGGTTGCAACCTCGTCCAAACGTATCGGCATCCTCACCACATAGCCTCACCCCACCAAGCCAGCACCCCAAGCCCCACCGCGACTTTCGCTGAGCATCGACCGCGCATCCCCAGAGTGCTCACAACATGCACATCGGGTCCGCCGACACGGCGCCCGCACGCATCCAATGCGCTGCAGAACACAGAGTAGAGCTCGTCGGACAGGCCAGGGGCAACACAGGATCCGGCCACGTATAGAGCTCCCCAGATATGCTCGCCGCGAACGCGGCGCTGAGCACTTGGTGCTCGATGCTCGAGCTCGTGCAGATCCTGGCGCTGTGCATCGCCGTCGTACTCAGCGACAGCACGATCGTTCAGAACAGCGCCGATCGCCCAGCTGAACGCACTGGGTGTGCGTGCCGTTCTGGGGCACTTCGCCCAGCGGACGCTCAGCGCAGCCGTGAGCGATGTGGTCCGCTGTGGCCGGCGGCGAGCACACAGCGCACCCCGGCGCGGACCATCATGTGCCCACAGCGCTGCCTGTCCCCGCTCGTGGCGAGCGACGCCCTTGAAGACCTCGGAGCTTCGACGGCTATGGCTGTTCCGGTGATCTGTGCGGCAGTCGGGATTCGCTGACGTCCCCATTCGGCGACGCGGAGGCTCATTGCTGGTCCGAAGGTGACAACGCCGCGTGGGTCTTGAGTGATGCACTGGTTCATGGCGAGCAGGTCGGTGGCGATGCGTGCTCGGTGCTTTGGCAGGCCGCTGTCAGCCGCGATCTCGTCGAACGTGGCTGTCCCGTTACGGTCGGCAAGCGCAGCGAGACAAAGATGTTCTTCGCGGCTGTGGTCATGCCAGACCTGGGTGAAAACGTGAGTGTCCATGAACGTGTCGGTCTGGGCGACAGCGAACTTGGCTATGTCCAGCGTGACCGGGCGTCTTCCGCTGCTGGCGCTTTCCCATGTTGCGTCGCCGATGCTCTGCATGCGGATCGGCAGCGGCCCGGTGTGTGCTGCCATGTAGTCGAGCGCTTCTGTGTCGATGCCGGCGTCCGCGTCGGCGTACATCGTCTGGTAGAAGTCGCGTGCCTGGGCTGCTGAGATGGGCGGCAGGTGCACTTGGTGGGAACGCAGAAAGAAGCTGAGCTTCTTGTCGCGTGCGAGGATCTCTTGCAGCTCGCCGAGTCCAGCAGTCATGACAGCGACCGGCAGTTGCTTGCGTTGTGTGATGTGCTGGATGTCGGCGCAGAGACTGCGCATTTCTTCGCGGTCTGCGGCGTGCAGTTCGTCCACCGTCACTAAGACGGCTGTTCGGTTCGCCAAGGCATGCTGCCCGAGAGTCGTGAGCCAGCGTCGCAGCGACCAGTCAGCGTTCAGGACGTGCTGGGTCTCGTTTTCGAACCATGCAGGCCCGAGACGGAGGCCTCGCCGGTTGCTGCGTGTCTGTCTCGTCGGCGCGTCGGGCAGTGTGGGGTGCGCGTTGTGGGCGAGGGACGCTTCGCTCTTGATGCGATCCAAGAGACCTTTTGTGGTCGCGTTCACTGAGATCACGAGCCATCCTGATGCTGATGCTGCGTCTTCGCATTCGTCGAGCATGACCGTCTTGCCGGAGCCGCGCGCTCCGAGCAGCACGCTCACGAATCGCTTGTCCATCGGCCCGTTGTGCAGTCCGCTGAGCATCTCGCGTTTGGATGCGTCGCGTCCGACAAGCAGGTTTGGTGGGACCCCGAAGGATGGCGTGAACGGGCTGGGCGATGCCAGGTCGTCGTCGTAGGCATCGCTGAGCAGGTTCGACACAACAACACTCTAACGCGCACATGACCTCAAATACAGCTACTAAATATGGGATTGACGCACTATAGATACATATTTGACACTATATATGGCATTACGGCAGCACTAGTTGAAAAGTGGCTCTTCGCGTTTTTGTGTGGGGTGAGGTCGTCGAGGAGGGTCCAGTCGGGTTTGCCTGCATAGAGCAGGACTCGTGTGCGGTAGTGGTCGAAGTTGGCGTTCCCGAACGAGGTTCGCTTGATGAGCTTTGCGAGGTTGTTGGCTGCCTCGGTCGGCCCGTTGGTGACACGTGAGCGGTGCCAGTTGGTGATCTGGGTGCGCCAGCCGGCGAGGGTGCGGCCGAGCTTGTCCGGCTCCGCCGAGAACGTGTCGTCTTGGAGGTCGCGGGCGAGCTCGTTGACCGTCTCGGCGGCGAGGGCGCGGCTGGGGATCCGGTGGACGCCGCGCAGGGTCTCGGTGGCGTGCCAGGCGTCTCTCACTTCGCCGCGGGGGTCGCCGGCCGCGAGCAGGCCCCGCAGCTTGTGCCGTCCGCGTTCGGTGACGCGTTCGGCGGCGGTGAGCAGCAGCCGCCGTATCCGATAGAGGGGATCGTGCTTGGTGCCTCGCCCGCCGGTGGTCTCGTTCTGCACCCGGCGGCGCACCTCGTCGATAGGAGTGTCACGTTGTCTGTGTAAGGGGGGTGGTGGGTGGTCATGTTAGGGGGAGTCGTCCTGGGTAGCGGATGGCGAGCTGGTTGATGCATTTGGTCCATCCTTGGGTTCCGGTGCCGGCTGTGCCGCCTCTGGTGGTGG
>JAJEIW010000314.1 GCA_022828045.1 Acidimicrobiia bacterium | reverse complement strand
GACGAGCTGGCCGAGGTCTTTCAGATGGACATGGCCGGGCACGAACTGGGTGAACGAATTGGAGATGGCGATGATCGGCTTGCCGAAGTCTTCGTCGGTCATGCCGGTGGCACGCCACAACGCTCGAGCCCCGGCCTGATTTCGGCCTGCTGTAGAGGTGACAGATCGGTAGCTCGGCATATGTTCAGCCTACGCGGCGATGCCGGATTCTCATAGCCCGTCTGGGCAGTAGCCTGCGCGACCCGTGGTCCCGAACGACACTGCAGCCGATGATGCTGCGGGCGATACAGCCGACGATGCGGCCCCCAGGGACACGATCCTCATACGGGTGACCGGCCCGGACGGCCCAGGCATCACGACGGACTTGCTGGCGCTGCTTTCGAACGCGGGCGCGGACGTGCAGGACATGGAGCAGGTGGTGGTGCGCCGCCAGCTCACGCTCGGGCTCGCGATCACCGTCCCCGCCGGCCGCGACCTGGTCAAGGAAGTGCTGCTGTTCGGCTACGAGCGGGGCTTGGAGATGAACTTCGAGGTTGTCGACGCTACGCCGACCAAGCACGCGGAGCGCCTCGTGGTCACCGCCCTGGCGCCCCAACTGAAGCCTGCGGACCTGTCGGTCGTGACCGGGGCTATCGCCACCAGCGGCGGGAACATCGACCGCATTCACCGGCTCTCCCGTTTCCCGGTGTGGAGTTACGAATTCCTGGTGGAGGGTGCGGAGAGCGACAAGCTCCGCACCGACCTGATCGAGGTGGCCGCTGAGCGCCGGATCGACATCGCCGTGCAGCCCCACGGCCTGTCACGGCGTTCGACCCGCATGATCGTGATGGACGTCGACTCGACCCTCATCCGCAACGAGGTGATCGACCTGCTGGCCGCCGAGGCCGGCCACGAAGCTCGTTCGGCGGAGCTGACCGCAGCCGCCATGGCCGGCGAGATCGACTTCGAGACATCGCTGCGCCAGCGGGTGCGCCTGCTCACCGGCCAGCCCGCCTCGATCATCGACGCTGCGATCGTGCACATGAATCTCACGCGGGGCGCCCGCACTTTCGCGCGCACGCTGAAGCGGCTGGGTTACAGGGTCGCGATCATCTCCGGCGGCTTCACGCACTTCACCGATCACCTTGCGAAGCGGTTCAAGTTCGATCACGCCTACGCGAACGAGCTCGAGATCCGCGACGGCCGGCTGACCGGCGAACTGGTCGGAGAAGTGATCGACGCCGAGGCCAAGGCGCGGCTGCTGCGCCAGCTCGCGTACATCGAGGGCGTGCCGCTGGAGCAGATCGTGGCCGTGGGCGACGGTGCCAACGACCTGCCCATGCTGACAGCGGCGGGGCTCGGCATCGCCTTCAACGCCAAGCCGGTGGTTGCCGATGCGGCGGACACCACCGTGAACGTCCCGTACCTGGACGCGATCCTGTTCATGCTGGGCGTCACACGCGAGGAAGTCGAAGCCGCGGACGCCTCGGCGACGCCGATGCATGCCGAGCGGCCGCTCTCGTCGTTGCTGCCGTGACTGTCGTGGCTGCATGACCAGACTTGGGTGTCATGCGCAGGTAACTTCGGCCCCATGGCCGAGGTGACCATCTACCACAACCCGCATTGAAACTCGTCCCGGAATGCCTTGGCGGTCGCCGAGGAAGCTGGAGTCGAGGCCGATGTCGTCCTGTACATGAAGACCCCGCCCGACCGCGAGACACTCGAACACTTGGTGTCGATACTCGAGGACCCCGTCGAAGACCTGGTGCGCAAGGACTCACAGTTCCGCAAGCTGGGGCTCGACGCCGACGACTACGTCGACAATCCCGCCGCCGTGGTGGAGCTGCTGAGCCAGCGCAAGGCGCTCATGCAGCGCCCCGTGGTTGTGCGCGGCAACCGGGCCATCGTCGGACGTCCGAAGGGTCGCATCGCCGAGCTGCTGGCCGACTGAGGCTGAGCCGGACCGGTTGATGACTGACGCCAACGGCGGCGCACGCACCCCGCTGTTCGACCTGCACACCGAACTCGGCGGTCGGATGGTCGACTTCGGCGGCCACGCGCTGCCCATGCGCTTCGGCGACGGCACCGTTGCCGAGCACCGTGCCACCCGCACGGCGGCGGGCCTGTTCGACGTCAGCCACATGGGCATCGTCGAGCTGCATCCGGGGGGCGCTGACGAGGTCGGCGATGTGGCGGCCTGGCTGGAAAGCTGCGTGCCGGGTGCCGTCACCAGCCTCGTGCCGGGACGCATGCGCTACACGCTGTTCACGACTGCGGCGGGCGGTGTGCTTGACGACCTGATCGTGTCGCGTCATGTCGATCGGCTGCGCATCGTGGTCAATGCGGTGCGCACCGAAGCCGACCTGTCGATGCTGCGGGCAGTCAACGGCGGCGACAACGGTGATGTGCGCCTTGAGGTGCGCACCGATCTGGCGCTGGTGGCGCTTCAGGGTCCAGCGGCGGCCGGCGTGCTGGCTCGCTGGGTGCCAGAAGCCGCAGAGCTGGCGTTCATGTCCACCGCCACGCTGCTGATCGACGGTGTCGAGTGCGAGGTGTCGCGCTGCGGGTACACGGGCGAAGACGGGTTCGAGGTTGCCATTCCGGCAGGCGAGGCGACCCATATCGCACGGCTGCTGCTGAGCGCCGATGAGGTTGCTCCCGCAGGGCTCGGCGCCCGCGACACGCTGCGTCTCGAGGCGGGCCTGCCGCTGGTAGGCCACGAACTCACCGAAGCGACGACGCCAGCCGAGGCTGGACTGGGCTGGTCGATCCCGAAGCGGCGGCGCGCTGGCGGCGGATTCCCCGGTGCGGAGATCATCACGGCGCAGCTTGCTGGCGGGCCGCCGCGCCAGCGGGTGGGCATCGCGGCCGAGGGCCGCCGTCCGATTCGCGACGGCGCCGCGCTGAGCACCTCCGACGGCACCAGCGTCGGCATGGTGACGAGCGGCGGCTTCGGCCCCAC
>JAJEIW010000084.1 GCA_022828045.1 Acidimicrobiia bacterium | reverse complement strand
CTTGTCGCCGAACTGGTCGCGCACGGCCTGCTGGAACGCCCCCGAACGGTGCAGCCGGGCCACCTCGTACTCGTCCTTGTAGGCCATCAGCTTGTACAGGTACGTCGCCACGGCCTCGCTGAGCGCCGTCTCGCTGCCCGCAGCAGCTTCGGCCTCGCGCACCTTGGCCATGAAGCTGGCGTAGGCGGCTGCGTAGGCGTGGTTCTGGTAGGCCACCAGGTCGGGCACCCGGATGCGCAGCAGCCGTGCCAGCTCCTCGGACTGGCTGGGCACAGTGTCGATGAGGTCCTGCTCACGCTTCGACGGTCCGGTGTCACGCTTGACCTTGCCGACTCGCTCGACCTCGAGGGTTCCGAGGAATTCGGGGTCGAGCACGATCTTGCGGCCGATACGGAACGCCTGGGTGTTCATCTCCACCGCCACGCCGTTGAGCTCAATAGCCCGCTCGATGGCTGCGGCGCTGATCGGGATCACGCCCGCTTGGTACGCCGCCCCCACCACCAGCACGTTGGCCGGCATGTGCGAACGGAACAGCGCGTCGGACAGCGCGCCGGCGTCGAAATAGACGTTGCGCTCGGGGGTGGTGGCGGAGTCGAGCGCCCGCTGGAACCCAGCCCACTCGCCGAACTCGGCCGACGTGTCGCGCACCATCGCCGAGGTGGGCACCTTCGACGACGAGACGATGGCCACCGACCGGCCGGCCAGCGCCTTGTCGAGGTTGGCCGGGTTGGTGCCCGTGAGCAGGTCGAACACGACGTAGGCGTCGGCCTCGCCCACGCCGACCTTGTTGGCTTCGCTGGCGTCGCTGCCGACTGATTCGGCTCCGGCGCCATCGGTGTCGCTGCGGCGAACCTTGAGGTTCGACAGCACCGGGCCGCCCTTCTGGGCAAGACCGGTCTGGTCGAGACCGTTGGCCGTCTTGCCGTCGAGCAGCGCTGCGGTGGCGAGCATCTGGTTCACGGTGACCACGCCCGTGCCGCCGATGCCCATCATCAAGATGTTGCCCTCGTCGATCCGGTCGGGCTCGGGCAGGTCGTCGCCGATGTGCTCGGTGGCCACGGTGGCCTTGGTGGGGATCTTCCCTGCCGGCACCACTTCGATGAATGCCGGGCAGTCGCCGTCGAGGCAGGTGAAGTCCTTGTTGCACGACGACTGGTGAATGCGGGTCTTGCGGCCGAACTCGGTTTCGACGGGCTGCACGCTGAGGCAGCTCGACTTCTCGCCGCAGTCGCCGCAGCCCTCGCAGACCGCCTCGTTGATGAACACCCGCATGGCGGGCTCGGCCACCTTGCCGCGCTTGCGGTCGCGCCGCAGCTCGGCGGCGCAGGCCTGGTCGTAGATCAGCACCGTGCAGCCGGGGACGTCGCGCAGCAGCCGCTGTGCCTCGTCGAGCCGGTCGCGATGCCATACGTCGGTATCAGGGGCGAACTCGACGTCGGCGGGGTACTTCTTGGGGTCGTCGGTGACCACCATCACCTTGGCGACGCCCTCGGCGTGCACCGAGCGGGTGAGCTCGGGCACACCCATGCCGCCGTCGATGTCCTGACCGCCGGTCATGGCGACCGCGCCGTTGTAGAGAATCTTGTAGGTGATGTTGGTGCCTGCAGCCACCGCCTGCCGCAGCGCCAGCGAGCCCGAGTGGTGGTACGTGCCGTCGCCGATGTTCTGGAACCGGTGCTCCATGGTGACGAACGGCGCCGCTCCTACCCACTGGCAGCCTTCGCCGCCCATCTGGGTAGTACCGCGTGTGTTGCGGGTGGGCGTCATCGACGCCATGCCGTGACAGCCGATGCCGCCGCCGGCCTCGGAGCCCTCGGGCACCCAGGTCGAGCGGTTGTGGGGGCAGCCCGAGCAGAACCCGGGCGTGCGGCCGGCGGCCTTGGCGCCCTTGGAGGTGGTGACGGCGAGCGGGATGGTGATGCGCTCGGGGACGGCAGGGCCGATGCCCTCGCCGCCGAGACGGTCGACGAGGAACGGGCGGATCTTGCGGGCGATGAGGTCGGCGTCCATCTCGCCGTGACCAGGGAACCAGAACCCGCCGTCGGCGTCGCGCTTGCCAAGCACGACTGGCGCGTTCGCCATGCCGTAGAGATTCTCCTTGATGAGCGTCTCGATGATCGAGCGCTTCTCCTCGACCACCACGATGGTGTCGAGCCCGTCGGCGAAGGCCCGCAGGCTCGAGGGCTCGAGCGGCCACACCACGGCCGGCTTCCAGACGCGCACGCCACGGCGCTCGAGCTCGATGTCGTCGAGGCCCATGCGGTCGAGCGCTTCGCGCAGGTCGTAGTAGGTCTTGCCGGCAGCGA
Organism: Acidimicrobiia bacterium; assembly: GCA_022828045.1. Lineage (GTDB taxonomy): Bacteria > Actinomycetota > Acidimicrobiia > Acidimicrobiales > Poriferisodalaceae > Poriferisodalis. Next base: position 1,324 of record JAJEIW010000084.1, on the reverse strand, counting down.
CCAAGCCGATCTTGGCGTCTCGGGCAGGCACGGTCACCTTGTTGAGCCGGTTGGCAGCGACGAACTCGTCCACGGCCACCATGCGGCCCTCGTGGATTTCGAGTTCCATGCGCACTGCGTTGGGGCCGAACAGTGCGTCCTGCTGGGTGTGCGCCCACGGCTTGCCTTCCCATTCGAACTGCGGTCGCACGGCCGACACGCGGCCGGCGCCGACTTGCACGGTTGCATAGCCGTCGGCAACGTTGGTGACGATCTTCAGCGCCGACCAGAACCCGCTGTAGCGGGAGAGCTCGAAGCCCCAGCGCCCGTAATCGATGACTTCCTGCACCGAGCCGGGGTACAGGATCGGCGTCTGGAAGTGGATGAGCACGGCCTCTGACTCCGACGCCAGCGTCGACGACTTGGACGCCGGGTCGTCGCCCGCTGCCAGCAGCACACCGCCCTTGGGGTCGACGCCGCAGACGTTGGCATGGCGAATGGCGTCACCCGAGCGGTCGACGCCGGGCGCTTTGCCGTACCACATGCCCAGAACCCCGTCGTAGCGGCCTTCGAAGTTGCGGTTGGAGAGCTGGCTGCCCCACACGATGGTGGCGCCCAGGTCTTCGTTGAGGCCCGGTTCGAAGACGATGTTGTTCTGCTTCAGCTCGTCGGCGTTTCCGAGCATGAGCGAGTCGATGCCGCCCAGCGGCGAACCCCGATAGCCCGACACCATGGCGGCGTTGTTGAGGCCGTCTCGCCGGTCGGCTCGCAGCTGGTCGAGCAGTACGCGCAGCAGCGCCTGCACGCCGGACATGGCGACATCGCCTTCGGCCCGGTCGAATCGGTCCTCAAGCTTGAATTCCGCGAGCGCCATCGATTACCCCCTGATGCACCGCAGCGATCAGGTCGCTGCGCGGTCCGCCTCGGAGGCTACCCGTCGGCTGTGCGGGGTTTCAGTCGTTGTCGGTGATGGTGCCCTGTGCCTGGCCGTCGGCGAGTGTGGCGTGGGTGGTGTCGGACAGGATCAGCCTGAGCACGAATGTCTCGTCTGCCTCGCCGGGGGTGCGGTCGTCGATGAGCGAGACCTGCACGGTCTTCGAGGTGTCGCCCGCTGCGAAGGTGACCTGGCCCCAGTCGGGCAGATAGTCGGCGTAGGGCATCGCGGTGCCCGGGTTGGCGGCGTAGTACACCGTCACCGCGGCGCTGCTGGCCGCGCTGAGCGTCACGGTGAACTCCACCGCGCCGTCGCCCTCGCCGGCGGTCGCGTCGCCCACAGATATCGACGGCTTCGACGACGGCGGCGGCGGATCGTCGTCGTCGGCTACTGCGACAGTGGCCGTGCCGG
>JAJEIW010000122.1 GCA_022828045.1 Acidimicrobiia bacterium | reverse complement strand
ATCACCAACGGCATCAACTCCGACCTGGTCATCGTGGCCGTCAAGACCGACCCCACCACCAAGCACCGGGGCATGTCGCTGATCGTGCTGGAGGAGGGCATGGAGGGCTTCGAGCGGGGCCGCAATCTCGACAAGCTGGGCCTGAAATCCCAGGACACGGCCGAGCTGTTCTTCGACGACGTGTTCGTGCCCGAGGAGAACCTGCTCGGCGGCGAGGGCAACGGGTTCCTGCACCTCGTGCGGAACCTGCCCCAGGAACGCCTGTCGATCGCAGTGGGCGGCGTGGCGCACGCGCAGGCGGCGTTCGACTGGACGGTGGACTATGTCGGCGAGCGCACGGCGTTCGGGCAGACCATCGCCTCGTTCCAGAACACCCGCTTCGAGCTGGCCGAGATGAAGACCGAGCTCGACATTGCCTGGGTGTTCGTGGATCGCCAGATCGAGGCGCTCAACGCCGGCGAGCTCACCGCCACCGATGCCGCCGAGGCCAAGTGGTGGGTGACCGAGATGCAGCTGCGGCTCATCACCCGCTGCCTGCAGCTGTTCGGCGGCTACGGCTACATGAGCGAGTTCCCGATCTCCAAGGCCTACGCGGACGCCCGGATCCAGACCATCTACGGCGGCACCACCGAGATCATGAAGGAGATCATCGGCCGCGAAGTCTCCGGCACCCGGTAGGCAGGAACCATGAGGCGCATCAATTCAGTAGCAGTCATCGGCGCGGGCACGATGGGTGCCGGCATCGCCGCCGCGTCCGCAGCGGCAGGGTGCCGGGTGCTCGTGCTCGACAGCGACGAGGCCGCAGCGCAGCGTGCGCTGGACGGCGTCGACGCCGACGCTCAAGGTTTGGTCGAGATCGGCACCGTCGACGAACGGCTCGACGACATTGCCGGCTACGACTGGGTGTGCGAGGCGGTCATCGAGGATCTGGCCACCAAGCGTGAGCTGTTCGAGCGGCTCGAGGCTGCGCGCAGCGACGGCTCGGTCATCTCGTCGAACACGTCGGGCATTCCCCTGCGCCAGATCTCCGACGGCATGAGCGAGCGCTTCCGCCGCGATGTGGCGATCACCCATTTCTTCAACCCCGTGCGGGTGATGAAGCTGTTCGAGCTGGTGCCGGGCGAGGACACCGAGCCCGAGGTGATCGACGCCTTCGCCCGATTCGGCGCCGAGCGTCTGGGCAAGGGCGTGGTGCACGCCAAGGACACCGTCAACTTCATCGGCAACCGCATCGGCTGCTTCTTCATGCTGTCGGGCCTGCACATGGCCAAGCCGTTCCTGGCCGACGGCATGACCCAGGAGACCATCGACGCCGTGCTGGGAGCTCCCGTCGGGCTGCCGCCCACCGGCCTGTACGGGCTCATCGACCTCATCGGCCTCGACGTCATGGAGCTGGTTGGCGCCAACCTGGCCCAGAACCTGCCTGCCGGCGATCGGGGGCTCGATTTCACTGCGTTTCCTGCCGCGGAACAGGACATGGCCGACCGGGGCCAGCTCGGCCGCAAGACCGGCGGGGGCTTCAGCCGCCGTACCAAGCTCGACGACGGGTCCCGCAAGGCCGAGACGTTCGATCTCGTGACCGGCGAATGGCGCCCCGCGTCGGCGCCCGATCTCGACGGCGTGCCCGCCGACCTGGGAGAGGTGATGTTCGCCGATTCCCCTCAGGGCGAGCTGGCCCGGCACGTCTTCGGCGGCACGCTGGCCTACGCGGCCGACCTGGTGCCCGAGATCGCCGACGACATCGCGAACGTCGACAACGCCATCCGCTGGGGCTTCAACTGGGTGCACGGCCCGTTCGAAATGCTCGACCACCTCGGCCCCGCCCGCGTGATCGAGTTCCTGCGCGGTGTCGGCGCGCCGCTGCCGGTGATGCTGGCCACGCTCGAAGCATCGGGCCAGCCCGCCTTCTACACCCAGTCAGCCGACGGCACCCGCACCCAGCTCATGCCCGACGGCACGGTCGCCCCAGCCGAGAACTGACCCGCCAGCTCCCAAGAGGCAGCGCGGATAAGCGCGCCTTCTGGTTGGCGCACGTGTCGTTTCCCGCTCTTGTTCGCTGTCGCTCACGGGCCGCCCGGGCCACGACTTCACCCTGTGCTTCCCGCTCAGGCCCGCTTCGCTCGCGGGCTGCTTGGGCCCGGGGCTCAGCCTCTCAGGGCGAGGGGCGCACGATGGCGTCGGTCATGCGAACCGCCTGCATCATCTCCGCGGCGTCGTGCACTCTCACGACGTCAATGCCGGCGCAGATGGCAGCAACGATGGTCGACGCTGTCCCGAAGAGACGATCGCCGGGCTTGGTGTCGGTGACGGTGCCGATGGTGGACTTGCGCGATGTGCCGATGAGCACCGGCAGCTCCAGCGACCAGAGCTCCGGAAGGCGGCGCATCATCTCGAGATTCTGCGACACGCCGAAGCCGAAGCCGAAGCCCGGATCGGCGACGATCCGATCGGTACCGACACCGGCGTCCGCACAAATCTGCAGGCTGGTTTCCAGACCGGCGGTCACGTCAGCGACGAGATCGGTGTGGGGCCGGCCGCGCTGGTTGTGCATGATGACCGCGGCCGCACCGCGCTCGGCCACCAGCGGCGCCATGTCAGGGTCGAGGCGGAATCCTGTGATGTCATTCACGACCGTCGCGCCGGCATCGAAGGCGGGCGCCGCCACCTCGGCCCATGTCGTGTCGACCGAGATCGGAAGCTCGGCCCCGATGCGGTCCAGCTCGGCCCGCACGGCGCCGATGACCCCCACGGCGCGGCGCCGCTCCTCCTCGAGGGGTGTGGGGTCGGCGCCGGGCCTGCTGGAGGCACCGCCCACGTCGATGATGTCGACACCGGCTGCCACCAGCTCCCGTGTCAAGGCCAGCGCTTCGACGAGCCGATCGGCAACGCCGTCGCCTGAGAACGAGTCATCGGTGGCGTTGATGATGCCCATCACGAACGTGCGGGTGCCCCACTCCCAGCACAGCCCCCGACCCGGGTCCCACGCCGGGTGGCGGTAGCAGCGGCGCACCGGCCAGGGGGGACCCATACCGGGCACGCTCAGGATCGGCCCGCGGCGCCCGCACGCGAGGCCATCGGCGGCAGCGTCTCGAGCAGATTCGAGGCCGCGGCCCGCAAGCCGATCACGGCCGGCGTCGCATCGAGCGGGGCCAGCGCATCGAGCGCGTCAGACACGTAGCCCTGCGCGGTGTCCACCGAGGTGGCGATCTCGGGACTGTCCACCACAATCGCCCGGGCTGCGTCTCTCCGCTCGTCGTCCAGCGGCTCTCCCAAGAGCTCCGCCAACCTCTCACGGGAAGGATGGCTGTCCGCCAGCATCCTGATGACCGGCAGGGTGTACACGCCCTCGCGCAGGTCGTTGCCCGAGGGCTTGCCGAGTTCTTCGTCGGTGGCCACCAGGTCGAGCACGTCATCGACGATCTGGAAGGCCATTCCGTACGCAAGGCCGAAGCTGGTGAGGCGCTCCAGCGACTGGGGGTCGACGCCCGAGACCAGCCCGCCGATGCGGCACGAGGTGGCGTACAGCTCCGCGGTCTTGCCCTGGATGGCCAGCAAGTACTGGTCTTCGGTGCGGCTGCGGTCATAGATCAACTGCAGCTCACGCACCTGTCCCTCGCACAGCCGCCCGATGGTGGCGGCCAGCAGGGCCGCGACCTCGGTGCCCAGCGACGCTGCGAGCTCAGACGCCTTGGCCAGCAGGAAGTCGCCGGCCAGGATCGCCTTGAGGTTCCCCCAGCGGTGGTTGACGGCCTCGATGCCGCGGCGTGTCTCGGCGTCGTCCATGACGTCGTCGTGATACAGCGAGCCCAAGTGCACCAGCTCCACGGCCACGCCGCCGCACACCATCTCGTCGGTGACCGCCTCTGGCGTGGCACCGTCAGTGTTGAGCGCCAGCGCCGAAGCGATGACGAACGCCGGCCGCAGGCGCTTGCCGCCCGCGGGGATCAGATGCGAGGTCACCTCGGTGAGAAATTCGTCGCCGGTGACCGCCGCGGCCCGCAATGCCGCTTCGACGCGGGCCAAGTCGTCGTCGGAACAGGGTCGGGTTTGCAGGGGCGAAAGCAGCGCCACGGCGCAACCGTAAACGACAGCGGCGCAGGGAGCGATCCGGCAGGGCATCGTTACACTGCGCTCAGGAGACCCGAAGCTCCCGTGTGCACGGCTCACGCCAGGAGGCCCAGTGTTTGAACGCTTCACCGATCGTGCCCGCCGAGTGGTGGTGTTGGCGCAGGAAGAAGCGCGCCTGCTGAATCACAACTACATCGGCACCGAGCACATCCTGCTGGGGCTGATCCACGAGGGCGAGGGCGTGGCAGCCCAGGCGCTCGAGTCGCTGGGCATCTCGCTCGAGGCCGTGCGCAGCCAGGTGGAGGAGATCATCGGGCAGGGCAGCTCGTCTCCCAGCGGCCACATCCCCTTCACGCCGCGTGCGAAGAAGGTGCTCGAGCTGTCGCTGCGTGAGGCGCTGCAGCTCGGCCACAACTACATCGGCACCGAGCACGTGCTGCTCGGCCTGATCCGCGAGGGCGAGGGCGTGGCCGCACAAGTGCTGGTCAAACTCGGCGCCGACCTGTCGAAGGTCCGCCAAGAGGTCATCCAGCAGCTCTCCGGATACAGCGGCTCGAGCGGCGGCCGCGAGACCGTCGGCGCCTCGTCGGGGCAGGGAAGCGAGCAGGGCGGCCAGAGC
>JAJEIW010000124.1 GCA_022828045.1 Acidimicrobiia bacterium | reverse complement strand
GACGGGTGACTTGGTCGTCGTGGGCTGCTTTGGCTACTGCTTTGGCTACTGCTGGGACTACTGAGCGGTCGAAGGCTGTGGGGATTACTAGGTCTGGGCTGAGGTCGTCGCTGGAGACGCCTGCAGCGATGGCCTCGGCGGCTGCGATCTTCATGTTCTCGGTGATGTCGGTGGCGCCCGCGTCGAAGGCGCCCCGGAAGATGCCGGGGAATGCCAGCACGTTGTTGATCTGGTTGGGGTAGTCGCTGCGGCCGGTTGCCACCACGGCGGCGATGTCGCCGATGGCATCGGGCAGGATCTCGGGGTCGGGGTTCGCCATGGCGAACACGATCGGTCGCTCCGCCATCGTTTCCACGTCGCCGCGGGTGATGAGCCCCGGACCGCTCAACCCGAAGAACACGTCGGCACCCGCCATGGCATCAGATACGGAGCCGGCGATGCGTTCGGTGTTGGTGTTGGCCGCCAGCCATTCCTTGGCGTGGTTCAGCTCGGAACGACCCGGGTGAATGGTGCCCTTGCGGTCGCAAGCGATGACGTCGCCGATGCCGGCACCGAGCAGGATCTTGGCGGTCGCAACCCCGGCAGCACCTGCCCCCAGGATGACGCAGCGCAGGTTCGCCAGTTCTTTGCCCACGATCCGCGCCGAGTTCTCGAGCGCCGCCAAGGCGACCACTGCGGTGCCGTGCTGGTCGTCGTGGAACACGGGGATGTCGAGCGCTGCGCGCAGCGCCTCTTCGACCTCGAACGCCCCGGGCGCTGCGATGTCCTCCAGGTTGATGCCGCCGAAGGTGGGCGCCAGCCGGATGACCGTCTCCACGATCTCGTCGGGCTCGTTGACGTCGAGGCAGATCGGGAACGCGTCCACGCCGGCGAATTCCTTGAAGAGCAGCGCCTTGCCCTCCATGACCGGCATCGCGGCCGCCGGGCCGATGTCACCGAGACCGAGCACCGCCGTGCCGTCGCTGACGATCGCGACCGTGTTGCCCTTGATCGTCAGGTCGTGGACCCGCTCGGGCTCATCGGCGATCGCCCGGCAGACACGAGCCACGCCGGGCGTATAGGCCATGGAGAGGTCATCGGCATTGCGCAGCGGGATGCGGCTGACCGTGGAGAGCTTGCCGCCGTCATGCATTTCAAAGGTGCGGTCGAGTGCCGAGATGACCTTGATGCCCTCGAGTCCGTCGACCGCCGCGCAGATGCGCGCGACATGCTCTTCGCTCGACGCGTCCACCACGATGTGCTGGCGCAGCGAGCCTTGTGTGATCGTGAAGCCGTCGAGACTCTGGATGTTGCCGCCCACATCGCCGATGGCGGTGCACAGCCGGCCGAGCGTGCCCGGCTGGTGGGCCAGCTCGACTTCGAGCGTGGCGGAATAGGCGGCGGTGGGTCGCGACCCCGCGGTGGCAGTCATCGGTGCTCCTGCGTGTTCGGGCACCGGCAGGGTATTGGCCTGACCTTCGATCTCGATGATGCAGCAGGAGTCGGCGGCCGCGCCGAAGCGATCTCGTTGCCGCAGTGTCGCTCAAGCCCAAATCCGAGCGACTGCTAGCATTCGTCGAGTGTGAATGGGCTGCCCGGCGAATGGGCTGCCCGGCGAAGAAAGAGCAGCCATGTCTGATATCGATGAGCAGCATGACCCAGAAGCGACCGTTGCGTCTGAAGGCGACGAGTTGACCGAAGCCGAGCTGGAACAGGTCCAAGGCGCAACCGGCGGCGGCCAACAAGTCAACCCCGCGGCCGGGGCCGCCGCGTCAGGCGCGGCCAAGGCCGCAGCGGGCACCGCAGCGGGCCTGTAACGCCACTCGCCCGGCGTCGGCGTCGGCAGCTCATGCCGGAGACCGACAGGGCAACATCGGCCGAGTGGCAGATCGACCTGATCTGAAGAATTGCAGCGCCCACGGCTAGGCGAGCTGGCGCTCCACGAGCTGCCTGAACGCGCCATCGGTGCCGTACAGCTCGGCGAAGCTGCCGACCTGCACGACGCGTCCCGCCTGCATCACATAGATCCGGTCGGCCTGCCGGATGGTCGACAGGCGGTGGGCGATCACGATGCGGGTGGCGGCAAGGCGTTCAATGCCGGCCATCACCTGCGCTTGGCTGCGCGAGTCGAGCCAGCTTGTGGCCTCGTCAAGCCACACCACGCGTGGGTTTCGTGCCAGCGCCGCAGCTATGCGGACTCGCTGTGCCTGCCCGCCCGAGAATGTCGAGCCTTCGGTGACGACGGTGTGCATCTGCATCGGCATGTCGGCAATCTCGTCGGCGATGTCGGCGCGACGCGACGCATGCCACGCGTCATCGACAGTCAAGTCGTCGCCCATCCCGATGATGTTGTCGAGGAGGCTGCCCGGTTGCAGAGCGGCGTCTTGGGTGACCACGCCGAGTTGCCGACGCAGCACATGACGATCGAGGAACGCGATGTCGCGGCCGTCGTAGTACACGCTGCCTGAGGTCGGGTCTTCGAGACCGAGCCCCAGCCGCATCAGCGTGCTCTTGCCGGCGCCGGAGTCGCCCACGATCGCGATGAACTCGCCCGGGCGAGCCCTGATCGACACGTCGGTGATGATCTCGGTGTCGGGGTCGTAGCGGAAGCTGACGTGGTCGAAGCTGACCTCACCCCCGATCTCGAATCCGCCGCGGCCGATGCCGGACGGCTCCGGGCGTTCCCGCAGCACCGGGCGGACCTGCTCATACGCGGGCACTGCCGCTGCCACCGCCTCGAACGAACGGGCCAAGTTGGCCGCGGCTGCGTAGAAGGTCATGGCGACGGCGTAGACGACGAGGAAATCGCTGACCTGCAGCTGATCCTCCCCGCGCCACACGGCGACCCCGCACAGGGCCGCGCCGATCAGCGCAGGCGTCGCCGCGCCCAGCGACATCAGGTGCTCGTTGAGGCGTGCAACCGCAATGGTCGCAAGCTGCTGGTCGCGATAGTGGCCCGCCCATCGTGCGAAGGCGGACGGCTCGGCGCCAGCACTGCGCAGCTTGCTGATCCCGCTGATCGACTGCAGCAGCTCGCTGGTGGCGCGACGCTCAGATGCGAACCTGCGCCGCTGCGGGCCGAACTGCCACAGCCCGACCAGCGCGCCGACGGCCACGCTCAGCGCACCCAGCGCGAGGCTGACTACCGCGAGCGTCAGGTCGTAGGCGAAGGGGATCGCAAGCGTGGGCACCAGGAACGCCACCGCCAGCAGCGAGTTCGCCACCACACCCGACACTTGATCGCGCATCCACTGGAAGCTCGCCATGCGCGAGGCGAGATCGCCGGTAGTGAACCTCCGAAGGAAACTCGGCGGGAGCGACAGCACACGATCCCAGGCTGCGGCACTGACGCGTGCCGCAGCGCGCCCTTCGATGCGCATCAGCGAGGTCCCGAGCAGAATCTGCAGCACCACGCCCACCGCGGCGAAGCCGGCGAGCGCGATCATCACCTGAACCAGCATGTCGCCGGCCGCGCTCACGAGCACCCAGTCGGTGAGCACACCGACCGCCACCGCCGGCGCCTGCATCAGCACAGCTGCGACAAGCCCGACCACAACGAAGCGCACCAGATCTCCCGCGAGCCCTTGACGGGCGACGCGGGCAAGGTCGCGTGCTCCCGCCGGCTTCTCGGGCGGAAACGTCGGGTAGCACAGCCAAGCCGCCTCCGCGAGTTCGGCGGCGCGCTCGGCGCTGAGGCGACGTGAGGTTCCGTTGACAGGATCGACCACGCGATAGCGGCCGGTCCAATGCGGCAGCAGCGCGACCGGCTGGCCATCTGCTGCGCGGCGGCCCAGCATCGCGCCGCTGTCGCCGAGCCACCAGCGGTCCTCGGAGCTGAGCCGTACCTCGCGCGCTCGCACGCCCGATGCGCGCACGACATCGGCCAAGCTGGGCTCAGCGTCGCCCGAGTCGCCATGACGGAGCGGCGCCCGGAAGTCGATGCCTTGGCGCTTGCCGATCAGCGCCAGCGCCGACATCAGCATCGAGGCGCCGTGCGCGTCCTGCGTGGGGTGTCGTTCATGGATCCGGCTGAGGCCGACCGCAGCCGACTCGGCGTCACGGCGGCGCAGCGCCTCGCGTGCGGTCTGCTCGTTGACCGCATCGGCGCGCGCCAGCATCCGGTTGAGCTGCTCCGCGCTCAGCGCGAGCCGGTGGAAGTCGTCGAGCGCTTCGAGGAGCCGGCCGTCGGCTGCGAGGTCCGCCGAGGTGGAGATGCGCAGCATGCCGTGCGGGGGCGCGGTGAGCCAAGTGTCGGAGGTCAACGGCACAGCGGCGGTGGACTGCGAGAGCGTTTCGGTGCCCAAATAGGCGACATCGACGGCATCGGACGCGGCCCACGCAACGGTGCCAGGCCGCGCCGACACGATCGTGGCGACGGCTGAGGCTGGCAGGCTCTGTGAGGCAGCGGGGGCGACGACGGCATCGGGGCGCGGGCGCGGCTCGATCGGTTCAGCAATGGCGCGCGAGACCGAGGCGATCCAAGCGTCAGCCTGAGCGGCGAGCTCGTCGGCCAGTGCGGGATCGGCCAGATCCGAGCGCTGCAGCCTCGCCAGACGCGTGCCGGGCAGGCCCTTGCCGACGGCCGTCAACGACATGTCGCTCGCCGCGAACCCGAACACCAGCTGACCCGCCTCGACGCGTGCCAAGTGCCTCGCACTCGAGACGGCCTCTCCGTCATCGACCTCGAACAAGAACACGTCGACCGCACCGCCAACCACGAGGCAGACCTGCGACGGGTCGTCGAGCGTGATGGGCATGTTGGCCGCGCTCGTCACGTCCTCGCTCTTGACCAGCGCGACCTGCGCGATAAGCGACGTGCGGCTCATCTGCGCCAGCGCGGCCTCCGCAGGCTGAGCATCGTGCGGGCCTCCGTCATCGCCCCGCGCTGCCGATGCCGCCCGCAGCGTGCTCATTGCGAACGCACCAGCTGGCTATAGAGGCCGTCGGCGTCGGCGAGCAGCGCGTCGTGGCTGCCCCGCTGCACCTCCCGGCCGCCGTCCATGACGATGATCTGGTCGCAGTCGCGGATCGTGCTGAGACGGTGCGCGACAATGAGGCACGAGCAGCCGCGGCGGCGCAGCGCGTCGTCGATGCGCCGTTCGGTCTCGACGTCGAGCGTGCTGGTGGCCTCGTCGAGCAGCAGCACCGAGGGGCGAGCGACAAGAGCACGCGCTATCTCGAGCCGCTGGCGCTGGCCGCCGCTGAAGTTGGCGCCGCCCTCCCGGACGTGGGCCTCGTAACCGCCGCGTCGGCGCATGATGTCGTCGTGGATCATGGCGTCGCGCGCTGCGGCCACCATGTCCGCCTCCGAAGCGGCGGCATTCCACATGGTGATGTTGTCGCGCACGCTGCCGTCGAACAGCGCTATCTGCTGATCGACCGTAGCCACCGATCCGACGAAGACCGGGCGCGGGATCTCACGCGCCGACACACCGTCGAAGAGGACCTCGCCCGACCACGGCTCGAACTCGCCGCTGACCAGGCGCAGCAGCGTCGACTTCCCCGAGCCGGTCGGCCCGACCACCGCGACGCGCTGGCCGGGCTCGATCGCGAGGCTGAGCCCGTCGATGAGCGGTTCGGTCCGACCCCGGTAGCCGAAGCGAAGCTCACTCACCTCCACCCGGCCCGCCAGCCGCAGACGGCCATTCAGCGTCATCACGCGGCCGGGCTGCGACCCGTCGCCGGCACCGCCTGCCGCGTCGGCGGCAACCGCGGGGTCCGGCTCGGCGGCGGAGATGTCGCGCACCCGCTGCACATCGGCGCCGAGCAGCTCGAACGTGTCCGCGTACAGCACGAAACGCCCGATGGGAGCGAGGAAGCTGCCGGCCAAGACGTACACGGCGATCAGCTCGCCGATGCTGAGATCCCCTTCGATGACCCGCCAGCCGCCGAGCCCCAGCACCGCCAGCGTGCCGCACGCGAGGAACAGCCCCGGCAACGCCGCGTTCACATACGCCAGCTCGACCACCCGCTGACGAGCCGAGAGCTCACGCGCTTGGTGGCCGCTCCAGCGGACGAAGAAGTCGTTCTCGGCCGCGGTGGCGCGCAGCATGTCGGCCTGGCGCAGCCCGGTGGTCTCGATGCCGAACAGCAGGGCCTGCTCGCGCCGCAGCAGCCGCTGGTGATCCGCGCGGCGCAGGCTCACCAAGCGCGCGATGGCGACGTTGACCAGCGCCACAGCCAGCACACTCGCGGCAATGAGCGGGTCGTAGGCCACAAGCAGGGCCCATAACGCGACACTGGTCACCAGCTCTACCGCGAGACCCACGAGATGCCGACCGGCGCCGTCGGCGATCTCGTCCACCAATCCGACTCGGGTGGTGAGATCGCCCGCGAAGCGGTGCGAGAAGTACTGCTTGGGCAGGCGCAGCAGATGCTGCAGCAGCCGCTGGGAACGCACCACGGCCACGCCGATGGCGATCCGGCGCAGCATGCGCTGCTGCAGCCAGGTCAGCAGGTAGACCGCAGCGCCCGCCAGCGCCATGGCGGCAACCACGAAGCCGCCCCAGTGGGGCGCCTCGCCGCCCAAGACGCTGTCGACGAAGACGCCGAGCAGCACGGGCAGCGCGAGGGCCGGGATTGCCAGCAGCAGCCCGGCCAGCGCCACGTATGCGAGCGCGCCGCGGGTGCCCGCAAGCCACGGCCACAGCGCGCGCCACGCACTAGGGCGCTCCCCCTCCGGCCGAAACGACGCCGTCGGCGACGCCGTGAGCACCACGCCTGCGTATGCGCGCTCCACAGTCGGGCGGCTCACGCGGCGACGGCCGTTGGCCGGATCGTTCAGGTGGTACCGGTCGCCGACGACGCCTTCGAGCACCAAGAAGTGGTTGAACTCCCAGTACAGGATGGCCGGCAGGTCTGTCTCGGCGAGCGAGTCGACCTCCTTGCGCCAGCCGCGGATCTCCATGCCGTGCTTGTTGCCGGCGCGCACGATCCCTGCGGCACTGGCGCCGTCACGGCCGACGCCGCAGTCGTCGCGCAATTCCTCCAAGGGAACCCAGCGGCCGAAATGGGCCATGACGGCTGCCAGCGACGCTGCTCCGCATTCGGCCGCCTCGAGCTGAGGAATCAGCGGCGTGCGAATGCTGCGTCGTCGCAGCAGCGTCGGCACGGGCGCCTACCGGAGGCCGACGGTGGCGATGAAGCGAATCGGCGAGCGGTGCTCGGTCACAATGCGCACACGACAGGCACTGCCCGACAGCGCCGCTGTGGAGACGTCATCGGTCAGTTCCAACCAGACACGGTGTGTGGCGGCAGGGTCCCACAGCGCGGTGTCGAGCAGAAATTCGCTTCTTTGCGAGTCGCCGAGCATGACTTCCCGGACGACGGCGTCCAAGGCGCCATCGGTGCCAACCGGTGTTACACGCGCCCCCATGCCGGCCGTGACATCACGCGCTTGACGAGGGTTGAGGAGCGCGAGGACTGCCAGTTGCGAGTTCGCAGGCACAGCAACGTCTGCGCCTAACGCTTCACCGACGTTGTCACGCCCCACGAGCAGGCAGTCGGCTGAATGGCCCCGCTCAATCGTCCCGAAGACCGTCCAAGCCAGCACGCCGAGCAGCGCCGCGGCCAGCAGCGCCAGGAACAGCCACTCGTGCGGTGCTGTGATGCGCAGCAGCCCGTCGACAGGCTCCGCTCGCCCTCGGCGAGCGAGGGCTTCCTCGCGAAACAGCTGTCTGCGTCGTGCCATCGGGCTCACACACTAGGACGCACGCGTATCGGCGAACCCCTGCTGTGATGCGGACACTTCCCGCGCTAGCTGACCGTGTTCATTCGAGGGGCCAACGCCAGATGGAACATCGCCCTACTTGCTGGAGCCCGAGTAGTTGTTCTGGGTCGTGTGAGTGCTGTAGGGGGATGACGAGCCGCTCGACCCAGACCCTTTGCCGCCGCTCACATGCTGCAGCTCCTCAGAGGTGAGCTCGCGCTCGTCGATGTCTCCTTCAACGGGGGGGACCTTCGCATCAGACATCCAGCAACCTCCTGAGGCCGACTCGGAACGCCCAGTATGTCAGAGCAGCAGCCACAACGCGAAACTCGCCCAAGCAGCGCGGCATGTCTGCAGAAACCGGGGCCGACGCCGACACGCCCGGGGGTAAGACTTCTAGATGTGATAGTAGGGCGAGTGTGCGTTGTTGTACGCAGTCGTCTTGTTGCCACCGCCGCTCACGTCTTGGAGCTCTTCGGAAGTCAGCTCGCGCTCGTCGACATCCGCTTCAACGGGGGGGGGGAGGCCTTTTCGACCCTTGCATCAGACATTCAGAAACCTCCGGAGGCTGACTCGGAACACCCATTGTGTCACAGCCATCGCAGCAGCCACAACACTGGGTACATCCGACTGCTCATTCGAACATGGCGGCGTTTCAGCGAGGATCAGCGTCGATGAAGTGGGCAGTGCCTGTGCCGGGGCGGATCTCACCGATCACCCAAGCCTCGTGGCCGGCGCCTTGCGCAATCCCCAGCGCCGCATCGAGCTCCGACGGGGGCACTGCAACCATCATGCCGATGCCGAGGTTGAAGACGCGTTCCATCTCTTCGGGCGCGATTGGGCCAGCATCCGCGATGCGGTCGAAGATCCTGGGCACCGGCCAGGAGCCGCGCCGCAGCACGGCATCGACGCTGGGGCCGAGCATGCGGGCCACATTGGCAACCAGTCCCCCGCCCGTGATGTGCGCTGCACCCGCGGCACCGCATTCGTCGAAGAGCGCGAGCACCGCAGGGGCGTAGATGACCGACGGTCGCAGCATCTCGTCGCCCAGGGAGTGATCGGCACCGGGCCAGGCTGGCGAGCCGAGCACGACCGGATCGGGCGTCTCACCGAGCAGGACACGGCGGGCCAGGCTGTAGCCGTTGCACCGAAGCCCGCCCGACGCCAGTCCCACGAGCGTCGCGGCGCCGGTGGTGATGGGGCCTCGCACCCGCGCGCGTTCGGCCACCCCCACGGCAAAACCGGCGATGTCATAGTCGCCGGGAGCGAGGGCATCGGGGTGCTCGGCCAGCTCGCCTCCGACCAGCGCGCAGCCAGCGCTGCGGCAGCCTGCGGCCAGACCCGTCACGATCGCCTCGACGACGTCGGGGTCGAGGCGACCTGCAGTGATCTGATCGTGGAACAGCAGCGGCTGCGCACCGAGCGTGACGATGTCGTCGACACACATGGCCACCACATCGATCCCGATCGTGTCCCACCGGCCGAGCGCCGCTGCAATGAGGGGCTTCGTGCCCGCGCCGTCATTCGCGCTCACCAGCACTGGGTCGGTGAAGCCCTCCGGCAGGGCCGTGACCGCCCCGAATGCTCCGATGTCACTCAACACCTCGGGCCGGAACGTGCTGCGGGCGTGGGGCACCAGACGCCGCACTGCTTCATCGCCCGCGTCGATGCTCACTCCCGCCGCTTCATAGGTCAACGGTTCGGGAGTCACCCTGCCACGGGCTCGGCGACAGCGGCTGGCTGCACGCTGCCCGTCGCGATCATCGACCGATTCGGCTCGTCGGCAGCGCTGCCGAAGACTTCGGCCCGTGCGCCCGCTCCGATCTCCAGCGGATACTCGCCAGTCAGGCATGCATGACAGAACCCGCCGCCAGGCACACCGGTGGCTTCGACGAGCTGATCGAGGCTCAGGTAGGCCAGCGAGTCGACACCCAGGTACGCCTCGATCTCGACCAGGTCACGATTCGCAGCCAGCAGCTCGTCCGAAGTGCCGGTGTCCATGCCGTAGAAGCACGGCCAGCGGTACGGGGGCGAGGAGATGCGCAGGTGCACCTCAGCGGCGCCGGCGCCGCGCAGCATGTCCACAATCGACCGGGTGGTGGTGCCACGCACAATCGAATCGTCGACCACCACGAGCCGGCGGCCGGCGATGTTGGAGCTGATCGGGTTCAGCTTGGTTCGCACGCCCAGAGAGCGGACGTGCTGGTTCGGAGCGATGAATGTGCGACCGATGTAGCGGTTCTTGACCAGACCGTCGCCGTAGGCGATGCCGCTGGCGCGTGCGTAGCCCTGTGCTGCAGGAATGCCCGATTCGGGAACGGGCATCACCAGGTCGGCATCGACCGGCGCGTTGGTTGCCAAGTGGGCGCCCATGCGCTGTCGGGCTGCATGCACGTTCTGGCCGGCCAAGGCGGTGTCCGGGCGCGAGAAATACACGAACTCGAAGATGCACAGATGCGGCGGCGCCCCGTGACCGGTCGCCGGCCGGGCCGCAAAGGGCCACAGCGAGCGGCACCCGGCTGCGTCGACGATGATCATCTCGCCCGGCTGGACCTCGCGCTCGAACGTAGCGCCCACCACCTCCAGCGCAGGGTTCTCCGACGCCAGCACCCAGCCGCCGCTCGGCTGGCTGACGCCGGGCTGACCGACACTGGGCTGACCGACACTGGGCTGATGGCCGCCGGGCTGATCGATGCCGGGCAGGCCGGTGCTGGGTTGGCTGCGCTTGGGCCCCTCGGCCGCGTGCTCGTCGGCATCGAGTCGACCCAGGCACAGCGGCCAGATGCCGTGCGGATCGCGAACGCCGATCAGGCGGTCGCGGTCGGCGACCACGAACGTGAAACCACCGCGCAGGCTGGGCAGAACCTCGAGCAGCGCCTCGGTGACCGCTTCGCGCGGACGGGTACGGGTGATCTGCGGTGTAGCGGTGATGCGTTGGGCAACCAGTTCGGCGACCAAGTCGCTGTCGCTGGTGACGGTGCCGTCGAGCATGCCCGAGGCCGCCGCGAGCTCGGCCGTGTTGGTGAGGTTCCCGTTGTGCCCGAGTGCGAATTCGGTGCCGTCGAGCCCCCGGTAGAACGGCTGCGCCGCACGCCAAGAGCTCGATCCCGTGGTGGAGTACCTGGTGTGCCCGATGGCCAGATCACCTTCGAGCCCTGCGAGCACGCGGTCGTCGAATGCGCTGGCCACCAAGCCCATGTCTTTCACGACCGTGATGTGGGTGCCGTCGGATACTGCGATGCCAGCTGATTCCTGACCGCGGTGCTGCAGGGCATACAGCCCCAGGTAGCTCAGGTGAGCGACGGGGCCGCCCGGCTGATACACGCCAAAAACGCCGCAGGCTTCGCGCGGCTTGACCAGATCCACGCCCGCCTCCGGCTCGCTCGCCCCGTCGAGGTGCGCTCCCCTCTCCGGCGTGACGCTCATGCCGCAGCTTCTTCGACGGGTTGCGAGAACACCTCGGGCAACGCACCGCTCCACCGGGCACGTGCGTCGTCGAGCGCGAGGTCGATGTCGAGACTGGGTTCGGCGATACGGCCGATCTGCACTCTCGACCCGCCGAACGACCCCAGCGGGCGGCAGGCAACGGCCGCTGCTGCGGCTGCGCTCGCCAGGCGCTCGACGTTGCCCGCCTCGACAGCTACCAGGACGCGGCCCGGCGGCTCGGCGAAGAGCGCTCGTGCCGCCGGCGCCGGGCTTCCCAGCGACGGCACTCTCGCATGCACGCCCGCACCGCCGTGACAGCACATCTCCACGATGGCCACGGCGATGCCGCCGTCGGAGACATCGTGCGCGCACTGCACGAGGCCATCCCGCACGGCTGCAGCCACGAATCGGGCAGTTGTGACGCTGCCTGCCAGATCGAGCTCGGGCAGCGTTCCGTCACGGCAGCCACGACGTTCCCAAGCCCAGCGGCTGCCGCCCAGCGCCACTTGGCGAGCCGGTCCGTCAGCCACGCTCGCTGTTTGCTCGGCGGCCACATCGAGTGCAGCATCGCCGTCGTGCGCGGCCGGGCCGGGCGGGGCCAGCAGCATGAGCGCTGTGCCCGGCGGCAGCTCGTCAGCGACCGGTCGCCGGACGAGGTCGGGATGCACGCCGAGCAGGCACACCACCGGTGTCGGGCTGATATTGGTTCCGTTCGTCTCGTTGTAGAGGCTGACGTTGCCGCCCACGACGGGCACGCCGAGTGCGTCACAGGCTTCAGCCATGCCGTCGATGGCCTCGGAAAGCTGCCACATAACCTCGGGATGGGTCGGATTGCCGAAGTTGAGGCAGTTGACGAGTGCGAGGGGGTCGGCGCCTACACAGGCGAGGTTCAGCGCCGCCTCGACCACCACCATGGCGGTGCCACCGCGAGGATCGGCATCGCACCAGCGGTGATTGCCGTCCACCGACACGGCGAGGCCGCGACCGGTAGGAGTGCCGTCGCGGGGATCTCGCAATCGCAGCAGCGTGGCGTCGCGGCCCGGGCCGACAACCGTGTTCAAGAACAGTTGGTGGTCGTACTGGCGGTACACCCAGCTCGGGTCGGCGAGCATCGCCAGCAGATCGGCAGCACAGTCGCTGGAGCTGCCCGCGGCGGGATCGGCCGCCGGGTCGACGCTGCGCCGGAGGGCCAGATCCGCCGGCGGCCGCATCGGCCGGTCGTACGACGGTGCATCGTCGTGCAGCGTGCTCGCAGGAACTTCGGCCAGCAACTCGCCGTCCACCCCGTCGCGCACGCGCAGCATGCCGTCGCCGGTCACGCGCCCGACGACCGTCGCGCTGACCTCCCAACGAGAACAGATCTCGAGCACCCGATCGACGTCGGCCGGCGAGACAATCGCCAGCATGCGCTCCTGAGACTCCGACGTCATGATCTCGAACGGCGCCATGCCGTGCTGGCGCAGCGGCACGACGCTGACATCCACCTCCATGCCGGTGCCGCCACGCGACGCCGTTTCGCTCGCCGCGCACGTCAAGCCCGCGCCGCCGAGGTCCTGGATGCCGCTGACGAGCCCTGCCTCGAGCAGCTCCAGGCATGCCTCGATGAGACGCTTTTCCTCGAAGGGATCGCCGACCTGAACGCTCGGGCGCTTCGTCGAATCGTCGACGGCCTCGTCGAATCCTGCTGAGGCCAGCACGCTCACGCCGCCGATGCCGTCGCGGCCGGTGCTCGCGCCCATGAGCACGGCTGCGCTGCCCACCTCGGTCGCTCGGCCGAGCACCAGGCGTTCAGTCGGCATGATCCCGAGGGCCGCCACATTCACCAGCGGGTTGTCTCGATACGTCTCGCACGACACGAATTCGCCGGCAACAGTGGGAACGCCCACGCTGTTGCCATACCCCGAGATACCGCTGACGATGCCCTCGGCAATCCAGTTGCTGCGCGGCTCGTCCAACGGCCCCACGCGCAGAGGGTCCGCGAGGGCAATGGGTCGCGCGCCCATGGTGAAGATGTCTCGCAGGATGCCGCCGACTCCGGTCGCCGCACCCTGATATGGCTCGATAGCCGAGGGATGGTTGTGGCTCTCGATGCGTACAGCAACGGCAATGCCGTCGCCGACGTCGACAACACCGGCATTCTCACCTGGTCCGACGAGCACCCACGGGGCTTCGGTCGGCAATCGGGCGAGATGGCGGCGCGACGATTTGTACGAGCAATGCTCGGACCACATCACCGCATACATCGCGAGTTCGAGATGGTTCGGTTGACGTTCCAAGAGCTCGCAAATGCGCTCGTATTCGGCATCAGTCAGGCCGAGTGCCGCATGAATGCTGGTCGAATCGGAAGCTATTGCAGTCACATCAGCCCGAGTTCATTGGATATCGGAAAGCGTCGTGCTATACAGACGTCATGAGCGAACGAACAATGTCCGACGAACACAAAGCGGCGATAGCCGCGGGCCGCATCGAGGCCACGGCAGTGCGGGATTATCTCGAGGCCCTCGAAACCAATCGCCCCAAGCCGGGTCGCCGTCCGAGTGCTGAGTCTCTGACGTCCAAGCGGGACGCTATCGACGCCGAGATCGGCGAGGCGAAGCCGATCAAGCGCTTGCTCCTGATGCAGGAACGTCGCGACGTCGAAGCCGCGATCGAGGAACTGCAGGTCGAACCCGACATGGCTTCTGTCGAAGAGGGCTTTGTCGCCCACGCCGCCAACTACGGCCAGCGCAAGGGAATCCAGTACGCCACATGGCGAGAATTCGGCGTTCCGACCGACATGCTGGCCCGTGCGGGCATCACACGGGGCGGCTGACACCTCAGATCTCCTGGCTCTCGGCCAGCGAAACCCGAGCCATCGCAGCCCTGCGCACCTTCATGCCGCGTGGTGGCCGACGACTTGACGGGTGCTTGCTGCCGCGTAGAGCAGTGCTTCGAGCAACTTGCGTCCGTCAGCAGAACCCAGCAGCTCAGTCGTAGCCCGTTCCGGATGGGGCATCAGACCCACCACATTGCCGGCTCCGTTGCAAATGCCGGCGATGTCGTCCACTGATCCATTCGGGTTGGCGACATAGCGCATCACGACTTGGCCGTTCTCGCGCAAACGTTGCAAGGTCCCGCTGTCACACACATAGTTCCCTTCGAAGTGATTGATGGGAATGCTCAGTTCATCCGATGGCGACAGACCATGTCCCAATACATGACTCACCGACGCCATGATCAACCGCTGCGGCTGGCACCGGAACGCGAGCCCGGCGTTGGGTCGCAATGCTCCCGGCAGCAGGCCCGCCTCGGTCAGTACTTGGAATCCATTGCAAATGCCGACCACGGGACCTCCGGCACCTGCGAATGACGCCACCGCGTCCATGATCGGCGAGAAGCGGGCGATTGCGCCGGTACGCAGGTAGTCGCCGTGCGCGAACCCGCCCGGAATGACGACGGCATCCACACCGCTCAGTGAGGTCTCGTCACTGCGCAGCAGCGCTGTCCCCGCCCCGAGTTCGGCCAAAGCGTCGAGCGTGTCGAGATCGCAGTTCGTGCCGGGGAATTGGACGACGCCGACTGTCACATTTATCGGCACACTCATGGGGCACTCACGGGCTGTGATCCTGCGCCACAGCACGCAGTTCGATGCGAGCGTCCTCGATCACCGGGTTCGCCAGCAGGCGGTCGCACATCTGCTCAGTCACCGAACGGGCTTCGGACATGTCGGCTGCGGTGACCTCCATGCGGATGGCCTTGCCGACCCTGACGCCGCTCACGCCCGCAAATCCGAGCGCTGCGAGGGCTCGCTCGATTGTGGTGCCGGCCGGATCGGCAATCTCGGCTCGTGGCGAGACTTCCACCAGCACATCCCACCGATTCATGAAGCGGTGGCTCCCGCCGACACGCCGGAGTGCGCCAGCCAGTCGTCGAACGACTCGCCGGTCAGCGTCTCGTAGGCCTCGATGTAGCGAGCACGGGTGGCGGCAACCACATCGCCGGTGAGCGGCGGTGGGGGCGGTTCCTTGTTCCAGCCGGTGGCCTCGGTGGCGTCGCGCACCGGCTGCTTGTCGAGCGACGGCGGCGATGCGCCGGGCTTCCAGTGATCCTTGGGCCAGAAACGAGACGAGTCGGGTGTGAGCCACTCGTCGGCGACCACCAAGGTGCCGTCCACATAGCCCAGCTCGAACTTGGTGTCGGCAATGATGATCCCCCGCTCGGACGCATGTGCGGCCGCCGTGCTGTAGGCATCGACGCACACTCGGCGGGCGGCCGCAGCCGCCTCGGAGCCCACCAGTTCGGCGGCAGCAGCGAACGAGATGTTCACGTCGTGTCCATCGGTTGCCTTGGTGGACGGCGTGAAGACTGGTTCGGGGAGCTGCTGTGATTCGAGCAGACCGGCCGGCAGCGGCTCGTCGTGCATGGTGCCGCGCTCACGGTACTCCTTCCATGCCGAACCGGTGATGTACCCGCGCACGATGCACTCGATGGGCAGCATCTCCGCCCGCCGAACGAGGAGCGCTCGGCCGGCCCATTCGGGTCGTCGCGCCGCAGCCGGGAAATCGGCGGGGTCGGCGGAGACCACATGGGTCGGGGCGATGT
This sequence comes from Acidimicrobiia bacterium, assembly GCA_022828045.1. GTDB lineage: Bacteria > Actinomycetota > Acidimicrobiia > Acidimicrobiales > Poriferisodalaceae > Poriferisodalis. The sequence goes on along the minus strand of JAJEIW010000124.1, from coordinate 5,834 downwards.
CGCCGAGCCAGGTCGACCACCACGCCGTCATGGCCGTCAGCACTCGGCCCTTGTCGGGCACCGGTTCGTTGAACACGACGTCGAAGGCCGAGATGCGGTCGCTGGCCACCATCAACAGGTGCCTGTCGTCGACGCGGTACATCTCGCGTACCTTCCCGCGGTGGACTAGCTCAAGCTCGCTCACGTTGCCTCTCTTGTCATCGTCTCGCCGGTCATCGTTCGGCGTCACCCGCCGCTCGGCTCACAGCACCTCGCCCGGCTCGTAGTCGACGGCTGCGCCGTACCGCTCCGCAACCTTGGCCGCGGCAGCCACGAACTCGTCGACCTGGTCCGCAGCGCGGCCGCTGAACGACGCCGGATCTGCAAGCGCTGCCGCGACATCGTCGTCGCTGAGCTGCAGCTCAGGATCGGCCACGATGCGAGCCGCGAGATCGTTGCGGTCGACGGTGCCCTCGCGCAGCGCCAGCACTGCACCGGTCGCATGCGCGCCGATGCGCTCGTGCGCTTCCTCGCGGCCGGCGCCTGCTGCCACGGCGGCGGCGAGCAGACGGGTGGTTGCGAGAAACGGCAGGTATGCGGCCAGTTCGGCTTCGACCCGAGCCGGGAAGACGGCGAAGCCGTCCAGGACGCTGAAGGCAGTCTGCAGCGCTCCGTCGAGTGCGAAGAAGGCATCGGGGAGCACGACGCGGCGCACTACCGAACAGCTCACATCACCTTCATCCCATTGGTTGCCGGTGAGCTGCGAAGCCATCGTCAGGTGCCCGCGCAGGATGGTCACGAGGCCGGTGATTCGCTCGCACGAGCGGGTGTTCATCTTGTGCGGCATGGCAGACGAACCGACCTGGCCGGCAGCGAAGCCTTCGGTGACCAGTTCGTGACCGGCGCCGAGCCGTACGCCCAGCGCCAGGTTGCCGAGCGGTGCCGCGGCACCGACCAGCGCTGCCACGACGTCGAGGTCGAGCGAGCGGGGATAGATCTGTCCAGCGGAACCGAGCACCCGGGTGAAGCCCAGCTCGGCGGCGAGGCGTCGCTCCAGGCGATCCACAGCTGCCCTGTCGCCGCCCAACAGTTCCAGCATGTCCTGCTGCGTGCCCACCGGTCCGCGGATGCCGCGCAGCGGGTAGCGGGCCAAGAGCTCCTCGGTGCGCTCGAGCGACACGAGCGCCTCGGTGCCGATCGTGGCCCAGCGCTTGCCCAAGGTGGTGGCCTGCGCGGGCACATTGTGCGTGCGTGCGGTCATCACGAGGTCGCGGTGCGAGGTCGCCAACGCGGCGATGCGCACGATGAAGGCCGCCATGCGTTGGGCTACCAGGCCCAACGCGGCGGCGACTTGGCACTGCTCGACGTTCTCGGTGACATCGCGTGAGGTCATGGCGCGATGGATCTGCTCGTAGCCGGCGAGCGCGCAGAACTCCTCGATGCGCGCCTTCACGTCGTGGCGCGTGATCCGTTCCCGCTCGGTGATCGAGTCGAGGTCGACCTGGGTGACCACCTCTCGGTACGCCTCCAGCGCGCCGTCAGGCACGTCGACACCCGCGTCTCGCTGCGCCTCGAGCACCGCGATCCACAAGCGACGCTCGAGGATGACCTTGTGGCCGGGCGACCAGAGCTCGGCCATCTCCGCCGAGGCGTAGCGAGTCGCCAGAACGTTGGGAATGACCTCGGGGCTCACACCGACCTCACCGGACCCAGCCTCACCGGGCACCAGCGGCGCGGAACTCGTCCAGGCGGGCAGCAAGCTCCGCATCGGTCACCGCCAGCATCTCCACCACGAGCACAGCCGCATTCGCCGAGCCGTTCACCGCGACGGTGGCGACCGGGATGCCCTTTGGCATCTGCACCGTCGACAGCAGCGCATCGAGGCCGTCGGCGAGGCCGCCGCTGAGCGGCACGCCGATCACCGGCAGGGTGGTGTGCGCAGCCACCACACCGGCCAAGTGCGCTGCCATGCCGGCCCCGCAGATGACCGCGGCAAAGCCGGCGTCGCGTGCTCCGGTCGCGAACGACGCCACGACTGCAGGTGTGCGGTGAGCGCTCATCACCTCCGTCACGTGTTCGACATCGAACCTGTCGAGCATCTCGGCGGCTGGTGCCATCTTCGACGCATCGTTCGGTGAGCCCATCAAGATGGCGACCTTCATCGATTTGCTCTCCTGACATGCATCGGCGTGTTGCCCATCGACGTACCGTCTGAGTCTCGCCGCCCGGAGCGGGTGATGGGGCGATGTCCGAACAGGACGCCAGCACCCATGAACGCCCTCATCGGCTGAGGCTGGCGGCTGCCGCGGCCTCAGCAGCGGCGATGTCGGTGCGGTAGGTCATGCCCGGCCAGCTGATCTGCCGCACGGCTTCGTATGCGCGGTCGCGTGCCACCGCCACATCGGGCCCGCGGCCGCACACATTCAGCACCCGGCCGCCCCCGGTCAGCAGCGACTCGGACGGAACCGTCTGCCCGTCGCCAGCGCCGACGCCTGCGCAGAACACGGTGACGCCCGGAACTTCTCGCGCACGCTCAAGGCCCGCAATGAGGTCACCCGTGCGCGGCGCTGCCGGGTATCCCTCGGCGGCGCAGACGACGCACACCATGGCATCGTCGGAGACGACGACCTCGTCAGTCAGCTCTCCCGCTGCCGCTCCCGCCAACAGCTGCGCCAGATCGTTCTCGATGCGCGGCAGCGTGACCTGTGCCTCGGGATCGCCGAAGCGGACGTTGAACTCCAGCAGCCGGGGTCCGTCGGGCGTCAGCATGAAGCCCGCGTAGAGCACGCCGCGATAGTCGACGCCCCGCCGGATCAACTCAGCCAGCGTCGGCTCGAATGCCATCGCGGCCAGTTCGTCGCAGGCGGCCCGGTCGACATCGGCCAGCGGCGAGACGCAGCCCATGCCGCCGGTGTTGGGCCCCGTGTCGCCGTCGCCGATGCGCTTGTGATCGCGCACGGCCGTGGGCAGCAGCACCGCGCGGCGGCCGTCGCACAGCGCGAACAGCGACACCTCGGGGCCGCCCATTCCCTCTTCGATCACGATGCGGCGACCGGCATCCCCGAATGCAGTGCCGTCCAGCTTGGCGTCGACGTCGGCGTGGGCTTCGGCCAGCTCGTCGGTGACCAGCACGCCTTTGCCAGCAGCGAGGCCGCTGGTCTTGACAACGTACGGCGGCGGCAGCGTCTCCAGGTAGGCGTGCGCTGCACGGCGGCCTGCGGGGTCGCTGTCGAATGCCGCATAGGCCGCCGTGGGCACGCCGGCGGCGCTGACGACTTCTTTCATCCACGCCTTGGAGCTCTCCAGCGCGGCGCCGTCCGCGCCCGGTCCGAACACGAGCCGGCTGTCTGCTCGCAGGCGATCAGCGAGGCCGTCTGCCAGCGGCCCTTCCGGGCCGATCACGAAGAGGTCGGCATCGATCTCGGTGGGCGGTGTTGCGACGCTGCCCGAAATGCCGGGATTGCCCGGCGTGACAACGACATCGGCGTTGCGGGCGAGAGCGCTCGCGAACGCGTGCTCACGACCGCCTTGGCCGACCACACAGACCTTCATCGGCCGTCAACCTCACGGGCAGGGGGTGCGAACCGAACGTGTCTCACGCTGCGCTGGGTCCAAACTTCGCAGCTCACGCTGCGAAGCGGATGTACTGCTCACGGCCGGGGCCGACGCAGACATACCGGATCGGCAGACCGAGCTGGCGTTCGAGGAACACGATGTAATCGACCGCTTGGCGGGGCAGCTGCCATCGCTCGGTGACCTTGTCGAGCGGTGTCTTCCAGCCCGGCAGCGTGGCGTACACGGGGACAGCTCGATCGTGCAGGGAGCGCAGGTGTGGCAGGTGGTCATACCGGCGACCGTCCACCTCGTAGGCAACGCAGACCTGGATCGTGTCGAGTTCGTCGAGCACGTCGAGCTTGGTGAGCGCGATCTCGGTGCATGCATTCAGGCGCACTGCCTGGCGGCCCATCACGGCGTCGAACCAACCGCAGCGGCGCGGCCGGTTGGTGTTGGTGCCGTATTCCGCGCCGCGGTCTCGCAGATGCTCGCCGACCTCGCCGTCGAGCTCGGTGACGAAGGGGCCAGAGCCCACCCGTGTGGTGTACGCCTTGGCGATGCCGATGACCTGATCGACAGCGCCGGGGCCGATGCCCGAGCCGACGAGCGCGAACCCTGCCACCGGGTTCGACGACGTGACGAACGGGTAGGTGCCGTGGTCGAGATCCAAGAACGTGGCTTGGGCACCTTCGAACAGCACCCGCTCGCCGGCGTGCAGCGCTTCGTGCAGCCAGCCAATGGTGTCGGCCAGCAGCGGCGTGAGGCGCGGCGCGACCTCGTCGAGCAGTTGAGCGGCCAGCGTGTCCGGGTCGATGCCCGGATGATCGAACACTCGCCGCAGGTAGTCGTTGCGGTCGTCGAGGACGTTGTGCAGCCGCTCGCGCAGCACCGCTGGCTCCAGCAGGTCTTCGACGCGCAGGCCCACCCGCGCTGCCTTGTCGGCATAGGCGGGCCCGATTCCCCGCTTGGTGGTGCCCAGCCCGGCGTGGCCGTGCCGCTCCTCCACCAGTTCGTCGACGAGCTGGTGGTAGGGCAGCACCATGTGCGCCGCCGGGCTGAGCATGAGGCGCCCGCAGTCGACGCCCCGCTCGGTCAGCATGTCGATCTCGCCGAGCAGCACCCACGGGTTCACCACGACGCCGTTGCCGATGATGGGCGTGACGTGGTCGTACAGGACGCCGCTCGGGATGAGCTGCAGCTTGAACGTCTCGCTGCCGACCACGAGCGTGTGCCCGGCGTTGTGGCCGCCTTGGTAGCGAACGACGTGCTGGCATTCCTTTGCGACGATGTCGACGATGCGGCCCTTGCCCTCATCGCCCCATTGCATTCCTACGACGATCGAGCCGGGCATGATTCAGCCCATCGCCAGCCGGCAGGCTGCTGTCGTCGTCACCAAATCAGTCTAGGGAACGACCCCTCCGGGGCCGCCGGATTGCCGGTGCGTCCGGCCGTCCGGCAGCGCGGCGCTGTTCGCGGTGGGATGGGTGATCCTCCGAGGCGCACGCTCGCTGTCAGTCGTTGTCGGTGATGGTGCCCTGTGCCTGGCTGTCGGCGAGCGTGGCGTGAGTGGTGTCGGACAGGACCAGCCTGAGCACGAATGTCTCGTCTGCCTCGCCGGGGGTGCGGTCGTCGATGAGAGAGACCCGCACGGTCTTCGAGGTGTCGCCCGCAGCGAAGGTGACCCGGCCCCACTCGGGCCGGTAGTCGGCGTAGGGCATCGCCGTGCCCGGGTTGACGAAGTAGTACACGGTCACAGCCGCGGTGCTGGCCGCGCTGAGCCTCACAGTGAACTCGACCGCGCCGTCGCCCTCGCCCGCGGTCGCGTCGCCCACCGATATCGACGGCTTCGACAGCGATGGCGGAGGCGGCGGAGGCGGCGGAGGCGGAGGCGGATTGTCGTCGTCGGCTATCGCGACCGAGGCTGACCCGACGGTCGCAGAGACGGTGTAGCCACTGCCAGCATCGACAGAGACCGTCACCGACCCGTCGGCCTCATCCGCGCCGTCATCGGCGGTGGCGACAGTGAGGGTGACGCTGCCCGAAGTGGGGACAGTCACCTGACGCGACCCGATGCCAGCACCGAAATCGCCGACCTGCGCGACCGACACCGTGACCGTCAGCGGCGCGGCAGGTGCGGGGACGGCGGTGACAGTGAACACCGCGTCGCCGCCCTCAGTGACACCGCCGCCGGCGCTGATGCTGACCTCAGGATCGACCACAGGCGGGGGCGGAGGCGCCGGGTCGTCGTCATCGGCCACCGCGACCGAGGCTGACCCTGCGGTCGCAGAGACGGTGTAGCC
>JAJEIW010000276.1 GCA_022828045.1 Acidimicrobiia bacterium | reverse complement strand
GTCGAGCGCGGCTTCGAGCCGGCGGGCCCGGTACAGCGGGCTCGGCCTCCACAGCCGGTACACGTCGAGGACGCCGCCGGGGATGTCCACGTGGGACTCGCCGGTGACCTCCTGCATGATCAGTCCCATCGGAAACAGCGGCGCGAGGTCGTCGGGGCCGATCGGCTCGTGCGTGCCCGGGTGCAGCGGCGGCGGTGGCGGCGCCGGCAGATCGGGAATCACGTTGTACCACTGGGTCGGCATCTCGGATTCGTCGAGATTCACCTTGGTCGGGCCGTCGTCGCGTTCGGTGCTCATTGCGCGCTCCTCGGTGCTGGCTGGCAGAACTGCGGCCGCGAGACCGCCTGCGCGCGGACTGTACCCGCCCACTTCTGTGCCGCTGGCCGCCAGCGCCCATACTGGGCACTCCTGGATTCTCCGCAACGACGAGGCGATGTGACATGAAGCTTGCAACCGGTGTCGGCTACTGGGCGGCTGGCCCGCCGCCTGATGCGTTGGAGACGCTGCAACTCGCCGAGCAGCTCGGCTTTCATTCGTTCTGGACCGCTGAGGCCTACGGCTCCGATGCCCTGACGCCGCTGGCGTGGTGGGGCAGCCACACCGAGCGCATCGGGCTGGGCACCGGCATCATCCAGATCTCCGCACGCACTCCGGCCGCTGTGGGCATGGCGGCGATCACGATGGATCACCTCAGCGGCGGCAGGTTCATCCTGGGCCTCGGCGTGAGCGGGCCGCAGGTCGTCGAAGGCTGGTACGGCCAGCCGTATCCCGCCCGCTAGCACGCACCCGGGAGTACATCGAGATCGTCCGGGCGATCCTCGAACGAGACAAGCCGGTGAGCTTCACCGGCGACCACTACCAGATGCCCTACCCGGGGGGCATGGGTCTCGGCAAGCCGCTGAAGTCCACCGTGCACCCGCTGCGAGCCGACGTGCCGATCTACCTCGGCGCGGAGGGGCCGCGCAATGTGGCCCTGGCAGCCGAACTGTGCGAGGGCTGGCTGCCGCTGTTCTTCGCCCCCAAGGACAACCAGTTCTATGCGGATGCGCTGAATGCCGGCTTCGCTGCGGCGGGCAAACCGCTGATCGGCGACGACGGGCGAATCCCCGACGATGCCGATTTCGAGGTGGTGTGCCCGATCAGCGTGGTGCCCGACGACGACCTCGAGCGTGCGGCCGACCGGATCCGCCCCATGCTGGCGCTGTACATGGGCGGGATGGGCGCACGCGACGCCAACTTCCACTACGACGTGTTCTGCCGGATGGGCTACCAGCACGTCGCCGACGAGGTGCAGGACATGTACCTCACGGGCCACAAGCAGGAGGCCGCCTCGGCCATCCCGATCGAGCTGGTCGAGGAGGTCGCGCTGATCGGCCCGATGGACAAGATCGCGGCAGACCTGCGGCGCTGGGACGACACCGTGGTGACCGTGCTGCGGCTCTCGGGCCCGCCGACGCTGCTGGCGGCCATGGCCGAACTGGTCGTCTCAGGCTGACTGGGCGGAGCAATCCAAGACACTGGACGGCACAAGACGCTGATCGAAAGGCAACCGAACATGGATCTGACAGGAAGACTGGCTGTCGTCACCGGGGGTTCCGGCGACATCGGGCGTGCGATCTGCGAAGCGCTGGCCGCGGCCGGCTCTGACGTGATCGTGACCTACGTGGGCGACCTCGAACGTGCGAACACGAGTGCCGATCTGGTGCGCGCAGCAGGCCGTTCTGCCGATGTGCTGCAGCTCGACCAGCGCGACGAGGCCTCGATCGATGCTGCGGCCGCTGCAATCGCCGAGCACGGCCGCTGCGACGTGCTGGTCAACAACGCGGCATGGAACATCGGCATCCCGTTCAGAAACCTCGAGACGCTCGACTCTGCGACTTGGGACCGGGTGCAGGAGACCAACCTGCGCGGCCCCTACCTGCTGACGCGGGCGCTGGCTGAGCTGCTGGCTGCCGACGGCGGCGGGCGTGTCGTCAACATCGCCTCGGTGGGCGGTCTGTTCCCTGGATCGAGCAGCATCGCCTACAGCTGCTCCAAGGCGGGCCTCATCCACCTCACCCACTGCCTGGCCGTGGCCATGTCGCCATCGGTCACGGTGAACTGCGTGGCGCCGGGCCTGGTGGAAGGCACCCGCATGGCGGCCCGCCTGCCCGACGAGATCTCCGAAGGGGCTCGGCGTGCGTCGCTGCTGGGCCAGGTGGGCAGCCCGATCGACATCGCCAATGCCACGGTGATGCTGTGCGAGGCCGAGTCGATCACCGGCCAGACCGTGGTGGTCGACGGCGGCAACCCCGCCGCCATGAACTTCGGCTGAGCGGCCCTCGTCGCGCCGACCACGCAGCCGCCCTCACCAACGACGGGAGATCGCCATGACCGCAGCAACAAACGGAACACCGGCACAGCCGAATGTGCTGTTCATCATCACCGACCAGCAGCGCGCCGATCACACCGGCTTCGGCGGCAACGAGGTGGTGCGCACGCCCAACCTCGATGCGCTGGCGGCCCGGGGAATGGTGTTCGACAACGCGTGGGTCGCCAACCCGGTGTGCATGCCGAACCGCTCCACGATCATGACCGGGCGCATGCCCAGCGCGCACGGCGTGGTGTTCAACGACCGGTCACTCGAACCTGGGGCCAACACCCACGTCCGGCAGTTCCGTGCAGCGGGCTATCGCACGGCGCTCATCGGCAAGTCGCACCTGCAGCACGGAATGTCTCGTAACGCGGTGTTACCGACAGGTGCGCCCGCCGGCGCAATCGACCAGTACTGGCCGACCGGCTGGGACACGCTCGAAGACGCAGAGCGCTACGTGAAAGGAGCGCCCGAGTTCCCCGACAACTTCTACGGATTCGAACACGTCGAACTGGCCATCGACCACGGCGCACGGGTCAGCGGTCACCACCTGCTGTGGGCACTCGATCGCGGAGGCCGCCTCGAAGACCTCATGGTGCCGTTGACCGCCGAGTCACCGGCCCGCCGCCGCTCGGAACGCTGGTGGCAGGTGTACGAACCGCCCTACGACGCCGAGCTTCATTCGAGCGCGTTCGTGACCGAGCGCACGATCGCCTTCATCGAAGACGCAGCCAATCAAGGCGGACCGTGGCTGGCGTGGGCCTCCTTTCCCGACCCGCACCACCCGATGACGCCGCCCGGCGAGTGGTTCGACCGCCACCGTCCCGACGACATGGAGGTTCCCGTCTCGGTCGACGACGACTTGAAGGGCGCCCCTCAATATGTGCAGCACATCAGCCAGCTACACCCGAGCAAACAGCGCGGCTGGGTCACGCCCTGCGGCGTGGCGGGCGACCACCAGATGCTGCGGGAGGCGCTGGCGGCCACCTACGGCATGATCGAGATGATCGATGACGGCATCGGCCAGATCCTGGCTGCGCTCGACCGGCTCGGTCAGGCCGGCAACACCATCATCGTGTTCACCAGCGACCACGGCGACATGATGGGCGACCACGGACTGATGCTGAAGGGCTTCTTGCACTACCGCGGCACGCTTGCCGTGCCGATGGTTATTGCCGACCCGCGGCGCTCGCCGGGCCGCACCCAGTCGCTGGCCGGCAGCATCGACTTCGGGCCGACGCTGCTGGAGCTTGCCGATCTGCCCGGCTACGACGGCATCGGAGGCCGCAGCCTCGCGCCGGTGCTGGATGACCCTTCAGCGGCAGTGCGCGACGCGGTGCTGATCGAGGACGACTTTCCCGGCGCACTGACGATGGACATCATGACGCCGGTCAAAACGCGCACTCTCGTCACCGCCGATCTGCGCCTCACCCGCCACAGCGACGGCTCCGAGCAGCTCTTCGACACTGCAGCCGACCCCGACGAGGTCGCTCCCCTCGGCCGCAGCGACCCGGCACGGCGAGCGGAGATGTACGAGCGGCTGGCTGCCGCGCTGATGGAAGCCGACGATCTCGCACGCGGCATGCCCCTGCACCCGCCGCCCGCCTCGCCTGACGTGAGCGAGTCGTTCATTCCGGCATAGCCTGCGGCGCCATGCCGACCGACACCCTCATGATGGACCATGTCGCCGTCGTGAGCGAACGTGCTTGGGACAACGTGATCCGATACAGCCGCGACCTGGGCGGTCGCTGGATCGGCGGGCCCGACAACGACCCGGCATCCCAAGCCGGCGACGACTTCTACTTCTGCCAGGTGTCGTTCGACGGCAGTGCGAGGGTCGAGATCCTCGAGCCGATCGAGCATCCCGGCAGCGATTTCCTGCGGCGATTCCTGGCTCGCAACGGACCCGGGCCGCACCACTTCACGTTCAAGACACCCGACTTCGCCGACACCGTCGGAGCGCTCGGCACCGCTGGCTACAACGTCATCGGCGTCAACGAAGAGAACCCGCTGTGGAAGGAAGCGTTCCTTCATCCCAAGGACAGCTGGGGCATCGTCATCCAGATCGCGTGGGACGGCGGCGGGGGCTGGGACGACGCGCCGCCGCTGCCGCCGACTCGCCACGGAGCAGCCACATCGCTGGAAACGGTGGTCCACCTGGTGGCCGATGTGCAGGCTGCCGCCGCGCTGTTCACCGGGCCGCTCGGCATGGAGCAGACCGACGAGTGGAAGGATCCCAATGTCGGGGCCGGCGTGGACCTGCGCTCGGGTCCGTGGAACCTCAAGCTCATCCAGCCGACCGACCCCAACCTGGCTCATTGGATGGGCAATCGGCCCGGTCGCCTGCAGCTGCTGCACTTCGAGCTCGACGACCCCGGCCTGGTCCCCGGCGCACAGCGGGTCGGCATGTGCGGCGCGGGCGAGCAGCAGGACGCAATGTTCATCGTGCCGCCCGAGTACAACCTGGGCGTCCGCCTGATGCTCACCGAGCACGGCTGAGGACGGTTACTCGCCGGCAAGCGGCTCCCAGCGATCGACGGGCACCAAGCAGAGGCGACGGCCGGCGATCGGTGCGGCGTGGACCGTGGCATCGGGATGGCGGCACCTGTCGCTCGGCGACAGCGTGATGATCTGGTCGAGCACGCCGTCGTTCTGCGGCCAATCGCAGCCCACCGTGCGCAGCGTGCCGTTGGGCGCCTCCCAGAAGCACTCGCCCACCTCGAGCGCGGCGACGTTGGACGGTTCGGCGTTCGGATCGGCGCTCATGTAGGCGCTGGCCACGAAGATCACCATGCCCACCACGGTGATGGTGGCCCATGGCAGCACTCGGATCACCAATGCGGCGCTGCGATGACGCACGACGAAACCGCCCGGCCCGCCGGGCTCTGATGTTGTCCCGATGCCCTCGTCGAACCCCTGCTCACCGGGCGCGCCCGGTTGGGCACCAGGTCCGGCGGGGCCAGGAGCCCTTCCGGCGGGTGTCGAAGGCTGGGACGGCGGCGCAGCGGGGGTCCGCTCCTCGTCGTAGAGGCGGCGCGACTCGGCCCGCCCCAGCACCCGCCAGGCCTCGTTGACATCACGCATTCGCCGATCAGAGCGCTCGGTCGGCTCCTCGGTGACATCACCCCGGCGGTCGGGATGGTTCGCACGAGCCGCCCTGATCCATGCGCGCCGGATTTCCGCCGCATCGGCGTCGGGACGCACGCCGAGCGCTGCGTAGTGATCGGGCAATCGGGCCACCGGCGGCCTCCCGCCTGCGACGCTACTGCGGCACATGCGGCACCATGCCGCCGCTCAAACCCTCGCCACGCTGGCTGGTCTCGCCAGCGGCACCTGGGCCATCGACGATCTCGCAGGCCGGCCGGTGCCAGCGGCCCGGACTCGCCGGAACGCCGTTCGCTATCGTCGCGTCCCGGTCCCCGCCCGAATCCTGACGACAAGGCTCATTCGCCATGACAGAACTCAAGATCGACCCGCGTACACCGGTTCTCGTCGGCGCTGGACAGTTCAAGCAGCGTCCAGAGAACTCCGTAGAGGCGCTCGAACCCGTGGCGATGATGGGCGAGGCGCTGGCAGCGGCGCTCGACGATGCCGGCTCGCCCGGTCTGGCAGCCCGCGCCACCCACACCTGGGTCATCAGGGGAGCGTGGCCCTACACCGACCCCGCCGCATTGCTCAACGAGCGATTCGGCGCCAGTGCACAGACCGGGCTGTCCACCGACGGGGGCAACACGCCCCAGTCGCTCGTCAACGAAGCGTGCAAGCGCATCACCGCTGGGCAGGCCGAAGTGGTGCTGATCGCCGGTGCAGAGGGAATCTGGAGCCGACGGCGGGCCCGCCGCCGCAATGAGCGCATCCCCTACACCGACCAGCCCGACGCCGCCCCCGACGAAATTCTCGGCGTGGACGTCGTCATGAACAACAAGGTCGAGCTCGAACGCGGCCTGTCGATGCCCATCAACCTGTACCCGGTCTTCGAGTCGGCGTTTCGGGCTTCGAGGGGCGAGACCATGGACGGGCACCGCGATCGCCTCGCCGCGATGTGGGAGAAGTTCAACCAAGCCGCCGTGGCGAACCCCTACGCCTGGGTCCGCACACCGATGACGGCCGAGGAGATCCGCGATCCCAGCCCCGCTAACCGGCTGGTGGGATTCCCCTACACCAAGGCCATGAACTCCAACTGGGACTTGGACCTCGCTGCGGCGCTCATCGTGTGCTCGGCCGAAGCCGCCACCGCTGCGGGCGCGCCGCGCGACCGCTGGGTGTTCCCGCATTCGGGCACCGACGGCCGCGACACCGACTACGTGTCCAACCGCGGCGACCTGCACAGCTCGCCCGCTGTCCGCGTAGCCGGCCGCCGGGCGATGGAGCTGGCCGGCGTGAGCACTGACGACATCGACTATGTCGACCTGTACTCGTGCTTCCCCTCGGCAGTGCAGATCGCGGCCACCGAACTCGGTTTGGGTCTCGACCGCGAACTCACGCTCACCGGCGGTCTCACCTTCGCCGGCGGACCGCTCAACAACTACGTCACGCACTCCATCGCCACGATGGCAGGCAAGCTCCGCGAGAACTCCGGCTCTGTCGGACTGTGCTCGGCCAACGGCGGGTACCTCACCAAGCACGCCTTCGGCGTGTACTCCACTGAGCCATCCGAAGGCGGGTTCCGCCATCAGAACTGCCAGGACGAGATCGACCGGTTCCCCTCCGTTGAGCTTGATGCCGACTACACCGGCGACGCCACCATCGAGGCCTACACCGTGATGCACGGCAGGATGCTCAGCGGCGAGTTCGGACCCGAAGTGGCCTTGGCGTCAGTGCGGACGCCCAACGGCCGCCAGTGGGCCCGCTGCGCCGATCCAGCAGTCATGGACGAGATGACCCAGACCGAGTTCATCGGCACCGATGTCTCGGTCAACAACGACTTCGAATTCACACCGGCCTGAGGCAGAACTGGCAGCCGTCGCCGCAGCCGCTGTCCACAAATCACCGGGCCGCCGCACACACGTTGTCCACAGCGATCGGCGACGGATCGCCTGGAAACTCGCCGATCCAGCCGCCTCTTGTGGACAGTGACACCGATTGCGTACTCTCACGGGGGCAAGGCGTGTCGCCCCCACAGCGCCTTGCGCTGAACGCACGGGGGGCTTGGAACCGTCATGTCCGCCGCCAACGGGGCCCGATCCTCTCATCGCTACCTCAATCGAGAGTTGTCCTGGCTGGATTTCAATCGCCGCGTGCTGACGCTGGCGCGAGACGAAGAGCTTCCGCTCCTCGAGCGCATCAGGTTCGTGGCCATCCATGCGTCGAATCTCGACGAGTTCTTCCAGGTACGGGTGCCCACGGTGCTCGACTCCATCGAGGCCGGAGTGCGCCAAGCCGGCTCCGACGGGCTGACCCCGCGGGCACAGCTCAAGGGGATCCAGGCGGCCGCGGCCGAACAGCTCGGTGACGCTTCGTCGCTGTTCGAGGACGAGCTGCGACCGGCGCTCGCTGCCGAGGGGATCTCCTTCGTCGAACCCGACGATCTCGACGCCACCAGCCGCGCCTGGGTAGCCGAGCTCTTCAGCGAGCAGGTGTTCCCAGTGCTGACCCCGCTTGCCGTTGATCCAGCTCACCCCTTTCCGTACATCTCTGACCTATCGCTGAACCTGGCCGTGTTCGTCGAGCACTCCCGCAGCGGTCCGTCGTTCGCCCGTGTGAAGGTGCCGCCGATCCTGCCGCGATTTCTGGCTCTGCCCGACGAGCACCGCTTCATCACGCTGGAATCGGTCATCGCCTGGCATCTTGACGACCTGTTCCCGGGCGTGAAGCTGCTGAGCCACAGCACGTTCCGGGTCACCCGCGACGCCGATCTCGACATCGACGACACCGAAACCGATGACCTGCTCAAGCACATGGAGCTCGAGTTGCGCCAGCGGCGCTTCGGCGGTGCAGTGCGACTCGAGGCCGCGCCCGACCTGGGCAGTGACGCGCTGGACATGCTGACTCGCGAGCTGAAGCTGACGCACGATGACGTCTACACCTCGAAAGGACTGCTCGGCCTGTCGGACCTGTTCGAGCTGTACGGCATTGACCGCGACGATCTCAAGACGCCGCCCCACAATCCGCGAACACCGCTGCCGCTACGCGCCTCCACTGAAGCCAGTGCGCTGCTCGCCAGCGGCACCGCGAGCCGGCGAGGCACCGCAGAGGAGTCCGAGACCGGCGCCGACTTCTTCGACGTGCTCAAACGCCAGGACGTGCTGGTGCACCTGCCGTACGAGTCGTTCACCACCAGCCTCGACGCGTTCATCCGTCAGGCCGCCGACGACCCCGACGTGCTCGCCATCAAGCTGACCATGTACCGGACCTCGGAGCGGACTCGACTCGTC
>JAJEIW010000113.1 GCA_022828045.1 Acidimicrobiia bacterium | reverse complement strand
ACCGGGCAGCCGAGCACGACACGCCAGTCGTCCTGATCGCTGTAATCGGCAGCGCTGAGAACGAGGAACGGCCGACGTGCATCGTGCACGTTCCGATGCCTGCCGTCATCGAACGAGATCAGTTCGTCCGCGACCAGATAGATGCCGCCGGTGACAGGCCGGGCCACAGCTAGTCGTCGAGCAGGATCCGGTTCGCTCGCGCTCGGCTCGCTCGCAGCGGATTCAAGACTTCCGGGCTGCAGCCGGGTGGTGCCGGCTCTTCGTCATCGACCTGATCGTCGAGCATGCGCTGGAAACGGCGCAGCGTCGCAGACGCATCGGGGATGGAAGTGGGCTTCCCCCCAAACCGGGGTTCCGTGCTGGTGCGGTGAGGATCGTGACAGAGACCGGCAAGCCGATCGCTGTGGTTGCCCGCGGTCTTGGGATTCACGCGGGACGCTGGGGAACTGGGTCAAGGCCGAGCGCGGTCACGGCGTTGCGACATGCGAATACGAGGTGGTGGCGTCGTACGGCTCCGCTGGTCCTGGGTCGAGCGTGACCGCCAAGGCGATGGCTTCGTCGAGCGGGATCGGCTGCCCCCAGACCATGTTGTTCATCACTGTCTCGTAGCCTTTTGCGAGCGCTTCGTGTTCGGGTGTGGACGGGTCGAACGATTTCAGCGACGCGAACCCTTCAGGCGGGCGTCGGCGTTCCTGCGGGCCGATCCAAGACTCAGCGATGTGCAGCAGCGCTTTGCTGTCTCTCCCCAGATGCCCTTCGAAACGGTCCCGTGCTCGCGCGATGCAGGCGAGATCGTAGATGTCGCGTGCCCTGTAGGCGATGCGCTCCAAGTTGCCGCTCTCCGATGCCTCAGTCTGAGCGAGCAGCTTGCTCATGGCTGTGCTGCCAGGCCCGAGCGTCTCGATCTCGAAACCGCCGAGTTCGGGATGCATATGCAAGTCGTCAGGGTTGCTGGCACGTCCTATCAGAGACATCACAGGCACGCGCTGAGTCCAGACGGGACACGGGTCGAGCGACTCGTGCACCAGGTCGATTCGGGTCTGCTGCCCCGTCGCACGGTTGCTGAGCGTGGCGAACAGGAACTGCTGAGACTTCTCTGTCACCCGATACGTCCCGCCTTGGCTGCGCGCAACAACCCCGAACGCTGCCTTGCACGCCTGCACAAGATGCTTCCGCTTCGCGTAGAACATCGCGCTCACGACCATGTCGATGTCCTCTGACCATCGCTCTGTCACCCCCCAGGCAGCCGACAGCGAAGTGCCTCCGGCGAACACAGTGCGCCCGATGGTGCGCTGCTCGTCGATGCCTGCTTGGCTGTGCGTCCTGTAGAGCTTTCCGCCAGTTGCCGCCACCCACTCATAGAGCGCCTGCACCAGCTGGTAGTCGCGCAAGATCATGTTTCTGCGGAGTCCGTAGTGGAAGGCAGTGTCTTCCACAGCACGACTCAATTTGGCGGGGTCGTCCGCCAGCGGACGCGGCGGCAACGAAACAGGCTGCGTTCCCACCGTGAGAGGGTCCCAGTCGACGGCTGCCTCTGCTTCGGCTTCGGCAGAATCCGACACCGCCGATTCTGTGTCCGCTGCTTGCCCAGAGGCGGCAGCATGCTGACGGCGATGCTTCTTGACTGGGCAAGTGTCACGGTAGTTCTGGCAGAGAAGACCCTTGCGGTTCGTCTTGGCGAGGCATCGCAGCCGTTCGCTCATGGTGCGAGGATGCTCTCTGGCATGTCGGACGCAAGCTGCGTCATGACAGACCGGAACGCGCTGTCTTGGTAGGAGCCGGCCTTGCCGTCAGGCGGAGGCTCGGTTTCGGCTGCCCACAGGAACTGGCTTCGCCGGATGGGAAAACGCCGTTGCATCCATCCGTTGCTCTCGAGCAGCAGCCACATCGCGTGGTCCCAGTTGTGGTAGTCGGCCAGATGGCTGCGCAAGGCTGCTTCGAGCAGGGTGGCCTCGTTCCAGTTGAGCTCGCGGCGACGCTGATTTGAGCGATATGCGAATGTCAGCGGGGGTCCTAGCGGGCACTCAGGCGGGGTGAGGTTGCGGTACGGCACAGCGACGGTTGTCCGGTACGGCATCTGTGTGCTCCACCCGAGTTCTGACAGGGCGCAGTCGGATGCGTAGCCGGATCCGACAGGAGCGAAAATTGATGTCGCGCACGGTGTCAGCACCGGGAGCGCGCCGTAGTCGTCCGCTGCGGGCGGCGGTTGCCGCCAGTAGATGCGGGGCGCTGCCCGTCCGATGATGGGAGTCTCGGCATTGGCAAGTCTGCTGAGCACGTTGCGGACCACATGGCGTGCGCCTGGCACACCGCGGGAGTTGAACCATGAGCGCGCCGGCAGGTTCTCGATCCAGGCGCGTGCGGCTGCGGATTCGCTGGGTGCCCTGTGGACGACTGCCATGTAAGAAACGTACCGCACTCGCGTCCTACGGCGGTACGCATCACGACGAACGCGTCGCTCACGGTCTGCCCATACCGGCCGGGTCGGGTAGTTTCCGGCAGTTGCTTGCCCGGTTCGGCGTGCACGGCGCGCAGCTGGGAGAGTTCGCTGCCGATGTTGCTGACTTCTCGGTAGACACCGGCCCGCATCGGTCGGCTGCCGGCTGCGTGCCATGTTCGCCTGACGGAAGTTCGCGCGGAGACATTCCGCTCCGGCGAGGTCCGCTTCGGACAGATCTGCGTGCGACAGATCGGCGTCGTCGAGCACGGTCCACACCAGCGTGGCGCCGGTCAGCTTCGCTCCTGACAGGTTCGCTCCCGGCTGATGTGGACGCACTCGTCTTCGTGCCATGCGTCGGAGAATGGCGACCAAACGGGGCTGCCCGGCCGCATCAGTCGTGGTCGATGCCTTCGCAAACGCCGACAGCGCGTCGCTGTTATCGCTTGGAGCGGCACCGCCCTGAGTGGCTGGGTGGCAGGGTGCAGTTCCCGGGGACTCTGCGCATCGGCTTGCCGCAGGTGATTCCGCTGCTGTCGTCGGACGCTGATCGCCTTGGGAGGGTGTCAATGGCAGCTCGGGACGCTTGCAGGTGCCGGCTCACGGATGAGGCTTCGATGATGGAGTCGCGGTCGCCGAGATGCCCGAGGCTGAGCGTGCCTGTGATGTGCTCGTAGTCGACGCATCCGGCGTCGGCGAGCGCTGTGACGGCGGCGTCGAGGCGGTCAGGGTCCGGTTCGATGGTTGCGAACTCGGCGATGTGCAGCGTGTCGGGGACGTCGGCGAGGCGTCCCAGGATGCGGCGTTCGCTTGTGGTGAGTTCGTCCCACAGCGGACGGAAGAGGTCGTCGTGAGCGATGCGAGCTGCGGCTGTCACTGCTTCGTGGGCTGCGTTGTCGTCGATCTCGCGGTCCGGGGCTTCCCCAAGCCTCCATGCCTGATCTCCGATGTGCTGCATTTTGTAGGCGTTGCCGCCGCAGCCGACGGCCATGACGGCGCTTGCCTCGTCGCTGACGCTTCCGCCCGCGACCGTGACGGCGCTCTTGTAGAAGGCTGCTGCCTCGTCGGCGCTTATGGGCGGGATCAACGGTTTCGCGCAGCGGTTGAAGAACGACAGTTTCCGGTCGGATCGAATGACCCCGCGGAAGAACGGCAAGGCGGCGCCGGCGAAGCACAACGGCAGGTTCTCGCGTTTGGACATGTGTTGGATGTCGGCAGCGAGCCGTCGTGCCTCTTCGATGTCCGCTGCGTGGAGCTCGTCGACGGTCAAGAGCATGGCGCTGCCTTGCTCAGCAGATGCCGCGGCGAGGTGCGTGAGGATGCGTCGTAGGCTCCATTTGGGCTTCAGGCGCTGGGTGGCGGCCCATCCGATCGACGCCAGGCCAAGGTTGAGGCGTGCCGATTTCGCTGTCTCGCTTGGTTGGTCGCGCAGTGCGCCGGCGACGCCTTCGCCGAGTTCGCGGGCGAGTTCTATCCGCTCGAAGATGCGTTCTGCGATGCCGGAGGTGCTGGCGTCGACGGCGACTACGAGCATCCCGTTCTGTGCTGCGATGTCTTCGAATTCGTTGAGCATCGCTGTCTTGCCGGTTCCTCGCGGGCTGAGCAGTACGGAGGTGCGAAGCCGGTCGTCGGGAGTGCGCAGCGCTCTGGCCCAGGCGGCGGTGAGCGTGTCGCGGGCAGCGAGCACAGTCGGGGTCTTGCCGAAGTCCGGTGTGAACGGGCTGCCCATGCCGTCACGCTAACACAGTTTTGTGCGTTTGTGTCGCACAAACGCACAAACCGGGTTGCGGTAGCCACGACCCGCGTCCGCGGCTGCACTGTGCCAGATCAGCCTCCCGCGTCATCGAGCGAACGGGCAGCTTTCACAGCGGTCTCGAACTTCGGCCTCGGCCCCCAGACGGTGCTCTCCACAGCGTTCTCGTAGCCGTCGCGTAGCGCTTCGTAAGCCTCGGTGCCGACGGTGAACACAGGACTGTCCGCGTAGCCTCCCGCGGGACGGGACACCGGGTTGCGGCGTCCGAGCAGCCGCAGAGTACGCAGACACGCCTGGCGGGCTGCCGCCGCACCGGACGGCGCCACCGAAACAGCAGCAACCGCTGCAAGCGGACCCTCTCAGCTAACCCAAACCCCACCACTCACCGGGACGCTGCCCGCCTCAGCGACACAACAGCCCTCCCAAGCGATCCGGATGCACATGCCCACGCCATGACGGCGCCACCGCGAACAGCGCGATGGCGGCATGCCAAGCGCTCTGACAGCCCAAGAAGACCACGACCTGTGCAGTCGACACACAGCCCAGAACGCCCCGCAGGCACAGCCAGAGACCGAGAAGACCGGCTCCTCGACGATCAGCGACACCGACCAGATCCGAGAAGCCCCAACACCCCGACCCGCCCGCCTGCCCGCCCAATGCGAAACACCGGCCACACCTGCCCAGACAAGTCTTCGCGTACTTGCGGGACCGACGCCGACCCGACCCGCGCCCGACATGAGAGCACAAACCTGCTGGACAACAGCTACATGAGGCAATTATTCCCCAACCCATTCCCCCGGCAATAGTTCGACCGGTGCCTGCACCAAGACCTCGCTGCATTCGACTCGAATTCTCTGGCGGAAGCCCGCAGTCAAAAGCGCAGCTCACGGTGTGGAAAGGATCACCGGCCCCAGAAAGCAGAAGGCCCCGCCGCCCGAAGGCGGCGGAGCAATCGGC
>JAJEIW010000119.1 GCA_022828045.1 Acidimicrobiia bacterium | reverse complement strand
CTCCTCGGTGCAGAAGCCCATCACCGGCTCGACGAGGCCGCGGTTATACCAGCTGCGATCGAAGATCACCATCTCGCCCGCTGCCGGCAGTTCTTCGACATAGCGCTGAAACCACCACTGGGTTTTCTCCCGGTCGCTGGGTGTGCCCAGTGCCACGACGCGCACTATGCGGGGATTCAGCCGTCGGATGATGCGCTTGATCGTGCTGCCCTTGCCTGCGGCATCGCGGCCCTCGAAGATGACGACGACTTTGAGCCCCTGGTGCTGGATCCAGCGCTGGAGGTTGGCCAGTTCCTGTTGCAGCAGTGCAAGCTCACGCTCGTACTTCCGGCGCGGCACGCGGCTCTTGCGCTTCGGGGGCGGCGCAGGCACCTTGTCGTCGGACTCAGCAGCGGACCTCGCACCGGCGTCGGCATCGGCGTCGGCGCTGACGCCGGAGTCGGACCGTTGCGCGGCGCCTCGGGGTTCGGCCGTGGTCGCCATGGGTTCGGACAGTATCCGAGCAGCCCACGGGAGCGAGACCCGGGCGGCCGGCAAGGTCAAGCCCCGGGCGGCCCATAGCGCGTGAATCCGAGGCGACATGGCCCCGCCCGCGGGCGCCGCCGCTCAGTCGGTGCCGAATGCGACGGCGCCCCTGCGGTCCAGCACCGTGGCGTAGAGCATCCCGAAGATCACCACGACAGCGCCTGCCAAGGTGACGACCGCCGGGTATTCCCCCAAGAACAGCGCGGCCCACACGATGCCGGCCACGGTCTCCACCGGAGCGAACAGGGCGACCTCGCCGGCTGGCGCGTACCTGGGTGCATTGCTGTAGGACAGGCGGCCGAGCGGATTGCAGACCAGGCCCATGGCCAAGATGGCCAGCCAAGCTGGGCCGTCGAGCCTTCCGGGACCGGCTGCGAAGGCAGCGGGAATCACCACGAGCAACGCAGCCAGGGCAAGCCCCATGAGGCGGCTCATGTCCCGATGGCGGCGCCAGATGACGGTGCTGGCGGCGAAGCAGATCACGGCGATGAGAGCCAGGAAGTCGCCCCAGAGGTTGGGCGAACCAATCGATGTCGACACCACCATGCCGATGCCCACCACGGTGAGCCCGATGCCCGCGGCGACCCGAGGTGACGTCCGCTCCCGCAGGGCCACCCACGCGAACGCAGCGGCCAGCACCGGCGCAGACGCCACGATCGCCACCACGTTGGGCACCTCGGTGTGGGTGATGGCCGAGATGAACGTGAGCTGGCTGATCGCGCCGAGCACGCCGATGGCCAGCAGCGGCCACGTATCGGCCCGCAGCGACGCCCACGAGGCCGATGCCTGGCGCAGGGCCATGGCGCCGTAGAGCAACAGCGACAGCACGCCCACGATGAAGGCGATGTCGAGCGCATCGGCGCCGGAGACACGAACCCACAGCGAATCGGTGGACACCAGCAGCATGCCGAGCGCTGCGAGGCCCCAGCCGAGGCGACGGCTGCCGGTTCGGACCATCACTAGCGTGATGCGTCTGCATCTGGTGCGCCCGCCGACCCGGTTGCGATCCGTCGATGCACGAGCCTGGCGGCGGCCAGATCGGACAGCGCGAAGCCGACCGACTTGAACAGGGTGATCTCGCTGTCGGAGGTGCGGCCCGGGTGGCGCAGGGCGGCGAGCGACGCCAGGTCGGCAGCGATGTCGCCGGCGGAGATCACCCCGGCGTCGAGCGGCTGTGCCAGGTCTCCCGCCCCGAGCGCACCGTCGAGCGTGTCGACGAACAGCGTCGCCCGCCTGACGGCCTCGTCGTCGGCCTCCCGCATGTCGGCCCGGAACGCCCCGACCAGGTCGATGTGGGTGCCCGACCGCACGAGGTCGCCGGGCACCAGTGGGCTGGTGGCACCCGTGGCGCAGGAAATGACGTCGGCTCGCCCGACGGCCTTGTCAAGCGTGTCGGCCGGCCGTGCGGGCAGACCATGCTCGACGAGCCGCTGCGCCATTGCGGCGGCGCGCTGCGGTCGGCGACCCCAGACCTCGACAGTCTCGAAGTCGCGGACTGCGGCGTGGGCGAGCGCCATGTTCGGCGCCAAGTTGCCGGTGCCCATGACGAGCAGGCGGCGGGCGTCCGGTCGGGCCAGACGGTCGGCGGCCAGCGCCGAGACGGCTGCGGTGCGACGCAGGGTGAGCTCGTCGCCGTCCAGCGTGGCGGACAGCTGCCCGTTCCTGCCGTCGAACAGCAGATAGCCGGCGCTGATGGTGGGCAGATCCGTGCCCGCGTTGGAGGGGAAGTACGTGACTGCCTTCACACCCAGCAGTTCGGCATCCAGCCATGCGGGCATGACCAGCAGCGAGCCAGTGCCGCCGTCCGGTAGCCCGACATCGTGTATCTCTCGCTGGGGAGCGTTGGCGGTGCCACCACCGAGCAGTTCTGCGATGGCCTCGATCAGCTCGTTCCATGGCGTCGCGTCTCGTACGGCCGCCGCGTCGAGCGTCAGCATCACCCCGCGCCTGTGCCCGGGCCTCGCCAAGCGACGCGCGGCAACTGCTTCTCTTTGTCGACAAAGGGCAGGGTGTCCACGGTGGCCGCGTGCTGTGTGCCCTCGTAGTCGTGCAGCGCAACGGTCTTGGCCAACCAGTCGTCACCCTCGAGCGGCTCGTCGAATCGCACGTAGCCGACGCCGACATCGAGCGTGGGCGACCAGGTGCCGATCGTCACGTGGCCTGCTTGACGATCGGCGTAGCTGACGCCCATCTGGGGCTCCGGCATCGCGGTGGGGCAGATCAGGCCGAACAGCAGCTGGGCACGGTCGGCACCTTCCAGCGCTGCCTTGCCGATGAAGCCGTCCTTGTCGAGCCGGACGAACTGGCCGAGGCCGGCGCCGTAGGGCGTCAGTCCTGGCTCGATGTCGGTGCCGTTGTCGAGGATCCCCGACTCGATGCGCCGTATCCCCATCGATGATGCGGTGCTGAACTCCATGCCGAAGGGCTCGCCGCACGCGAACAGGCCATCCCACAGGGCGTCGTGATCGGTGGGCGCCGGCCCGCTGTTGCAGTAGATCTCGATGCCCACCTCGCCGGTCCACCCGGTCCGCGACACCCACAGTGTCTGCCCGCACACTTCGAAGAAGCCGGCACGGAAGTACTTGAAGTCGGCCGGCAGGCCGCCGCCGATGGCCGCGTCGAGCATGTCGAGCGACATGGGGCCCTGTATCTGCAGCACCCGAGAATGGGGGTCGTTGACGTCGACATCGAGTCCGATGGCGTGCGCCCGCAGCCAGCTCAAGAACTCGCCGTTGGCGATGACGTACCAGAAACGGTCGGGGCCCAAGCGCATCACGACGCCGTCCATCAGGATGGTGCCGTCGTCGTTGCATGCGAGACCGTAACGGCAGCGGCCGATGCCGAGATCGGCGACTCTGCACGCCAGCACCCGCTCGAGCAGGCGCGCCGCGTCGGGCCCGACGATCTCCAGCGGCTTCTCGGGAACGTCATAGAGCATGACGCCGCGGCGCAGCTTCCAGTAACCCTCGATAGGACTCTCGTCCGGTGACGACTTCACCGCGTACAGCCGGTTGCAGTAGACCGCGTGGATGGTCTGATCGGTCGTGTACCGATGAGCGAAAGGCGACCGGCTGATCCGATACGGCGCCAACGAGATGTCCTCGAACGACTCGAGGTAGTAGTGCTGGCTAGTGCTCATGTCAGTCCCTCCATCCAGGCACGGAGACTACGAGGGGATCGGTAGATGCCATGGCTGACAGCCCTGTCGAGCACATGGAGTTCCCAGATGGACGCCTTCTTGCAGCGTGTCGGGTTCACTTCGACGCCGCGGTACGACAGGCGCCACAGCACCTCGGGAATGACGTCGCCGTGACTGCACAGCACGCTGTCGCCCGCTGCGCCGCACAGGCGTTCGAGGAGGGCCTCGGTCCGCCGTCCGTCAGCGCCTTCGGCAAGCTCGGCGCTGATCTCGATGTCGAGTCCCAGCTTGGTCGCGAGCGGTTCGATCGTCTGGGTGCAGCGGACGCTGGGGCTCGACAGGATGCGGCGCACTGGGGCGGCGGCGAGCGTTGAGGCGATGGCCTCGGCTTGGGCGTGACCTGCCGCATCCAGCGGCCGTGCGTCGTCATCGCCGCGCCAGGCGTGCCGGTCGCCGGCCGATGCGTGACGCACGAGATGCAGCACCCGCAGAACGCTAGAGCCGCGCGGCAGTGTCCGGTGCCGCGTCGCGACTATGAGGCTGAGCCGGCAGGCGAAGCCGTGGCCCGAGCGGCCCGTGAGCCCGTATTGAATGAAGAGCGGGAACAAGAGCGGGTAACAACAGGTGACGTAGCGGCACGTTCCGCCAATGCGCACACGCTCTTGCGGATCCCTTGGCGCGGTGTGCGACGATGAGCGCGAGTTGAACAGGGGTGAGCGATGAGCGATACATCCCCGCATCCGACACCGAGCACCGTGATACCGGCGCTGCCTGCCGGCGAGTTCGCCTGGCATCGGCTGATGGGAGTCGACGAGCTGGACGTGGGACGGGTCACCACGGTGACGGTCGGCCACGAGAGCCTGTGCGTCACCCGGACCGAGGCGGGGTTCGGCTGTCTGGCCAACGCCTGCCCGCACCAAGGCGGTCCCCTCGGCGAGGGCAGCATCGAGGGCGGCTGGCTGCGTTGCCCTTGGCACGGCTACGACTACTCACCGCTCGATGGCACGCCGCCGCCACCCTTCGACGATGCACCGTCCGCCTTCCGAACCGAGATCCGACCCGACGGCGTCTATGTGGCGCTGCCAGCGACGGACGAACGGCCCCGCACCGTGTCGGATCAGCTCGTCGAGACGATGACGGCGTGGCGGGTGGCGTGGGTGTTCGGCATGGTGGGCCATTCCAATCTGGGGTTCGCCGATGCGCTGCGTGCCGCCGAAGTTCGCGGCGATCTGCAATTCGTCGGGGTGCGCCACGAAGGCGCCGCCGCGTTCGCCGCCACCGCCTACGGCAAGCTCACCGGCGAGCTGGCGGCATGCTTCGCCATCGCCGGGCCAGGCAGCATCAACCTGCTCACAGGGCTCTACGACGCCAAGATGGACCGTGCGCCGGTGCTCGCGCTGTCGGGCCAGGTGCCGTCGAGCGTCCGGGGCCGGGGCGCCTTTCAAGACACCGACCTCTCCGCGGCGTTCGCCGACGTGTCCCGCTACTCGGCAACGGTGCAGGCGGGCTCCGACGCAGCCGAGCTGATGAACCTGGCCTGCAAGACCGCCTTGGTGGAGCGCGACGTGGCGCACCTCGTGCTGCCGGACGAGGTGCAGGTGTTGTCGGCGGCTGCGCCCGAGCGACCGGCCGGCTCCCCGCAGGGACGCACGGGCGATCGCGGCGTATCACCTGCCGCCGGTGCGCTCGACGCGGCGACAGACGTGCTGTCGGGTTCGAAGCGTCCGATGATCGTCGTGGGCCACGGTGCCCGCTGCGGCATCACCGACATCGTGGCGCTGGCCGAGGCCATCGATGCGCCGGTGGCCACCACGTTCAAGGGCAAGGGCCTCATCGCCGACCAGCACCCGCTGGCCTGCGGCGTGCTCGGCCGCTCGGGCACACCGATTGCGAGCTGGTTCATGAACGAAGCCGACGCGCTGCTGACCTTCGGCGTGTCGTTCGCCAACCACACCGGCATCGCGTCGTACAAGCCGATCGTGCAGGTGGATTTCGACCCGATGGCGCTGGGCCGCTTCCATGCGGTGACCGTGCCCATGCTGGCCGATGTGGGTGTGGCAGCCCGGGCGCTGGCCGTGGCGCTCGCAGGCAGGGCCGGCACCCCGTCGACCATCCGCACGCAGCAAGCACTCGATGACTCCCCCCGGCCGAGCGGCACGGGCAGCACCGCAGCCGAAGTCGCAGTCCGCTGGGACATCTGGCGTGCCGAGAAGCAGCGCCGGCGGGCAGATGACCGGGGCAGCGGCCTCAACTCGGCGGTCGTGTTCGAGGCGCTGAGCCGCCTGGTGCCGGCGGACGCCATCATGCCGGTCGACGTCGGCAACCACGCCTATTCGTTCGGCCGCTACTTCGAGCCGTGCGGTCAGACCGTGCTGATGTCGGGATACCTGGGGTCGATCGGCTTCGCGTTTCCGGCCGCAATGGGCTGCTGGGCCGCAACGCAGCATGCGTCCCGCAGCGGTGACGGCGCACCGGGCTCGCAATGGGTCGGCCGCCCGGTGGTCTCGGTGTCAGGCGACGGCGGCTTCGGCCAGTACGCCATGGAGCTGACAACGGCCGTCAAGTACGGGATGGACATCACCCATGTGCTGCTCAACAACGGCGAACTGGGCAAGATCTCCAAGGAGCAGCGAGCAGCCGAGTTCGACGTGTGGCAAACCTCGCTGCACAACCCGGGCTTCGCTGAGTTCGCAGAGCTGTGCGGAGCGATGGGCCGCCAGGTGACGGTGCCGGGCGAGCTGGCTGCCGCGCTCAGCGAGGCCTTGGCGCATCCCGGTCCCGCCATGGTGGAGGTGATGACCGATCCGCTGCTCGTCTGACGGGCCATTCGGCTTCTCAGTGTGCCCGTGCCGCCCACAGCGGCATTCCCACACTCAGAACGGCGGCGATAGGGTCGAGCGGCGATGACCGAGCACACGGCGGCGGATGCTGCGACGACGGGCATCGGGCTCCAAGAGGCCTACGCCGTCGACGGTCCCGAGGACAACCGCAAGCTGTATGCCTCGTGGGCGGAGACCTACGAGTCGGTCTTTCTCGCGGAGAACAACTACGAGTACCACCAGCACGTGGCAGCCGCCTTCTGCGGCGGCGAGAACAGCCTCGACCGGCTGGATGGGCCAGTGCTCGATGTCGGCTGCGGGACAGGCATCGTCGGGGCCGAGCTGGCGCGCCTGGGCGTCGGGGTGATCGACGGTATCGACATATCGCCCGAGATGCTGGCCAAGGCCGCCGCCAAGACCCATGTGGGGCGCTCGACCTACCGGCAGCTCTTCGAAGCCGATCTCACCGGCCGACTCGCGCTTGACAGCGACACCTATGCCGGAATCGTGAGCGCGGGAGCATTCACCCACGGTCATCTCGGCCCCGAGTCCGTCACCGAGTTGCTGCGGGTGGCACGGCCCGGTGCCCGCTGTTGCCTGGGCATCAACTCGGCACACTTCGGCGAGGTCGGTTTCGGCGACTGGCTGGGCCAACGCCAGTCGGCCGCGCAGATCAGCGGGCTGGACTTCCAACTGCGTCCCATCTACGGCGGCGCCGACCCCGACGATCCCGACCGCTGGACACGCATCGCCGCCTTCACCGTGACGTGAGCCGGGCCGTCGACCTGCTGCAGCGTGACGCAGTCGTAGTCGCTGGGCGCGCCGAAGCGGGCCGGCGGAGAGGGAACCGGCCCGCTTCGTGGGTCTGCGACGCCAAGCGCCGACTCGTTCTAGGCCGAGGTTGACCACGCTCCTGCATTGCTGCCGTGGCCGTGGCCGCCGAAACGCTTCCCGCCGTGCCGACGACCCTCGTCGGGCAGACCCTCGGGCCGCTCAGGCTTTTCACCGTTGACTCGTGCGGTGATTCGCTCAGTCACTGCCTCGACATCGATCTCGCGGTCGTGCTCGGCTGCCCTGTCGGTGACCGCAGTCACGAGCGCGTCGATCATGTCGGAGACTGCGACGCCTTGCTCAGCAGCAATGTCGGCGAGCGTCAACCCGTCCTTGAGCTTGGTGCGCAGGGTCTCCGCGTCGATGCCCAGCAGTTCGGTGAGCGTGTCGCCCATACCGAACCGCCCGAGCTTGCCGCCCCGACGGGTGCCATCGGGGTCGCACGTGCCTTCGGAGTTGTCCTCGTCAGCGCCGGTGTCGTCGGCTTGCTGCTGGCCGGCATCACCGTTGCCGTTCTGCGTCTGCGCGCTCGCGCTGCCGGCACCGAACGCAACGACCGCAGTCGCTGCCAGCAGCAGCGCGGCCAGAGGCACCAGCCATCGGCTGCGGCCGAGTCTGCGCCTCGGTGTCTCGGTGGGTTCGTCGATCTCGCCGGTATCGGTCATGCCGCCAGTCCTTTCGCCAGGGTTCGTGCGACGACCCAGACGATGGCAAATGAACCTGAAGGCTTCCTGAATTCAACCTGAGAGCGGGATGAGATTGTGATCGCCGCGCAGCCGCCGACGCGCAGCAGCTCTGTTCGGCGCTCGTCAGCCGGCTTCGGAGTGGGTGACCGGCTCCTCGCCCATCCACTCACGCAGGGTGTTCTTCAGCTTGGTCTGCTGGATGAACAGGTCGTGCTCGGGACCGGCCGGGTCGGCCGACTGGGGCGCCTTCAGATAGAACGACAGCCACTCCTGCACGCCGCCCTGCCCGGCTCGCTGAGCCAGGTCCAAGAACAGCGCCAAGTCGAGCACGATCGGCGCCGCCAGGATCGAGTCGCGGCACAGGAAGTCGATCTTGATCTGCATCGGGTAGCCGAGCCAGCCGAAGATGTCGATGTTGTCCCAGCCCTCTTTGTTGTCGCCGCGGGGCGGGTAGTAGTTGATGCGCACCACGTGGTCGATCTCGCTGTAGAGCTCGGGATAGGTCTCGGGCTGCAGGATCGTGCCGAGCACCCCGAGCTTCGACGTCTCCTTGGTCTTGAAGTTCTCGGGATCGTCCAGCACCTCGCCGTCGCGATTGCCCAGGATGTTGGTGGAGTACCAGCCACGAAGGCCCAGCATCCGAGCCTTCAGGCCCGGCGCCACCAGCGTCTTCATCAGCGTCTGGCCGGTCTTGAAGTCCTTGCCCGCGATGGGCACGCCGCGGCGCTCGGCCAGCTCGGTCATCACACCGATGTCGACGGCCAGATTCGGGGCGCCGTTGGCGAAGGGCACGTCGCTCATCAGCGCCGCATAGGCATAGAGCTGGCTCGGCGAGATGTTGTCGTCGTCGGCTGCGAGCCCCGCTTCGAACGCCTCGACGCTGGCATGCACTTCGGTGGGCTCCTGGTAGGCCTCGGTCGAGCCGCACCACACCATCACCAGTCGCTCGCATTCGTTCTCGGCACGGAATCGCTCGATGTCGTCCATCAGCGCCTGGGCGGCTTCGAGCTTGCCCATCGGGGGCTTGGTACGGGTGCCTTCGAGCCGGCTCACCCAGCGGCTGTCGAACACGGCGTCCATCGCCACGATGCCTTCCAGCTCGCGGGAGATCACACCGAGGTCACGGTCTTCCAGCACTCCCGCGGTGCGCGCGCCTTCGAGCGCATTGGGCGTGATCGGATCCCAGCCGCCGAACACCAGGTCGTCGAGTGAGGCCAACGGCACGAAATCGCGGATGAGCGGGTTGCGGCCGTCGGTCCGGTCGCCGAGCCGGATGTGGGCGAGTTGACTGACCGACCCAATGGGTTCTGCCAGCCCGGCACGCGCCGCCAGCACCCCGGCGATGAACGTGGTGGCCACCGCTCCCATGCCGGGCGTGAGCACGCCGAGCTTGCCGACTGCTGGCGCGATCTGAGGCTTCGTCATGGCGCGAACGCTAGAGGCTGTCCCGTCCGGTGAGCCTGCTGGCTCACGCTCATGGTGCTTTCGAGTACGTGATGCTGATGCATGCAGTGATCGGCCGCTCGGTTCTTGGCAGTGTCTCGGGATTCAGCCCCGCGCGAGTGCATAGGTCGAGCACCGCTGCCTTGGCGCATTCGAGGTCAGGCGGGCACCGGGGCGGTCGGGGTGAATTCGGCGTCGAGGCGCTTGATGCCGTGGATGAACGACGCGCGCAGCAGATCGGGCTCGCCTGCGGCGACGATGTCGGGCAGCCGCGCGAACAGCTCGCGATACATCGAGGTGATCTGGCGACGCGCCAAGTGGGCGCCCAAGCAGAAGTGCGGGCCGGGGCCGCCGAAGCCGTACTGCGGGTTGGGGTCGCGCAGCACGTCGAAGCGGAACGGGTCGTCGAACACTGCGGGGTCGCGGTTCGCTGCGATGTAGAACATTGCCACCTTGTCGCCTTCTCGCATCTGCTGCCCGCCGCATTCGAAGTCACGGGTCACCGTGCGGCGCATGTAGCTCACGGGACTGGCGACACGGACGATCTCCTCCACCGCGGTGGGCGCCACCTTCTCGAAATCTGCGGCCCAGATGGCGCGCTGATCGGGGTTCTCGGTGAGGAACTTCAGCGCCCAAGCGGTGGAGTTGCGGGTGGTCTCGTTGCCCGCCACCACCAGCAGCACGAAGAAGCTGGCCAAGTCGGATTCGCTCAGCCGGTCGTCTTCGAGTTCCGCGTTCACGATGACGCTGGTGAGGTCGTTGCCGTCGCCGCCTTTCTTCGCGGCGGCCACTTCTTTCATCAGCTCGGCAAGCTCGGCCCCTGCGCGCAGCAGTGCACTGGCGAGGTCGCCGTCGGGTGGCTGAAAGTCGGGGTCGGAGATGCCCAGGATGATGTTCGTTCGATCGAACACGAACTTGTACTCCGAACGGGGTATGCCCATGAGGTCGCACACGATGCGCAACGGCAGGGCAGCCGCCACGTCGTAGACGAACTCACAGGCGCCCTGCTCGCAGATCGAGTTCACGATCTCGCGCGCTCCGTCACGGATGCCGCCGTCGAGCTGTTCGAGCATCTTGGGCGTGAAGCCCTTCGAGACGATGCGTCGCAGCCGTGCGTGACGGGGGTCGTCCATGGCGATCATGGAGCTGAAGAACTCGGTGAACTCGGGCGGGTTGTCGCCGAGCGTGATGCCCCGCGCCGAGCTGAACACGTCTGCGTTGCGCGACACGGTGGCGATGTCGTCGTGTCGGGTCACGCACCAGTAGCCGGGTGCGGGCGTCACCCATTCGGAGAAGTAGGGCTCCTCGAACCAGTCCAGCGGGGCTTCGGCGTGATACCGCGCAATCACCGCGTCGATCCCGTCGGCCGGCTGCGTCCAGAACCACGGTTCCATGAGGTTCGGCAGTGTCGTATTCCACTCGCGCATGGCAGCACGGTAGCGCCGCGCCGGGGCAAGATGGCTCCCCTGCGGCGCGGCGCGACGGCGAATCCACCCATACCCGCTGCCACGGTGCCCGTCGGCTCGTCGCTCGCACTTGCTTTCGCTCTTCGGCAGCCGTATATTCTGGCTAATGACATATATCAAAACTAAATTTGCCTGATCTCAAGGTGCTTGGTGCAGACAGCGCCCGTCAGACACTCAACCCGGCGAAGCACCAGCAGCCTTCCCGCGACGCCTCCTGGCCCACTCGCGGGAAAGAACGGCAGCGACGATGACGGCGCCGGTTGCGCTGACAATCCACCAAGGCCAGACCGCCAGCCGCTGAATGAGAGCCACCGTCAGGACTCCCGCCAAGACAGGCCCCCAAGTCCAAGCCCGCGACTCGCGCTCCTGCGGCGCGTCCGGCGTCTCGGCGTTGGTGCTCATGGCCTCAGGACCAACGTCAGCTCGTCGAAACCGCCTCAGCCGCGCCGCTTTCGACGCGGCTTGCCCCAAATCCAAGCAGCAGCCGCCCCGGCCACGACTCCGCCGAAACCGTGCTCGCAGCGCTCGACGCCGCCCGCGAGGCCATCGCCGGTGAGGCGCTGTGAGCGGCCCCTGGGCGACGCCGGCGACGTGTCGGGATCGCCTGCCCGGCCACGCCGTAGCCACCGCAGCCGCACAGAGCGCCCAGGAAGCCCTACAGGCCCTCGCCGCAGCGCTCGACGAATGCGCCCACGCTCACAGCGTCCGCGACGTCGCCCGCATCACTAGCCTGCCCCCAGCCGGCGCAGAGGCTCACGTCGCCGGAGAGCGCCTCAGCCGAGATCCGTCCGCCCGCAACAGGATCCCCGCCCGACGGCAGTCGGCATCAGTGGCGGCGCTGCACCGGGCGGGGCCGCCGCCACAGAGCATCGAGGCGCGCAGCGCGTCGGGCGCTCATCGCCAGCAGCCCCGCGGTCTCATAGTCGCCGCGGTCGCGCGCCGCTATCGCAGCCGCCGCGCGATGGCCCGCCCACGGATCGCCCAAAAGCCCCTCGATCCGGCTCACCCCGGTGAGACTAGATACCCACCCGCACAGCGCACGCAGCACCGAACGTCAGCCCGACGAACTCCCAGCGGCCTTCACGCGGCGTCTCTTGCTCCATTCGCAGACAAGAACGGCGGCGATGATGACGACACCGGCTGCGCTGACAATCCACGAAGGCCAGTCCGTTAGCCGCAGGATGAGACTCGCCGTTACAGCAGCAGCCAACACGCCTCCCCACGTTCCCCGCCAGAACTTACGCTGCTTTTGAGCCAGGGGCTCGGCGTCGGCGCTCATGGTGTCAGGGTAGTTCGGGGTGTTCATCGCCGTTTCCCGCCTCACTTGCCGCAGTAGTAGCTGTCGCCACGGTCGCACCAGGACTTGTAGATGATCCGGTAGTACTCCGCGTCGGTGAGCTCCCCGGCCTCGTATCTGAGGGCTGCCTCGTGCGCTTCCTCGGCCGTGGTCTTGCCGTCGCCGTCGTAGTCGCCGTCGGGGTCGTCCTGGTCCGGCGTCGGCTGCTGGCTGCCGCCGCTGTCGTCTGGATCGACAGTCTCGGGCTTGAACTCCAGCGTGTTTTCCATGTGCTTTTCGTACCAGCCCCAGGCCTGATCGCAAGGACTCTCAATCGTCAGCTCCACACCGGCACCGAAGAGCCATTTTGAAAAGTCGTTGACCTCTTTCAGTATCTTGTTCGCGGCATTCTTCGCAAGGCGACCGCCCGTGAATGTGCACAGAACTTCTCCGGTGCCCGCCACATACAGCCTCGTACCGCGTTGGAAGATCTTGAGGCCGGTGTCCAGCTCGCATTTCTGCGTCGAGTACGAGTAGGTGTAATTCTTGGCGCACTCCGCCGACTCCGACGTCGCAGTGTGGCACGAGCCGGAGTGCTCGTGCGAGTGCTCGCCCGAAGCGCAGTGGTCGGTCCAGCCCGAATGGGTGCCTGACGCGTTCTTGGTGGACTTGCCGAGCGTGTGGCATTGCTGCGAGCCGTGGACATGCTCATGCTGGCCGTCGGGGCAGTGCTTCGTGCCGGTCTGATGGCAGCCCGACGAGCCGTGCTGATGCCAGAAGTTCTGATGCCACTCGCTGCCGTCGCACTTGCGCGGGCTGTCGTCGGTCGTGGTTGTGCCGCCCGAA
>JAJEIW010000149.1 GCA_022828045.1 Acidimicrobiia bacterium | reverse complement strand
GGATGACACGGCCGCTGGAATTCCTTCGTTGCTCGGACGCGACATCCTGAGCACGGCGCGTCTCGATTTCAACATGCCGGCGGGGCTACTGGTTCTCGAGTGGCCCACTGAATCCTGATTTGGGCGAGCCATCTCGGAGGAAGTGGTGAAGCCGGGCGAACCTGTGATCCAGCGAACGCAGGGCGACTGAACGAAACCGCGTCAATCAGAGAGCCTGCCGAGGCAGCGTTCGTGGTCCGCGACGTTGGCGGGCTTCTGCCCTCAGTCGGGTCTTGAGCCCGTGCGAGACCTTGACGGCCAGGATTGCCCATGGCGTGGGAGCGTGATGCCGCACTTTGGCAAGGTGCCGCGTTCTTCGGGACTGGTCGCTGCGGTACTTTCGGTGGGCATGGCGCAGCGGATAGACCGCCGCCGCGCGCCGCGTGCGCTTCGGTCGCTGGCCGTCGCTTTGCTCGCGGCGGCGATGATCTCATGCGGCGGGGCTGCGCCTACCGGCGAGAGCGGCCAGTCAGTCTCGGTGCAGGCCGGGGCGGCGACGCGCGAACCCGCGGTCGCTGAACCTGGCAGCACCGGGTCTGCCCGTTCAGAAGCGGTTCCTGCGGGCATCGATGGGTCGGGTCTCGAAGACTGTGAGGATGTCGCCAAGATCACGGCCAGCATTCAGGGCCCGCTGCGCAGAACCCAGAACTACCCGTCGGGCTTTCAAGGCGCGGTGTGGGAGTACGGAAGCCAGTTCGACACGTTCGGCGGCTATTGGCTCGACCGTGACAACGGCGGCACGATCATGGTCGGCTTCACCGACGAGGTAGAGATGCACGAGGCGGCCCTGCTGGCTCTTCCGCCATCGCCGGAGGACGGCCCCGCCGATGGCGACATGCGCCCGCTGGGGCAGCGCGACGATGTTGCCATCGAAGTGGTGCAGGTCACCTACAGCGAACGCGAACTGCTCTCCGCCCAGGATCAGATGAGCAGCGCCACTTGGGATCGCGATCTGGGCATCTACGGATACGGCATCGATTCTCATCGCAATCGGGTGAACGTGTTCTTGGAGAATCCTCCTCCCGGTGCGCTGGCTGAGATTGCCCGTTCGGTTCCGTCGTCGGTCGGCCTCGATGCAGTCTGCCTAGAGCTGACCATCACCGAAGCACCTCCAGAAGGCCCGCTGCTGGTGCTGCCCGACCTGAGCAACCCCGACCCCGTCGTCACCTGCTGGGGCGTGCCGCCCAAGCCGTACTCGGAACTGATGGCGTGGCAGCCGATCGACGATGTCGATCACCCGGCGGTGGAGGTGTTCCGGACCGAGCTCGCAGCACGCCAGACCGACCCGACGCCGCGCCCGCTGCCCGAAGGTGACTGGGCCGTCGTGCATATTGCCCCTGACCTGGTGCGCTTCGTGCTGGACGGAGGCGACTGGGAAGAAACAGCGGCAGTTCAGCGCAGCGGCGACCGCTGGCTGTGGGCGGGGGAGGGTTCGAGCCGGCGCTGCGAGCCCTATGTCGTGCTGCCGCAAGGACTCGGCCGAGTCGACGTGCATCTCGACCCCGACAGCCTGCCCGGCCCCGACGACACCGAGATCACGCTGCAGGTCACCGAGCAGGGCTGCGCCAGCGGGCGCACCATGGGCGATGCGCTGCGAGGGCCGCAGGTGGTCGAGACCGACGAAGCGGTAGTGGTGGCATTCGCAGTCGTGCCTGTATCCGGCGGTGCGGACTGCCCCGGCAATCCGCCGACCACCGTGACGATCACTCTTTCCGAACAGCTCGGCAACCGCGCCATACAAGACGGCCTCTACTTCCCGCCCAAGACAGTCACCGTCGAAATGCGGTAGATCCCCGCAACCCAGTGGCATGACTATGCGCTCCGTGCGACGAAGTCGCCCAGAATCGGCGTTCCGTGCGCAGATGCGTGGCAGTCTCATCAACGATGGCGGTGCTCTGGTGTGGTGCGTCGCTGGCACCCGCCTGTGACAGACGGCGACATCCGACCGTCGCTGCCAGGCGGACCGTCGCGCTTCTCCGGCAGTGTGTCTGGCAGAATGGCCACGGAAGGGGGGCTGCGATGGCGACGGTGGAGCTCACGGATGTCTCCCGGCACGGCATGCCAATGGCTCCCGGCGATGGCGACGTGCGGCTCCGCGAGGCGATGCTGTATGTCGCGGGCCGTCTCCAGGACGACCCAGGCGGGCGAGGTGCTGTCAAGCTCAACAAGGTGCTGTGGTGGGCGGACTTCGAGAGCTTCCGCGAACGGCGGCGTTCGGTGACCGGCGCCACGTACCAGAAGCTCCCCGAAGGTCCCGCACCTGTACGGCTGGTTCCGGCACGCGACGCGTTGATCGCGGACGGTGCTGCTGAGTTGCAGAAGCGAGATGTCGGCGCGCCCAATCCCGAGAACGTGCTCCATGCCCTGAGGGCACCGCGCCCCATCTTCGATACCGACGACCGCAGCTACCTCGACATGGCATGCACCAAGTTCCATGGCATGACGGGCAGCGAATGCAGCGAGTTCAGTCACAGGGTCAGCGTCGGCTGGCGTGCGGTCGAGATGACGCAGATCATTCCGTACGAGACGTCCATCATCAGCACCCGTCCGCTCACAGCGGAAGACCGCAAGCGCGGCTTGGCTATGGCCGCCGCGGCCGGGCTGCCTGCGGGGTGACGGCCGATCCCGTTGGCGCGTCCGTTGAGCGAACTGCCGAATTCAATCGCATGGTTGCTGCGACATTCGGGCGTATTCGCTCTGCTGACGGCTCGCGGCCTTCCCGATCCGACTTCGAGGACCTGTTCTGGCCGCTGCTCGCCGTCGAACTGGCATTCGCGTGGCGCGAGAGCCATCCTGTCGACTCTCGCCACCCGGAGCTCAAGCAGATCATCACGGCACCAGTGGCGCTCTTCCCGCCAGCACACGTCATCTTCGTCGTTGACGAGGACGCTGTCGCGGGTGAAGCATCGGTCAGCGCGGCCAGCATCCAGTTCGATTGGGACTACCGCTGGGAATCCGACAGCGATTGATCGGTCATTGCGGTCGCCTGCGCACCTCGCCGAGTGACAGAACGCGACAGGCTGGTCACGTCAGTCTGCAATCCCTGCCCACGCCAGTCGCATCCGCGACGCCAAGCAGGCCGGCGGCGGTTACAGGTCGAAGACGGTGCGGGCGTTGTCGCCGACGAAGGCCCGCTGCCACTCCGCGGGGAACATGTCGACGAGCTCGTCGAGGTCGAGCACGTACTCCGGCGTGTGGTCGGCGTGGGGGAAGTCGCTGGCCCACATGAACCGGTCATGCCCGTAGCGCTGCGCCAGCGCGGGGATCGAGCGCTCGTCGGGGTCGCAGGAGATCCACACCTGCCGCATGAAGTACTCGCTGGGCTTCATCTGCAGCGGCACGCGGGTGCCGGTGTAGGTATGCCCGAACACCGCATCGATGCGGTCCAAGCAGTAGCCGAGCCAGCCGCCGCCCGACTCGAGCACCAGCACCTTCAGCTCCGGAAAGCGCTCGAAGACGCCGTAGTCGAACAGCGACACGAACTGGTGGCGCACACCATCCGAAGCGGTCATCGAAGCCGTGAGGCGCAGTTCGCGCACGTGCTCCCACGTCCCCATGCGCGTGCCCTTGGTCCACTGCGGTTCGAAGGTGGGGTGGATGGCGAATGGCACGCCCAAGTCCTGCGCTGCTTCGAACACCGGGTCGTGGTCTGCGTGGCCCAGCGGACGCGTCGAATGGGTGAACGGCGCCACGAAGCAGCCGCGCGCGCCATCAGCCACCGAGCGCCGCAGCTCCGCTGCCGCGGCAACCGGGTCGGTCATGGAGATGTGTGCGACGGGAATGAGCCGGTCGGAGTGATCTCGGCAGAACTCGCAGATCCAGCGGTTGTAGGCCCGCGTGTAGGCCTGGCTCAGCTCGGCGTCTTCGAGCTCGGCCTCCCACAGCAGCCCCATGGTCGGCAGCAGCACCGCGATGTCGAGGCCTTCGGCATCGAGCAGCTCGATCCGCTGGTGAGGGTCCATCGCCCCGTAGGGGATCTCGCCCACGTAGGTGCGATCCGGGTTGAACATGATGTCGGGCAGGTCGGGTGCGCCCATGGCGCCGAGCGTCGAGACCATGCCGGGACGGGCCAGCTTGCTCCGCTGGTTGTCGATCATGAGCACTTCGAGGCCGCGCTCGGGCTCGATCTCGATGCGCAGCGCCCGGTCCTTGTAGCGATCCTCGAGGTACTCCTCCCACAGGTCGGGCGGCTCGAGAATGTGGCCGTCGGCGTCGACTGCGCCGGCGTGCGCGATCTTGTGCACTTCGTGCATGTGGCGCTGCCCGCCCTCGGCGGTGAGCTGTCGTTGAACGGTCGTCGTCATGTCTTTCCCCGATTTCCGCGGGTTCCCCCGGATCCCGGCTCGTATTCTCGCACGGCGCGGATCG
>JAJEIW010000236.1 GCA_022828045.1 Acidimicrobiia bacterium | reverse complement strand
TGGCTCGGTGCTGTTCCAGGACACCTCGGGTCACTGGTCGGGCGTGATGCGCGACCTGCGCCCCGACGTGGCGATCCTCGTGGCGGCCGGCCGCGGCAACATCGACGGTGAGCCCATCCAGGGCTCGCTGGCCCAGTTCATCGGCCGCCAGGCCGACCTGCTGCGGCCCCGCAAGGTCATCCTGGGGCACCACGACAACTGGCTGCCGGGCTTCTCGGTGCCGACCGACACGACGTCCATTGCGGCTGAGCTGGCCCGCGTCACGCCGAACGTCGAGTTCCTCGAACCGGGCTACATGGAAGCAACGCCCATTCTCCCGTAGGGCGGCCTCCTCACGCAGGTCGCGGAACTGCCAAGAGCTCCGATACCGCCTGCTCGATCTCACGCCCGATTTCGGCGGCTGCCAAGCTCGTCCGAATCCGACGTCGCATGGAACCGTGTGCCTTCATGTCTGGGACCTCAAGACCCGCCACGAACCGCTCCGCTTCGGCACCGAGGGCCGCGAGTTGACGATGCAGATCGTCCTGCTCGTCGTAGGTCGGGATCGGCAGTTTCCACAGATGAGAACCGATGTGCCGGCCGCCACCCTTTCCCGACACCATGTAGGGCTCTACGGCAGCGGTCACCGATGCGCTGTTGAGGATGGCGCAGAGGTACGTCGCTTCCCTCACCGATGCCACCGGCACCCAATCGAGTTGATGCTCAACGAGTGCGCCACTCGCAAGCACTCGACAAGCAGTGACGTGCATGCCCGAAACCGCACACACCACTCGTAGCGGGGCGAGCGGGAACTGCGATGTGAGCTTGCCATAGTGGTCGAGCGAATCCTGCAATTGACGAGGCTCGCCCCCGTGCTCAGACCACAGTGCTTGGGCTTGGTGCCACCAATGCGCCAAACCGTCGAACGTGTCGACTTCGGCGTCGGTCAACATCTTGGCGCCATCGAATGACAGCAATGCCTCGGCAGGTGACCGCTGCAGGAACGGAAGTACCGACTCTCCCAGCAACATGGGGAAAACGAACTCGTTCTCGACGACCCCATGCAATTCCGGCAGCTTCTTCCAAGCGCCTTTGGCGTAGATCCCTCGGTCCGATTGGACCGCACGTCTGCCCGATCCAGCACCCAGAGGCGGCTCCGGGCCCGACGTAATGGTCGTCAGGAGCCGCGGGTAGATGTTTGCACCATTCCTGAAGCGCGCCTTGTACGGCGATGCCTCTGTGGAGGCCTCGCCCGACTCGTTGCTCGCGACAGCGCGCGTCAGGTTGGGCCGCACCACGCTCCACGGCTGATTCGGATCCTTGAGGGCGCCAGACCATCGCTCGATCTGCGATGGCATGGGCAGGGACTCAGTTGATCGCGTTCCGAATGCGACACATGCCGTGCGCGGAAAGAAGTGGTGGCTGATGGGCGACAGGTCCCATGGAGTATCCCAAGCCACTTGGACGTTGTCCGCTTTGCCTAGCGGATACTTGCCGGAGCGCAGGCCTGAAGACTGTGTCCGCGTCAGGACGCCTGCAGGCATCACAAATGCGAGCCGCCCGCCCGGGGTCAAGTACTGCTCGACAGCTCTGACGACGAACAAGTCGGACAGATCCTGATGCGTTGCGACGTGCTTGCCTGACCAGAGGCCACGCGTTGTTGTCATCTCGCGGAAGGTGGTCTTCATAGCGTCGGTCATGTGCCGATACGCCAACCATGGCGGGTTGCCGACAAGCACGTGACAGCGATTGCCGGGAAGCGCCATCCATGCTGGGCGCGCGAGATTCCGCACGTAGTAGCCCCAGATGTGATCGCGGCGTTCATCGTGCAATCGGCACATGGCCTCAAACGTGGCGCGCAGCGTGGCGGCGTGCTGTTCGCTGATCTCGTGTTTGGCGGTGATTGACGCGAAGACCGCAGGTCGAGTGCTCGGCTCCCGGGTAGCGGCCATTTCCGCAAGGTCGGCGACCAGAGCATCGAACCGCTCTGCGTCATTCAACAATGCCTGTGGGAATCGCAACTGATCGGCGAAGAGGTGGGCACCGTCACCGGTGCTGACGTTGAGCGTTTCGGATGCGAATATGTCGCCCCGCTGGCCCCACTGAAGGGCGTCGCCGAGAAACACTGGGATCCGAATCGGACCCCGATCTGGCGCGGCGAGACGTTCGGTTCCGATGGCCAGTAGGTAGGTAACGCGGGCCAGTGTCACGGCAACTGGGTGCACATCGATGCCGTAGATCTTCTTGGCCAATCCTGCAAGGGCTTCGCCGTTTGGGATGCCGGCATCGTCAGCGGCTGTCAGATACCGGCGTATGGCGTGGAAGAGGAAGGTGCCAGAACCGCAACTGGGGTCCAGCACCGACATCTCCAGCGGTTCGGTCACCACCTCCTCGACAATCGATTCCGCCAGGAAGTCGGGCGTGTAGTACTCGCCGAGGCGTCGGCGGGTTTCGACGCCGATGATGGACTCGTAGATGGTCTTCATGGCGTCATGGCTGACTGTCGACCAATCGAACTGGTGGAGACGCCGCGCGAGGGATGAAACCCACATGGCGCCCTCTGCACCACAGTTCAAGGGCCAGTCGAAGAAGTCATGATCGACCACGCCATGAATCTGAGACTGTTGCGCGAACAGCTCTCCGCGCAACAAGTGAGCAGGCGCAAGATTGGTGATCGGGTAGTCGAGAACCGCGTGTGCGACGCACTCAGCGGTGGCAACCAAGAGCGTGTGCTCGACGAAGAGATCATCCTCGTCCGAATCAAACTGCGTCCCGAGCGCAGTGGTCAGGAGCTTCGCCCAGAGCTCGCGCTTCACCTGGACTTCCGGATTCTCTCTGTTGGCGTCGTAGATGGCCCGCAAGGTCGCACGTTCGAGTTGATGCCCGGGACTGTCTGCACCGAGCCGACCCGAGATCGCCTCACGCGTCGGCGCGACCCGTTGCTGTGTGACGAGCACAGCGGCGAGCCACGCAATCAGCGGCGCGGGATCTGGCGATGCGGGATCCACACAGTGGGTCGAGATTGGGCGGAGGCCGTCTTCGACGGAGTAGAAGAGGTGCCAGTCTCGTCCGTCCGTAACGATCCCGACATAACGCTGGTCGAGCTGGCTGGCACGCTCGGCTACGTAGCCACCGAGTTGCGCAGACGCATCGTCGAGTGATGCCCCGCCGGCTAGGGACTTCTTGACCTCGATGACAGTGCGTCCGATCTCGATGTCGATCCTGCGGCGGTCGCCGAGGGGGGCTTCCAGCGTCACATCGAGGACGTCGTTCTCGAAGATGTTGAGTCCCGATGCGATCAGCAAGAGGCGGATGTCTGATTGGACGGTGGCCTCGGTCCGACCTGGTGCACTGCGATTGCAGAGCCGGTCGACGACGGTCTCCAAGTCGACCGCAGCCTGCGGATTCACCTATTCGACTGTAACGGCGCGCTGTGGTGACCCTCTAGCAATTTGGTCGGCTGAAGTTCGAGTGATTGCGGCCCCGGTGTCCGCTAGCGAGCGCGTATCGGCTGCCAGCGGCGGTACGTGGCGCAGCTCCACAGCCATTCGACGGGGCCGAAGGCGAACCGGTCCAGCCAGGCCTTCGACCACCACAGCTGCACCACCCACACGGCCACCACGAACACGGCGATGCCGCTGCGGCCCAGGTTCAGATCGTCCAGCAGAGCGCCCAGCACAAGCAGGCCGAGTGCTGTCTGGGTGAGGTAGTTGGTGAGCGCCATGCGCCCCGCGGCGCGGATGCGCCGCCGCAAGCCACCGTTGCTCGCCGAGTTCCACAGCGCGATCAGGCTGAGGTAGCCCAGGCACAGCGGCACCGTGGCCAGCGTGTTGGGGATGGTGCCCGCGACGGCCCAGTCGATATCAAAGCCCGTGGCGGCCATCAGTGCGAATCCGGCAGTTGACAGCGGCAGCCCGACGCCGAGGCCCCATGCGGCCATGCGGCGGTAGAACGACGGTGCCCGGTTGCCGCTGATGACACCCGTCCGGTAGAGCGCCGCCCCGATGAGCATGGCGCCCAAGGCTCTGCCGAAATAGTCCGCCAGGAACCATGTCCCGATGACGCCGTAGTAGTCGCCGTAGATCCAGAAGTCGATCAGCACGCTGGAGAAGCTGCGCAGCGACGACTGCACGAACCACGACACAACTGCCACTGCGAGGTAGCACGCACCGCCCAGTACGAGCAGCACCTTGGCGGGCAGGCGTCGCAGTGCGAGCACGACCGGCGCGCACAAGGCATAGGCGAACAGCACATCGCCGTCCCAGAACGACAGGTGCACGATGCCGATGCCCAGCAGCAGCGCGTTGCGCCACAGGCTCAGCAGCGCGCTGCGCCTGCCCTTCGCCGCGGCCCGCTCGGCGAACAGCACTACGCCTGCGCCGAACAGCATCGAGAACAGGCCCATGAACTTCTGGTCGGCGAAGATCTCTCCGGCGCCGCCGACAACCCAGTCCAGCGCCGTCCGCGAGCCGCCGGCATCGAGGTTGGCGTAGGCGGCGGCGGGCAAGCCGAATGCCACGGCGTTCATCGTCAAGATGCCGAGCACGGCCACGCCACGCACGGCGTCGAGCGTCGTGATGCGTTCAGCGCCGACGGTGGCATGGCCCGCCGTCTCGACTGCCGCGTTCGGAGTGTTGTCACTCATTGGCGCGCCCTCGTGCGCAGCCGACCGCCTGCCCGCGCGACGCGTCGGCATTGGCGAGCCGAAGGTGACCTCAGTCGAAGGTGATGACGGTGCGGTTGGATTCGCCGGCCTTCATCCAGCCGTAGCCCTCGTTGATCTGTTCGAGGTCGATGCGTGCCGAGATCATCTCATCGAGCATGAGGCGGCCATCGAGGTAGAGGTCGATCATCATCGGGATGTCGCTGCGGAACTGGTTCGAGCCCATCATCGAGCCCTGCAGCTTCTTCTCAGACAGGAAGTCGATGCCGCGCAGCTCGACCTTGGTCTTCGACGGCACCATGCCGATCACGGTGGCGGTGCCGCCGATGTCGAGCATGTTGAACGCCTGCTGCACCGTCTCGGCCAAGCCGATGGCTTCGAAGCTGTACTCCACGCCGCCCTTGGTCATGTCCTTCACGGCGGTCACCACGTCGTCCACCTCGGCGGCATTGACGGTGTCGGTGGCGCCCATCTGGCGGGCGGTCTCGAGCTTCGTCTCGGTCATGTCGACCGCGATGATGCGACCCGCACCCGCGACCCGAGCGCCCTGCACCGCCGACAGCCCGATGCCACCGCAGCCGATCACGCAGACCACGCTGCCGACGCCGACGCCTGCGGTGTTCACCGCCGCGCCAAAACCCGTCGTGACGCCGCAGCCGATCAGGCACGCCCGGTCGAGCGGCATGTCGGGGCGCACCTTCACGACAGCGTTCTGATGCACCAGCATCTGCTCGGCGAAGCCGCCCAAGCGAGCCATCTGGCCCACCTCGGTGCTGTCGTTGCGCTCCAGCCGGGCCGCGGCGCCCTTGGCCCGCGAGGTGGCTCGGACGTTGGTGCAGCGGTGCGGGTTACCCGACAGGCAGCGGTGACACTGGCCGCAGAAGATCGACAGGCACGCCACTACGTGGTCGCCCGGTTTCACGTAACTGACGTCGTCGCCGACAGCTTCGACGACACCGGCCGACTCGTGGCCCATCACCATCGGGAGCGGCGTGCGGAACAGCCCCTCCATGAAGTGCAGGTCGCTGTGGCACAGACCCGCGCCCTTGGTCTGGATCAGCACCTCCTGCGGCCCCGGAGCGTCGATACGCAAGTCCTCGATCTCCAAATCGCCCGGCTGTTCGCAGAGCACTGCTGCCTTCATGGCGTTCCCCTTGTGCATTGTCGCCGTATCGCTCGCGAGCGCCGACTGCGGCTGAGACTACGCGAGCCGGCGTCATATGAACAGAAACCGATGAGGCCGGACGCGACGGTCTGTGGTCAAATGGCGACCTCATGCTGGTCTCGCTCACCTCGACGACACCCGACGCCACCGACTTGGGCTACTTGCTGCACAAGCATCCGGATCGCGTCCGCACGGTGGATGTGGGATTCGGCAGCGCCCACGTCTTCTATCCCGAAGCCAGCCCGGAGCGCTGCACGGCGACGCTGTTCGTCGAGGTCGATCCGA
The DNA here is from genome assembly GCA_022828045.1 of Acidimicrobiia bacterium. Taxonomy (GTDB): domain Bacteria; phylum Actinomycetota; class Acidimicrobiia; order Acidimicrobiales; family Poriferisodalaceae; genus Poriferisodalis. The sequence continues at coordinate 5,590 of JAJEIW010000236.1, read as the reverse complement.
TCGCCCTTGCACGGGGCGCCAAAGGACGCGCGGCGGTCAGCCTGGAGCACTATGTGAACGACCGGCCTTATGTGGCCTCGTCCATGCTGGCGGTAGCTCTCGGTCGCCTGTTCCGGACTGCACTTGGCGGCAGCTGTGATGCGCGACCACATCTCGTCACCCAGCTGCTCGACCTGGAGGTGAACCTGCCGGTGCTGCCGGTACGGGGCGGTGAGCGCATCGTGCGCCGGCTGTTCGAGCCATTGGGCTACGAGGTCGAAACAGCACCGATCGCACTGGACGCCACCTTTCCCTCGTGGGGAGACAGCCGGTACCACTCGGTTCGCCTGAGCGGGCGGCACACTGTACGGCGTGTGCTGGAGCACCTGTTTGTGATGCTGCCGGTGCTCGATGACCGCAAGCACTACTGGATCGGCGACGACGAGGTCGACAAGTTGCTGCGTCGAGGTGGGGACTGGCTTGGTGCGCATCCGGAGGCGACGATGATCTCGAGGCGTTACCTGCGCTTCGGCGGTTACACCGACGAGGCGCTGGCGAGGCTTGCCGATGCTGGCGCGGATGACGACATCGGCGTGGACGGCGATGTCGTCGAAGCCGCCGAAGCAGCCGGGCAGGCCAATGCGTCGGGTCCCGACGTTGATCGTCCGATCAGGCTGAGCGAACAGCGTCATCTGGCGGTGCTGGAGGTGGTGCGCGCGTTGGGCGGCGGCCGTGTCGTGGACCTCGGGTGCGGTGAAGGCCGACTGCTGGCGCAACTGATCGACGAACCCAGCATCAGCGCGGTGCTCGGCATCGATGCGTCGGTCGCGTCGTTGGAACGGGCTGAACGGCGGCTGCGACTCGACGAACTGTCCGAGCGTCGCCGCGAGCAGATCTCGCTGCTGCAGGGAGCTCTCACCTACACCGACGACCGCTTGCGGGGTTTCGACATTGCGCTGCTGGTCGAGGTGGTCGAGCACGTCGACCCTGACAGGCTCGACGCGCTCACCGAAGCCGTCTTCAGCCACGCATCTCCCACAGCCGTCGTGGTGACCACACCGAACCGTGAGCACAACGTGAACTACCCGCACCTGCGCGTTGGCGAGATGCGTCACCGCGACCACCGATTCGAGTGGACCCGTGAGGAATTCGCAGCCTGGGTCCGGGAGGTCAGCGAGAGCTTCGGCTACAGCGCCGACACCAGCGGCATTGGCTATGAGGATCCCGACCACGGCCCGCCGACGCAGATGGCGGTGTTTCGCCGGTCGGCTTCTGCCCACAACGAGGGGCGTGGCGCCGATGCGTGAACAACTCACCGACCTGGAGGTTCCCGACCTCGGCCTGGTGGTGCTGTGCGGCGCATCGGGCTCGGGCAAGTCCACCTTCGCCCGCCGGCACTTTGCCGACACTGAGATCGTGTCGAGCGACCGGTGCCGTGCGCTTGTCGGCGATGACGAAGCCGACCAGTCGGTCACGCCGGAGGCCTTCGACCTGCTGCACGCCATCGTTGACAAGCGTCTGGAGATCGGCCGCCTGACCGTGATCGACGCCACCAATACGAAGCCCGCCGACCGAGCTCCGCTGATCGAGCTCGCCCGCAAGTGGGACGTGCTCGCCACTGCGGTCGTCTTCGACCTGCCATTGGATCTGTGCGTGGAGCGCAGCCGGCAGCGTCAGGGCCGCATCACGCCCGAGCACGCTGTCAAGCGTCAGCATCAGACGCTGCGCCGTACGGCCAAGCGGCTGCGCAAGGAGCGCTTCGGCAAGGTGTACACGCTCGGCAGCGCGGCCGAGTTGGACACGGTGACGGTGACCCGCAGCCGGCTGTGGTGCGACAGGCGTCACGACAGCGGACCGTTCGACATCATCGGCGACGTCCACGGTTGTCACGCCGAGCTGCTGGCGCTGCTGGGCCGGCTCGGCTACGAGACTGGCGTGTCGCCCGTGGCGCACCCTGACGGGCGACGGGCGGTCTTCGTGGGCGACCTGGTCGACCGCGGCCCCGGCGTTGCCGACGTGCTCGACCTTGTGATGTCGATGGTGGAAGCGGGCAGCGCGCTGTGCATCCAGGGCAATCACGAGAACAAGCTGCGCCGTGCCCTGGGCAGGCGAAACGTGCAGGTGACCCATGGGCTCGCCGAGTCGCTGGAGCAGCTCGAAGCACGCGGTCCCGAGTTCAATGCCCGGGTGGCCGACTTCCTCGACGGGCTCATCAGCCACTATGTGCTCGACGGCGGCGACTTGGTGGTCGCGCACGCCGGCCTGCCCGAGCGGTACCACGGGCGCTCGTCGGGCCGGGTGCGCTCGCTCGCGCTGTACGGCGACACCGACGGGGAATCTGACGCGTACGGTCTGCCCGTGCGCTACCCGTGGGCGGACGACTACCGGGGCACCGCCGCGGTGGTGTACGGCCACACGCCGGTGATGACGCCCCGGTGGGTGAACAACACCCTGTGCCTCGACACCGGTGCTGTGTTCGGCGGTGAGCTGAGCGCATTGCGCTGGCCCGAGAAGGAACTGGTGTCCGTGCCGGCCGCGCAGGTGTACTACGAGCCGACGAAACCGCTCGACGGCGCCGACGGCACGAGCGGCACGCCAAGCGCGTCGCTGGTGGACATCGGTGATGTGCTGGGCAAGCGCTCGGTGGAAACCGAGCTGCAGGGCCGTATCACCATCGAGGCCGACAGGTCCGCCGCCGCGCTCGAAGTGATGAGCCGATTCGCCGTCGATCCGCGCTGGCTCGTGTACCTGCCGCCGACGATGGCCCCGGTCGCAACCAGCCGGCGCCCAGACTGCCTCGAGCACCCCGATGAGGCCTTTGCGTACTTCCGCAAGGCCGGTATCGACGAGGTGGTCTGCCAGGAGAAGCACATGGGATCGCGGGCGGTGCTCGTGGTTGCACGAGACGCCACTGTGGCAGCGGAGCGATTCGGTATCTCCAACGACGACGCAGGCGTGATCGTCACCCGCACCGGCAGGCCGTTCTTCTCGGCACCCGGCGTGTCCGGCACGCTGCTCGACCGCTTCCGGGCTGCCGCCGATGCCGCGGGAGTCTGGGAAAGCCTCGGCACCGACTGGCTGGTCGTGGACGCCGAGATGTTGCCGTGGACGGCCATCTCTGCCGAACTGCTGCGGCGCCAGTACGCAGCCACCGGAGCGGCGGGAACGGTGGCCCTCGACACAGCGCGGCAACTCATGGCCGATGCCGCTGGGCGCGGCGCGGACATAACGGCGCTCGCGTCGCGCACCGCCGACCGCGCGGCCCACGTCGCATCGTTCGTGCATGCCTACCGGCAGTACTGCTGGGACACCGACGGCGCCCATGGCATCGAGATTGCCCCATTCCAGATTCTCGCTGCGCAAGGCCAAGTGCTGGCGCGTCGGCCGCACTGCTGGCACCTCGAGCAGATCGACGCGCTCGTCGCGGCTAGCGGCGGCGTGTTGCGTCGCACTGACCGCCGTTTCGTGCATCTGGACGACGCCGATTCGGTGGCAGACGCAACCGATTGGTGGCAAGCGATGACTGACGCCGGCGGCGAGGGCATGGTGGCCAAGCCGGCGCAGACCATCGCCCGCTCCGGCAGGGGCCTGGTGTTGCCGGGGGTGAAGTGCCGGGGCCGCGAATACTTGCGGATCATCTACGGCCCCGAGTATCTCGAACCGGCCAATCTGGAGCGGCTTCGGAAGCGCTCGCTGGGCCGCAAGTCGTCGCTTGCCCGGCGGGAGTTTGCTCTCGGGATTGAGGCGCTCGACCGGTTTGTTGCCAATGAGCACGTGTCGCGGGTGCACGAGTGCGTGTTCGGCGTGCTCGCGCTGGAGAGCGAGCCGGTCGATCCGCGACTGTGACCCGCGCTGCTCGATGCCGTGAACTTCGCTGCTCGCCGCTGACGGATGACACCAAGCACGTACAGCCGGATGGGACGTGAAGCGGTAGCGTCGATTCCAGCGGGACACGGCCGTCGAGGGGGAGTCATGGCGAATGGGCACGGCTACTTGCCGAAGGTGACCGAGCTGGACGACAAGCAGCAACGCCGCTTGGACACGTGGTACGCGAAGGCCTACACCGACGACAACCTGTTCCGGACGCTGGCTGCGGATGAGACCACGATGGACATGTTCTTGGGCTGGGTCGGCGCCGTGTATGGAGGCACGCCTGAGGAGGACCCCGGAGCGCTTGATCGTCACATGCTCGAGATGTGTCGCATCCGCATGGCGAACCGCAACGAGTGCTTCCACTGAAGCCTGGTCAAGAGCGCATCGTTGGTGCGCACTGGGCTGACCGACGAGGTCGTGGCCAAGCTGGACGACTACGAGAACTCCGATCTCGACGACGGCTGGAAGGCTGCGCTCGCCTTGGCCGACTGGCTCTCCGGCAATGAGCACTCGGGGAAGATCCCGCCCGAGCACTACGAGCGGCTGCAGCGACACTTCGACGAGCGGCAGATCCTGCGGCTGGGAGCTCTGCTCGCCGTCTGCAGCGGCTGGCATCGGATGATCGAAGCCTTCGGCATCCGGCCCGACCACTACCAAGCCGGCCAATCTGCACCGTGGGCCGCGGCAGCGGGTTGAGCCCAAGCGCGCCGGCGCGCGCCGTGAGCCCATGCATCAGAAGGCTCGTCTAGCTTCGACGCGGTGACCCAAGAGACACGCGGTGACCCAAGAGACACGGGACACGGAGCCGCTGTCGCCGGGCGATCGGCTCGCAGACGTCGTCGAGTTCTTCGGCGTGCAGGCCACCGACGACGAGCTGCGCTGGCAACTGCCCATCTCGCCGAACGTTGCCAACTATCTCGGTGTGATGCACGGCGGCTGCGCACTTGCGGCGGTCACTGCCGCCGCCGAGACATGGAGCGAACGGCCGGTTGCCTCGGCTTCAGCGCAGTTCATGTCCCGTGTCCCGCTCGGCGGCAGCGCAGAGATCACCTTCGACATCGGTTCGGCCGGCAAGCGGATGACCCAGGTGCTCGCGCAGGTCGCCGATGCAGGCGACGGCAGCGTGCTGATGCGAGCGCTGCTGTCGCTGGGCGGTCGGCAGCTCGGCATCGACCAGGACTGGGTGCAGCCGCCGGATGTTCCGGCGCCGGAGGAGTTGGCGCGCCGTTCTGTGCCAGCCAACGCCGTCCCATCGTTCAGCACAGACGCCGACATCCGGTTTGCGCCCTACAGCGCCGGCGATCGCAGGATCCTCTGCTGGGCGCGACTCGCCGGCACGCTGGCATCCACCCGCCAGGGTCTGATTGCGCTGGCGGACACGCTCGCAACGGGGATGCACCTCAGCCTCGGCCGCAAGTGGCGCGGCGCGAGCCTCGACAACACCGTGCGCATCGCCGGCGATGCCGACTGCGAATGGGTGCTGCTTGACATCGAGACCGACGGCTTCCACAACGCCGTCGGCCATGGCGTCGTGCGCATGTTCACACCCGACGGCGAACTGCTTGCCAGCGGGAACCAGTCGTTCGCCGTGGCGCGAGTGGCTGGCCCGGTGGAGGGCTTCCGGCTGTAGGCAGCACTAGCTTTCGGCTGCGTGAGCGCCGCACGCACGTGGCTGGCCGGGGCACGGCCTCGCACCTGGCCGGCGTCGCTGGTGCCGCCCTTCGTGGGCACCGCGGCG
>JAJEIW010000012.1 GCA_022828045.1 Acidimicrobiia bacterium | reverse complement strand
TCAGCGGCTTCGAGTGCTTCCTTGCGAGTGAGCGAGAGAAACGACGGGTGATCCCACGGGATCTCCCCGCGCGCCATGCCGTTCACGTAACACGGTACGGACGTGGCATCCAGGAATGCAGCCAACGCATCGCCGCCTTCGCTCCATTTCAGCGCCGTGCCGGCCATCACGACGGGCCGTTCCGCTGAGGCGATCAACTGGGCTGCCTGTTCCACCAGAGGGGCTGCAGCGGCAGCGGCCACCCGGTAGTCGCGAAACCGGGGCACCTCGACGGCGTCAAGATCGACCCGCCCATGCAGGATGTCCATGGGTATCTCGAGAAAGGCCGGGCCGGGCACACCGCTGAGTGCCGTGCGCACGGCCAGCTCGATGTACTCGGCGATGCGGCGGGTTTCCCCGCACGCACCCGACCATTTGGTCACCGGCCGCATGAGCGACACATGGTCCATCTCCTGCAGCGAGCCGCGGCCGGCGTGCTTGAACGGCCCCTGGCCGCCGAAGACGAGGATCGGCGAATTGGCTCGCCAGGCATTCGCGACGCCGGTGACGCCGTCGGTTACCCCGGGGCCCGCGGTGAGGATGGCCACGCCCACCTTGCCCGGGTGCAGGCGGGCCCATGCGTCGGCGGCATGTGTCGCGGCTTGCTCGTGACGGACGTCGACCACCTCGATGCCCTCGTCGAGACAGCCGTCGTAGATGCCCATGACGTGCCCGCCCGACAGGGTGAACACGCATTCCACGCCCGCGGCCTTCAGCGCCTTTGCGGCGAGCTTGCCGCCATGGGTCTCGGTGGCGGTCACGCCCAGCGCTCGCCGTTCCTTGCCGCTCATCTGGAACCTCCGCAACAATTCCTGCCGCAAGAGCTTGGCATGCGGCCTACCTTTGCGCCGCGGTTCCCAGCCGTCTATCGCCCGCGGAGCGCGGTGCCTCTCATGCTTTCAGCCCCCGTCGGGACCGGCTGGCGCGAAGAGCCGCACCAGCGAACCGGTGCGGCTCCGAGCGACCCGAAGGCCAAGGGCCGAGAGAAGGTTGTCCGCCGCGTACTTGAGCCACCCGGCGTCGGGTTCGATTCCCGATCGGTCCACTGCCCAGCCTAGCTGAGCACGATGTTCACCAGCTTGCCCGGTACGGTCACGACGCGCCGGATGTCTGCGCCGGCGGTGAGCTGGGCAATGCGGTCGTCGGCCTTGGCGGCGGCTTCGAGATCGGCTGGCGAGATGCCGGCGTCGACCGTGATCCGGCTGCGGACCTTGCCGTTCACCTGCACGGGCACCTCGATCACCTCGGCCGCCAGCATCGCAGGATCCGCCAGTGGGAACGGCGCATAGACGACCGTGGTCGTATTGCCCAGCTTCGACCACAGCTCCTCGGCCAAGTGCGGCACCAGCGGCGCCAGCAGGCGCACCAGCACGTCGGCGACCGAACGGGGCGTCGCGCCGCCCCGCCGCGTCAGCTCGTTGTTCAGCTCGGTGATGCGGGCGATCGCTGAGTTGAAGCGCAGGTCGGACATGGCATCGGTGACCGCGTCGATGGTTCGGTGGACCATGCGCTCGAGGTCAGCGTCGGGTTCGACATCGGCGACCGTGAGTTCGCCGGTCTGCTCGTCGATCAGGCTCCGCCACACGCGCTGCAGCAGCCGGTGCGAGCCGATCACCGAGTGTGTCTCCCAGGGACGGCCCTGATCGAGCGGACCCATGAACATCTCGTAGGTTCGCAGCGTGTCGGCCCCGTACGCGCTGTAGATGTCGTCAGGCGTGACTGCGTTGCGCAGCGACTTGCCCATCTTCCCGAAGTGGCGGGTGACCTCGGCGTCGCCCCAGAAGAACTTGCCGCCGCGCTCGGTGACCTCCGACGCTTCCACGTACACGCCGCGGCTGTCCTGATATGCAGCAGCCTGGATATAGCCCTGGTTGTACAGCCGGCCGAACGGCTCGGGGCCGCTGACGTGACCCAGGTCGTACAGCACCTTGTGCCAGAAGCGCGCATACAGCAGGTGCAGCACGGCATGCTCCACGCCGCCGACATAGAGGTCGACACCCCCGACCCCGCCATCGGGGTCAGCCATCCAGTACCGCTCCACCTCGGGATCCACCAGGGTGTCGTCGTTGGCGGGATCGAGGTAGCGCAGGTAGTACCAGCACGATCCGGCCCACTGGGGCATCGTGCTCAGCTCGCGACGGTATGCGCGCTCGCCGTCGCCCAGGTCGTAGGTGGCGGTGGCCCACTCGGTGGCACGGCCGAGCGGCGGCTCAGGTTCCGACGACTCGTCCAGCGCCCGGGGTGCCCAGTCGATCAGCTCGGGCAGCTCCACCGGCAATTCGGCCTCGGGCACCGCCAGGGGAAGGCCCGTCTCGTCGAACACGATCGGGAACGGCTCGCCCCAGTAACGCTGCCGGCTGAACAGCCAGTCGCGCAGCTTGTACGTGACCGTGCGGCGGCCGCAACTCCGCTCTTCCAGCCAGTCGCAGATGGCGTCGATGGCGTCGTCCTTTCCCAAGCCGTTCAGGAAGTCGCTGTTGATGGCCAGCCCGGGACCGTCGTAGGCCTCGCCGTCGAAATCTGGCGGCGGCTGCACCGTGCGCATGATCGGCAGCCCGAACTGGACGGAGAAGTCCCAGTCGCGCTGGTCCTCCCCCGGCACCGACATGACCGCGCCCGTGCCGTAGTCGATCAGCACGTAGTCGGCGACGAACACCGGCACAGGCTCACCGGTCGTGGGCACGCGGCAGTTCAGTCCCAGCCATACGCCGGTCTTGTCTCGCTCGGTCTGGCGCTGCAAGTCGGTCATCGCGGCCGCCTGGGCCCGGTATGCGTGGAGGGCCTCACGGGGCGTAGCGGCACCCCCGGTCCAGCGCGGATCGGTATCCGCTGGCCACTCGTCCGCGACCAGCTCGTCGACCAGTGGGTGCTCGGGAGCCAACAGCATCGCCGTCGTCCCGTAGATCGTGTCGGGACGGGTGGTGAACACCTCGATGGCTGAGCCGGAGCGGTTCGCATTGGACATGGCTGAACCAGAGCTGCCGGGCTCGGCGTCGGTCGCGAAGCTGATGTATGCGCCCTCGCTTCGGCCGATCCAGTTGCGCTGCATGAGCTTGACGCTCTCGAACCAGTCCACCCGGTCGAGGTCGGCCAGCAGCCGGTCGGCATACGCCGTGATGCGCATCATCCACTGCTTCATCGGGCGGCGGAAGACCGGATGGTTGCCCCGGTCGGAGCGTCCCTCGTTGGTGACCTCCTCGTTGGCCAGCACCGTTCCCAG
>JAJEIW010000118.1 GCA_022828045.1 Acidimicrobiia bacterium | reverse complement strand
GTTGCCCTCGATCATGCACTCGACGCCGTTCACGACGCCGATGCCCATCACCAGCCCGCCGCCGACGGCGTAGTTCGAGCAGTAGCCGGCCAGCGAGCTGATCTCGAAGAACGGCGAGTCGCGGTCGAGCACCATGGCGATCCGTTCGCGCACCGGCATCTTGTCGCGGCTGCGCATGCGTGCCATAGCCCGAGGCCCGCCGCCGGCCGCAGCCTGCTGCTGCAGCTCGTCGAGCTCTGCAAGCTGCTCGCGCATGTCGTCGCAGTTCTTGGTGAACCACTCGGCGGAGGTGTCGATGTGGGATCGCAGTACAGACATGTGACTCCCGCAGGCTCGCAGCGCTCCCGCCTGCGCCCCGGCTATCCGGGACCTCAGACGCGAACTCCCGAAGTCTGCATGACGCAGCCCGCCTTTGCCTACCCGGGGCGGGGGACGTCGGTGTGGGTGAAGTCGTTGCCGACCCACAGCAGCGGCAAGCCGGTGGAGGCGGCGAGCGCGTACGCGAAGGTGTCGCCGAGATTGAGCGCGGCGGCGTGCCGCCCGCGCCCGTATCTGCGCCAGCCGGCCAGAGCCTCGACGGCGTGTTGCTCGGTCACGTCTTCGACGGTGAGATCGATGCGGCCCAGCAGCTCCTCGAGCGCCAGCGTGCCTGCGGGGCCGAGCCGGGATTCCACCACGATGCCGAGCTCGACCCGGGTCGCGGCCGACATCATGCAGGGCCAACTCAGCAACTCGGTCTCGAGAGCTGCCGCGCCGGGCTCGTCGAACAGCACCGCCACGATGGCCGACGTGTCGACGACCCGTGCCGGAGCGGTCACCTCGGCAGGCCGCAGTCGTCGTAGCCGATGATCTCGTCCGGGGTGCGCGGGTCGATCACGGGGAGTTCTCGCACTCGCTGCTGGATGTCAGCAAAGCCGCGCGACCGACGGCTCAGCCGTTCAAGCTCGAGCTGCGCCCGCAACGACGTCACCACGACATCGGTGATGGATGCCCCCGTGAGCTGAGCAAGTTCGCGAGCCAGCCGATCCGCCTCATCGTTCTTGATGCTCAACACCATTCCAGCATTCTACCTAGAAGGCCATAAAGGTGCCAACGATCATGATTCCCGATCTCGTGTTCGAACCTGACGAGTGATCTCGGCCGAACGTCAGTCTGCTCTGAAGTTCCTCGCACCCTTCGAAGTAGCTGTCGATCGAGCACCTGAACTCTTGCTCGAGGCTGGCGGCATCGGCGGCTTCGGCATTGGCGATGGGGTAGGAGCCGCTGTTTGGGCCGGCGCTCGACACGCTGCATGCGCTGCCGCCCGAACCACCCATCGACTTGGCGTTCATCGACGCCGACAAGTCCAGCTATCCCGTCTACTACGACGACATTGTCGATCGCCCGCCGGAGTCGGGAGTGCGCCTGCGTGGCCGATCGAACCGATCTTCGCCTCGGGCCGGCGCAGTGGCCGATGCTGGTCGGGACTACGGCGCGACAGGTGCGTTCAACGAATTCGATGCAGCTGATGAACGCATGCGCACTCTGGGGCTGCCGGTCAGCGACGGCCCGACGTTCGTCAGCTACAGTCCGGCCAGCTTGGACGTCGGTTTGGGTTCTGGGTAGATATGCGCGTTGTCATTGGACATCAGTATGCGCTTCCCTGCGCAGCCTTCTCTTGGGGGATGTCGCGCAAGTGGGAGCTCTCCGAATACGGGGCGGGCCGCGCCGCCGGGTCAGAATCGCGGCCACATGACGTGCGTGCCGCTTGCCCTACGCCGACTGACGACTTGACGCAGCGCCCGGTGCTGGGGAGACCGGATCGATCTGGAGTTCCTTGCACCCTTCGAGGTACACGTCGATCGAGCGCCGGAATTCACATTCGAGGTTGACCGGGTCCGCGGCTTCGGCATTGGCGATGGGGTACGCCCCGCTGTTCACCACCCGCGTGCGCAGTACGTCCGCCTCGTCGTCATACGAGACCTCGCCGATGTAACCCTTGTACTCGAGTGCCGAGTGGTCTGGCGGCGGCATGTCGAGAGGCCGAACACGCTGACGATCCATTTGTGCAACGTAGCCTCGCTCGGGTGGCTCGGGATTCGGGGTTTGTGGAGGAGCGGGCTGCGCTCTATGCGGCCGCGCATTCGCTGCCGCCCACGGAGATACAGCGCGAGCTGATCAAAGAGACGGCGTCGCTCGGGCGGGTTGCCGGCATGCAGATCGGGCCGCTGCAGGGCGCGTTCATGACGGTGCTGGCGACGGCGTTGCGGCCCAGGCTGGCCGTCGAGGTCGGCACCTTCACGGGGTACTCAGCCTTGTGCGTCGCGAGTGCCCTGGATCCCGGAGCGCAGCTCATCTGCTGCGACGTGTCCGAAGAATGGACGTCGATCGCCCGCCGGTACTGGGAGCGCGCCGGCGTGGCGGATCGTATCGATCTCCGCATCGGGCCGGCACTCGACACGCTGCGTGCGCTGCCGCCGGAACCGCTCATCGACTTGGTATTCATCGACGCCGACAAGTCCAGCTATCCCGACTACTACGACGAGATCTTCACGCGGCTGTCGCCGGGCGGCGTGATCTTGGTGGACAACGTGCTGTGGGGCGGCGCGGTTGCTGACGCCGCCAGCGCCGACGACACCGCGGAGGCGCTGCGTGCGTTCAACGACCATGTCGCTGCCGATACTCGGGCCAGCTCTGTGATGCTGCCGATCGGCGACGGCCTCACGATGATCAGCCCCAAGCTGTAGCCCTCCGCAATAGCATCGCCGCCGTGGCTGACTCGGGTGCCTGGCCCATCGACACGCACATCCTTCACCGGCGAGACGCCGATCGGAGCTACCAGCTCTGGGTGGCGCTTCCGATGGGCTACCGGGCCGATGCTTCCCAGCCGTACCCGCTCGTCGTCTGCTGCGACGCGCCGTGGACGTTCGGCAC
>JAJEIW010000287.1 GCA_022828045.1 Acidimicrobiia bacterium | reverse complement strand
TGCAGTCATTGGCCGAGTGGCACTCGAAGACGGCCACCCCTACTCGGACGATCTGAACCCGACCTTCTACATCGCTGGCTGGCGTGTTGAGAAGAACGGATTCGAGACCGTCAACTGGGCTGCCCCCATCGCAAGCCTGTACTTCGAGGGCCGCTCATCAGGGCACAAGATCGCTCCATCCGTGACTGGGCGGCGGACATTCGTACTTCGACTCGCAGATCTCGTCGACTACTCAGATGAGATTGAGACTGGCGTTGTTGACCCCTTCAAGGGTGAAGCACATGCCCTTGAGATCCCGTCAGCCCCGATACGGCGCCGGCCAACGGTTCAGCTGACCGAGGAGGAGCAACCCCTGGCTGAGCCAGAGGCCGCTGAGTCCGATGATTCGCCCGAGCCTGTCGAAGTTGAAACTGCGAGAGAAGTCGAGACCCGCCTGGAAGACCTTCGTGCGGCCGATGCGGTCGACAGTGTCATGCAGATGCCGAAGCAAGGTCGCATGGGTGCGGTGCTTCCAACAATGCAGCCCGACCAGTACTCGCTCGTAGCCGCCGCTGGCAGTCAGGGTCTGGTGGTGCAGGGACAGCCGGGCACAGGCAAGACCGTCGTCGCTGTCCATCGGGCCGCATATCTCACCAGCGAAAGGCGAGAATCTGAACGGGTCGTCAGCATCGCGATTGTCGGACCTTCTGATCACTATGTCGAGCATGTGGCGCCGATCATCTCAGAATTGAAGGAGCCCAGTGCCGAGATTCGGGTCCTCAGTCTTCCGGCACTACTGCGTGGAATTGCCGGAATCCGGTCCATTCCGAAGCCGGGACCCATCGGACGCGTCGAATCGTCCTGGAACCTCGGCAGGATGATCGACGGCTTCGTGAGGTCGATGCCAGTTCAACCCACCTCAGGACGCATGGACCTGCGTGTTCGTCGTGTCGTCGAGGCCATGAAGCAGGCCAACGAGTCCGAGATCGCTGATGCCGAGATTTGGGCTTGGCTTCGACGCCTGCCAAGCTGGAACGAGATCTCTGGGCAAGTCCGCTACCTGCCGATGCTTGCCACCGTTGCCTTGTCGCTCGACGCCAGCGCGCTAGGCGACCGGGTCGGGCACTTGGTTGTGGACGAGGCACAGGATGTGCGCCCGCTGGAGTGGCGCATTCTCACTCGTTCGCTACTTGAGCAGGGAGGCGCTCTCTCGTTGTTCGGCGACATGAACCAGCGGCGATCCGACTTCACAGCGGTGTCTTGGCAACAGCTCGCAGTCGATCTCGAGATGACGGACGACACGGGGTACTGCAATATCCACGAACTCCAGTTGGGCTACCGATCGACGCGGCAAATTCTCCGGTTCGCAAACCAGTTGCTGCCTCGCGGCGAACGAGGGGAACTGGCGCTCCGAGACGGTCCGCAACCCGTCATTGCAAGGGTGATCGCTGGCGAACGTACTTCGGCGGCAGTCGACGCGGCTATCGACCTCGCCAACCGCCATACGGGCATGGTGGCTGTCATCTCCACCGAGCCGAGACCGCTGTCGGTTGAGTTCCGAGAGCGCGACTGGTCTCGCGGCCACTATCAACACAGCTGGAAGCAGGAAGGGTTGACTGTCGTCGTCCTTCACCCAGACGAAGCTCGTGGACTGGAGTTCGACGCTGCCGTCGTCGTAGAGCCCAGAGCTTTCCCCGAAAACGTGGGAAGGCAGGGTGTCCTCTACACGAGCCTTACGCGAGCCAACAAGGAACTCGCCATAGTCCATTCTCGGCCCCTTCCTCGCGGCCTCCGCCCGCCCCGCTGATCGCCTCGGAGCGGTGATTCTCTGCCAGCACCTCACGTCAGCTACGACCGGCTCTGTTGGCGGCAAGGATGGACATTCCCGCCGCAGCTGCTGGCCGCTGGGTATGGTCGGCAGCACGGAAGGGGCACAGATCGGGAGGTTCTGGATGACCCGCGACGAGGCGATGGCGAACTACCGGGCGTTCATGGCACTCCTTGAGGAGGACCCCGATGTGGCGCGTGTCGGCGAGGTCGCTCTGATTTGCGACCAAGAGGTCACCGCGTTCTACCCGGACGTGGGGACGGCGTTCGACGCTGGGCTATCGACGCACGGTGCGGGCCGGTTCACGATCCAGGATGTCAGGGACACGCCGCGGTTCTTCGGCGGGATCCCGATCATGCACAGAGTCAGCTGAGTTGCAGCGGCCGTAGTCCGCGCCCGGTATCGCGACGGCTGGAGGAGGCTTGGCTAATGTGGGATAGATTTTCATTGTATCTCATACCTGCTCGATGATAACTGCCAAGCCATAGTCTCCCTGCCGATCAGTTCGCCGAGCAGTGGGGCGATGCAGCTCTTTCGCGTACTCATCGATACGGGGGCGAACGCTTCGGGGATTTCGCGACGTGTCGTTGAGCGCCTCGCCTTGGGCAACGACGAGGCGCCGACTGCGATGCTGAGCCTGCGCACCGTCACGGGAGAGATAGCCGCCGACGGATTCGTGGTCCACATGCACCCTCCTGCAAGGCAGCAGCAGTGGGGCTTGCAGCCCCCGCCGGGCATCAGTGCCTTGGTTTCTGTGCTGGAGATGCCCGTCGCGGGCTGCGATGCGCTCATGGGAACCGATGTGCTGCGCTATATCGCTCGACAGGTCCTGTTCGACTTCGAGACCGGTGAATTCGAGATCGTCTGGAGCGACTGAGCTGTGTCGCCGTACGATCCACAGCAGGAGTCCGCGGCAGCGCAGCGCGGAGGGTGAACTGCGGGAGGAATGTCTATGGCTGCCAACCGGCCGGAACGGCATACGCCCAGCGCACCGGCGTGGAGCGTGGTCGACTTTCCCGAGCTGACCGCCTATTCGATGGTCTTCTCGAAGGGGCCTGACAACGCCGACACGCTGGCGGAGCTGCAGGCGGCGCTGACCGGCGGCGAGCACCGGCCCGACCACGTCGAGCGGGCTCGCGTCGTCAACTTCACCGACGAAGGCGATGATGCCGACGAGGCTCACGGCGATGTCGAGACCGTGTTCATGGCCTACTGGGTCGATCCGGCGGTCTACGAGCGTTGGCGGGACGGTTGCGATGTGCTCGAACGGGACGGGGTCTATTGCGAGACGGCGGTCATTCCCGCGGAGCGCTGGGAGACGATCGCTGGCACCAAGCGGCCGCTGCCGGGTGTGCGCAACCTGACGTCGGTGGACCTCACCGAGCTGCACGACTACTGGGGAGCTGCGCGCGACCGCATGACCGCCAGCGCGGACGACCCATTCGATGCCGCGCCGGGCTCGCCGCTGCCCGCCAACCTGTGCCTCATCCGTTCAGGCCAGAAGTGGGACGAATGCCTCGACGACGAGCGCGAGATGTATTTCACCGACATCGAGCCGAAGCTGCGGGCAGGCATCGAGTTCCTGGCCACCGACCGCGACTCCGGCTGCATCTCAAGCAGATTCCTGCGCGAGCAATCCATCGACGGCGAGGATCTCAAGTCCACGAGCTTCGTCGGCTGGTTCGACGACTTGGCGTCACTCGAAGCGTGGTCCCGGTCGCACTCGACGCACCTGGCGATCTTCCACTCGTTCCTCTCGACGGTGCACCTGCTGGGACGCCCGCCCAAGCTGCGCCTGTGGCACGAAGTCTCGGTGCTGCCAGAAGGCGGCGTGGAGCTGGTCAACGCCGAGCTGTCGCCGCTGGCCGAGCTGATCACCTGATATCCAGCCGGTGAATTCGGCACGGCCGCGCGGCGTTCGTAGGCTGTGATGCCGTGACTGACGCCCACCTAGGGCCTTCGCCGATGCCCGAGGCCCTGAAGGGCCTCGACATTGCGCCGTCGGTGCTTGACCTTGTGGGCCGCACGCCGATGTCCGGCTGAGGAAGGTCGAGCCGCACATCGCAACGCCGGTCGTCGCCAAGCTGGAGACCACCAACCCCGGTGGCTCGGTGAAAGACCGCGCCGCAGTGGCGATGATCGACGCCGCCGAAGCAGACGGTCTGCTGCAGCCGGGCGGCGTGATCGTGGAGCCCACGTCGGGGAACACCGGCGTGGGGCTCGCCGTGGTTGCTGCGCAGCGCGGCTACCGGTGCATTTTCGTATGCACCGACAAGGTGGCGCCCGAGAAGGTGGCGCTGCTGCGGGCCTATGGCGCAGAGGTGGTGGTCTGCCCGGTGGCGGTTGCACCTGATGATCCCCGCTCGTACTACTCGACCGCGGAGCGCCTGAGGAGCGAGACGCCGGGCGCCTACTCGCCGAATCAGTACGGCAACCCGAAGAACCCCCAAGCGCACTACGAATCCACCGGACCGGAGATCTGGGCGCAGACCGAGGGCCGCATCACCCACTTCGTGGCGGGTGCGGGCACAGGCGGCACCGTCACCGGCGTAGGCCGCTATCTCAAGGAACAGGATCCCGGCATACAGGTCGTGATCGCCGACCCGCCGGAGTCGGTGTATGTCGGCGGCGACGGCCGGCCCTACTTGGTGGAAGGCATCGGCGAGGACTTCTGGCCGTCCACCTACGATCCCGGCGTCGTCGACCGCGGAATCCCCGTGACCGATGCCGAGTCGTTCGCGATGGCACGTCGGGTTGCCCGCAGCGAGGGCCTGCTGATCGGCGGTTCCGGCGGCACGGCGGTGACGGGCGCATTCGCCGTCGCCGCGGAACTCGATGCCGCCGGCCGCTCGGAGGAGTCGCTGGTGGTCACGCTCATCCCGGATTCGGGCCGGGGCTACCTCAGCCGGGCGTTCGACGACGAGTGGATGGCACAGATGGGGTTCCTGCCGCAGGAGCCCGGGCCCGGAACGGTGAGCAGCCTCGTCCACGGCGAGTTCGTGTTCGTCCGGCCCGACGACACCGCGGCCGCTGCGCGGCAATGCTTGGATCGGACGGGATTGCGTGCCATCCCGGTATGTGAGGGCGAGATGCCCCTGGCCGCGGCTCAGGTGGTGGGTTCGGTGGCCCGAGACGGGCTGCTGGCGGTGGAGGGCAGTGCCATGGTGTCTGCGGCGATCGAACCGCCCTTGCCTGCCGTCGGCATCGGAGAACCAGTCGGTCGAATCGCCGAGCTGCTGGCCCGAGCCGACTCGCTCGCAGGACCCGAGGCGGTCGTGGTCTATGACCGGGGCAGGCCCGTCGCGACGCTCGGCGCGGACGCAATCGGAGGCAGTTGATGCTGGGCGGCGATCCGCAGGTGTCGGGTTTCGAGGATCCTGACGAGTTCGGCTTCGAGACGCGGGCGATACGGGCAGGCCAGCCGCACGACCCCTACACGGGTGCGGTCGTCACGCCGATCTCGCTGGCCACCACCTTCGCCCAGGAAGCCGTCGGCCAGCCCCGGCACGGCTACGAGTACGGCCGAACGGGAAACCCGACCCGTCACGCCTATCAGGTCTGCGTGGCGTCGCTGGAGGGTGCCCGGCACGGGTTCGCATTCGCCAGCGGGCTGGCGGCGTCGGATGCGCTGCTGCGGGTGCTGCGCCCCGGCGACAGCCTGCTGCTGGGCGATGACGCCTACGGCGGCACGTTCCGCCTGATCGACAAGGTGTTCGGCAACGCGGGCGTCAGCATGGCTGCCGTCGATCTCATCGCTCCCGACAAGATCCGCGACGCCTGGACGCCCAGCACCCGCATGGTGTGGCTGGAGACGCCCACCAACCCGCTGCTCACGGTGTTCGACATCGAGGCCATCTGTGCTGTCACCCACAAGCTGGGCGGCATCGTGGTGGTGGACAACACGTTCGCCACGCCGTACTTGCAGCAGCCGCTCGCGCTCGGCGCCGATGCTGTCGTGCACTCGGCCACCAAGTACCTCGGCGGACACAGCGACGTGGTCGGCGGTTTCGTGGCCACCGACGACGACGAACTGGCCGACCACCTCGTGTACACGCAGAATGCCGTGGGCGCCGTTCCCAGCCCGTTCGACTGCTATCTGACCCTTCGCGGCATCAAGACGCTCGGCGTGCGCATGGACTGCCATGGTGCGAATGCGCAGGCGGTCGTGGAGCTGCTCGACGCGCACCCAGCCGTGCGCTCTGTGCTGTACCCCGGCCTTCCCGATCATCTCGGGCACGACATCGCCTGCCGCCAGATGAGCGGCTTCGGCGGAATGGTGTCGTTCCGGCTGCACGGCGGGCGAGCAGCGGCCGAGCAGGTCGCGGCGTCGACCAAGGTCTTCACGCTGGCGGAGTCGCTGGGCGCAGTCGAATCGCTGATCGAGCATCCCGGAGCGATGACACACGCTTCGGCCGCCGGTTCGGCGCTGGAGGTGCCCGACGACCTGGTGCGGCTGTCGGTGGGTCTCGAGACGGTCTCGGACCTGCTCGACGATCTCGGTGCCGCGCTCGACGCCGCCGCTTGACATACCGCTTGGTAACCGCCCCGAAACGTTCCCGAAACGAGCAGGGGGTAGCACTTCACCTGCGCGGTTGCGCGTACGTGCGACGGGGAGGGAAGCGATGGAAGTCAACGAAGGCAGCATTGCCTGGATACTGACCTCAGCGGCCTTGGTGCTGTTCATGGTGCCGGGCCTTGCGCTGTTCTACGGCGGCATGGTGCGCGCCAAGAACGCGCTGAACATGCTCAACATGAACATGTGGTGCCTCGGCATCGTGCCGGTGATCTGGGTGCTGGTCGGCTACAGCCTCGCAGCGGGCGAGAGCGGCCTGCCGATCATCGGCGATTTCTCGCTCATGGGCATGGCCGGCATCCACGACGCCGAGGGATTGGCCACGTTCGCCTTCCTGATGACGTTCGCAGCCATCACTCCTGCGCTCATCTCGGGCGCCGTCGCCGACCGCATGAAGTTCTCGGCCTGGATGGTGTTCGTGCCCGTGTGGTCGCTGCTGGTGTACGCGCCGGTCGTGTACTGGGTGTACGGCGCTGACGGCTGGATCTTCAACCTGCCCGCCCACGACTTTGCAGGCGGAACCGCCATCCACGTGAACGCCGGCGCAGCGGCGATGGCGTTGGCGCTGGTGGTCGGCAAGCGCTCCGGCTGGCCCGACAACCGGCCGGTTCCCCACAACGTGCCGTTCGTGATGCTGGGTGCGGGCATCCTGTGGTTCGGCTGGTTCGGCTTCAACGCCGGCTCGGCCCTTGCGGCCGACGGCGCTGCGGCGCAGGCCTTCGTGAACACCTTCATTGCTGCGGCGGCTGGCATGGTGGGCTGGGCCTTCGCGGAGTACGCACGGCACCAGCGGGTGTCCACCATCGGCATCGCCTCGGGTGTGGTGGCCGCCCTGGTGGCGATCACGCCGGCTGCGGGCTTTGTGGGCTCCATGCATGCGCTGGCGTTCGGCGCGGCTGCCGGGGTCGTGTGCTTCTTCGCCATCGAGGCCAAGTTCCGGGTGGGCTTCGACGACAGCCTCGACGTGGTCGGCATCCACTGGGTGGGCGGCGTCATCGGCGGCATCTTGCTGGGTTTCTTTGCAGATGCCTCGGCGGTCCCCGGCGGCGACTTCATCGACGGCGTGTTCTTCGGCGGCGGTGTGCTGCTGTGGAACCAGGTGCTGTCGATCGCCGTGGTCACCGCATACTCGTTCGCCGTCACCTGGATCATCGCCACGGTGATCAAGGCGACCATGGGCATTCGCGTCTCGGCCAGCGTCGAGACGGCCGGTATCGACGTCAGCGACCACGGCGAGGCCGCCTACCAGCTCTAGCACCCACATCCCGGCCCGCTGCCGTTCTGAGTGTGGGCGTGCCGTCCGACGCGGCTCATCCCCACTCAAAACGGTGTGCGAGGGCACGGACGAAGGGCGACGAGGGGCGAGTCGCTAGGTTGCCCGCTGTGACCCAACCTGACCCGACGCCACGCACAGCAGTACGATCGACGGGCGACAACGTGGCCGCCTCCGATACCGAGGTACGCCAGTTCGAGCAGCAGCGGTGGATCCGGCCGCCGGGCGCCACCGAGGTGCTGCTGGTGCGCCACGGTGCGTCCCAAGCCTTCATCCCCGGCGAGCCGTTCCCCATGCTCGGCGACCAAGGCGACCCGGCGCTGGCCCCAAAGGGGCACGAGCAGGCTGCGGCGATGGCCAAGCGGCTGGTGCATGAGCCGATCGACGCGCTGTACGTGTCATCGCTGCAGCGCACCCAGCAGACGTTCGCGCCCCTTGCCGAACGGCTGGGCATGACCCCGACGGTCGAGCACGATCTGCGCGAAGTGGCTCTGGGCGAGTGGGACGGGGGGCGCATCCGCCAGTACGCCGCCGACAATCACCCGCTGTACGAGCGCCTGCACATCGAGCGGCGCTGGGACGTCATCCCCGGTGCCGAATCGAACGAGCAGCTCGTCGGCCGGTGCATGGCCGCCCTCGGGCGCATCGCCGAAGCGCACCCGGATCAGCTCGTGGCAGCATGCGTCCACGGCGGCGTGATCGGCGCCGTGCTGGCGCACATCACCGAGTCCACGCCGTTCTCCTTCGGCGGCGCCGACAACTGCTCGGTCACCCAGGTCGTTCGGTGCGACGGCGACTGGGTGCTGCGCCGTTTCAACGACTGCTCACACCTCGACAGCCACCTGCACCACGGCTGACTCGTCAGGCCGGCACGGCAGATGCGCCGGCGTCCGGCTGATGGACTGAATCACGTTCACGCGAATTCCGCGAACAGCCTTGGTTCACCGTGCAGTAGCGTTTGCGCTATGGCACGCCCTCGCTCAATCAACAGCCTGCCCGCTGCTGGGGTTGGACTCGACGGTCAACATGCCTCGAATGAGCACCAGTTCCTCGATGCTGTGAGCTACCAGCGAGCGCTCGATATCCGGCGACGGCTGATGGCGGAGATTGCGGAAGACGTCACGCGTGTCGCCGAGAAGTACAACCGCTAACGCCTCGCGCTGCTGAGAGTCCAGCACCTCATCGAAGATCTTGCGCAGCACACGGTGTGCCGTTGTGAGTTGAATCTCGAGCACAGCTGCTTCGGGTGCCTCCATCGCGGCGGCACTGTAGTGCTCGCTGTGACACGCACCGGGGGGCATTTCGCGTGTCTGCAATTGCAGACGAGTGAATGCGGGAAATCAGCGAGCCCATGACGGTGGCAAGCCTGTACGGGTGCGAGCAGGCATCAGCCTGCTCGGGAGTCTCCTCTGGGGAGTGGCGTCAGTCGGAGATGAGGAAGGCGCCGAGTGCGGCAGTGAGCATGGCGGGGTCATCGCTGCCGCCGAGTTCGCGGGCCGAGTGCATCGAGAGCTGGGGCGAACCCACGTCGACGACGCTCATGCCCAGCCGGGAGGCCGTGATCGGACCGATGGTCGAGCCGCACGGCAGATCGCCCCGGTGCGAATAGATCTGGTAGGGCACACCCGCCGCGTCGCAGGCCGCTACGAAGCGGGCGTGGGTGCGCGCATCGGTGGCGTAGCGCACGTTGACGTTTGTCTTGACGACCGGGCCGCCGTTCAGCAGCGGCAGGTGTTGGGGCTCGTGGCGTTCGGGATAATTCGGATGCACCGCATGGGCCCCGTCGGCCGAGACGCACAGCGAGCGGGCCACAGCCCGCAGGTACTGCTCGCGGTTGGCGCCCAGCGCTGCCGCGATGCGCTCGAGGGCATCGGCGAGAACCGGGCTGCCGGCGCCGGTGGCGGAGTCGCTGCCGATCTCCTCATGGTCGAACAGCACGACGACCGCTGCCGTGTCGTCGGGCACGGCATCCAGCGCGGCCAGCGCTTCGACGGCTGCATGACACGAGGCGAGGTTGTCGATACGGCTGGCGGCGTACATCTCCCCGTCGCGTCCCAGCCGGGTCGGCGGCGTGAGGTCATGTGCCATGACATCCCATGCCTGCACGGCGTCGGGCTCGACCTTGAGCTCGTCGGCCAGAAACTCGCGGAACCCCCCAGCGTTCGGCTCGCCGAGCCCCCACACCGGGGTCATGTGCTGCTGGCGGTTCAGCTTCAGCCCGTCGTTCACCGCCCGGTCGAGATGAATGGCGAGCTGCGGGACGCGCAGCAGCGCCCGGTCGC
This sequence comes from Acidimicrobiia bacterium, assembly GCA_022828045.1. Lineage (GTDB taxonomy): Bacteria > Actinomycetota > Acidimicrobiia > Acidimicrobiales > Poriferisodalaceae > Poriferisodalis. The sequence continues at coordinate 11,200 of JAJEIW010000287.1, read as the reverse complement.
ACCGCCACAGCACGGTTCGGGTCCCGGCCGCTGGGTTGTCGCCGTCCCCGTGCTGCACCTCCACGCGTCCCGACAGGCCAAGTTCGCGGTCGAGCCACGAGTTCAGCAGCACGCCGCCGTACACCTCCACGCCAAGCTGGCGGTAGCCCAGCGTGCCGCTGTCGGGCCGGGGGCGGACGCGCAGATTGGGGCTGTCAGTGTGCGCGCCGATCACATTGAAGCGCAACCGGTCAGGGGCGACCTGGGTGCCGGCTCGCACCGCCAGCACGCTGCCACCGTCGCGCACCACGAAGCCCTGTGCAACGTCGAGTTCGCTCCATGACTCGCTGCGGCCGGTCTCGGCGTAGCCGGTCGTCGCCAGCCGGTCCACCGCCGCCGCAGCCGCGTGAAACGGCGACGGCGACGCCTCGATGAACTCGAACAGCGAGTCGAGCATCAGGCCATCACGCGTCGGCGTAGGCGGTGATGATGTCCCGGCTGAAGTCATCGAAGCGAGAACGCGACATCGGATTGGTGATGAGCCGGGTGATGCCGATCGCTGCGTACTTCTCCACCCACTCGGGAGTAGCCGTGCCAATCGTCATGAAATCGAGCTTGTAGGGGTCGCGCCCTGCCTTCTCCGCGCAGCGCTTCGCATGGCCGAAGAGCATCGCCATCTCGTCGAGATCACCCGACACCGGGAAGAAGCCGTCGCCGAATTCGCCCGCCCGCCGCGCCGCGCGCTTGCTGTCGCCGCCGACGATGATCGGAATGTCGCCTTTCGGCTGGGGCCGGCTGTACACGCGATCGAACGAGATGTGCTCGCCTTCGAACGAGCAGATGTCCTGCTGCCAGAGCGCGCGGTACGCGCCGAGATGCTCGTCGGTGATGTAGCCGCGGTCCTCGAACGGCACGCCGAGCGCGTCGAATTCCTCTTTCAGCCACCCCGCGCCGATGCCGAACAGCACCCTGCCGCCGGACAGCCGATCAAGCGTCGCCACGGCCTTTGCGGTGACGGCGAAGTTGCGCTGCGGCACGATGAGGATGCCGGTGCCCAGCTTGATCTCCGAGGTGACCGAGGCCACGAAAGCCATCCACATCAGCGGGTCTGGAATGTCGATGTCGTCGCGCTTGCCGGGCATCTTGCCGTCTTCGGAGTACGGGTACGGCGTCTGATAGCCCTCCGGCACCACGACGTGCTCGACCGTCCACAGTGACTCGAAGCCGGCTGCCTCTGCCGCTTGCGCGTACGCAATCGCCGATTCGCCCTCGACGTTGGGACCCGTGTTGGCGAGCGTCATTCCGAATTTCACAGCGAACCTCTTTCGGCTGTCGCGGGAGGTTCTAGTCTGCCCGTATGCGACGTGTATCCGCTCTGTTCATGGTGCTTGCCCTCTCGGCCGCTGCGTGCGGCGGCGACGACGATTCGCCTCCCGCCACCGAGGCAGCCGCGCCCACCACCGCCGCGCCGACCACGGTCGCGACCACTGAGGCCCCGCCGCCCCCGACCACTGAGGCTCCGCCGCCCACCACCACCGAAGCCGCCGCGGAGGCCAACGCGTTGCCGCCGGCGGTGGAAGGCGCTCTGCTGGAAGGCCAGACACCGGAGGGCTTCGACACCCTGCAGACCGCCACCAACATTCCTCGGGCCGAGACCTGCCCCGGTACACCGGCCTACGGCGGGATCGTGCCGGTGGCGTACTCCGAGTCGATCTGGGCGGCGGATCCGCTCACGGGCCCGTTCCTCGATGTCTCCATCTCCCGGTTCGAGTCGCCCGACGCGGCTTCGCAGGCTTTCAACAATTACATCGTGGAGGTCATCGCCTGCGGTGAATTCCCCGAGCCGTCGACTGGCGCAGTGGGTGCGTTCGTCGAAGGCGAAGATCCCGGGCTGGGCGACGAGTCGTTCGGCACCGACTACACGGCCACCTTCCAGGGGCTTCCCGTCAACCGCTATGGCGTCCTCGTACGCATAGGCGACTCGATCTACAGCTCGGGCGCGACCTACGTCTTCGTGGATCCCGACAAGGCAACCATCCTCGCGGCGTTGAACACGTTCCTCGGGCAGTAGCCGATAGCTCGGCCTGACTCGGCGTTGCTGTGCCGTCGCTGACGATGCCGACGCTGAACTACAGCGCCGAGCAGCTGCGCGGCGACGTCTTCGGAGGTCTCACCGCGGCGGTGGTCATGCTGCCGCTCTCGCTGGCGTTCGGTGTGGCCTCGGGCCTCGGCGCAATCGCCGGCCTCTACGGTGCCGTCGCGGTCGGCTTGCTGGCGGCGATCTTCGGCGGCACCCGAACACAGATCTCGGGGCCCACCGCGCCGCTGTCGGTGGCGATGTCGGTGGTGGTGATCGACTACGCGGGCGGCGACATCGAAAAAGCTCTGGCGATCGTGGTGCTTGCGGGGATCGTGCAGGTGTTGCTGGGCGCACTGCGCCTCGGCAGCTATGTGTCGTACACGCCGTACCCGGTGGTGTCGGGGTTCACCTCCGCCGTCGGGCTGATCATCATCGTGGTGCAGCTGATCCCGTTGCTGGGACAGGACGTGGCGCTCGGCGGGGTGTCGGCATCCATTCGAGCGCTCCCCGATGCGGTGGGCAACGTCGACATGGGCGCCTTTGCGCTCGGTGTGCTCAGCATCGCCGTCTGCCTGCTCTGGCCCCGCCGCTTGCGCCAGGTGTTGCCGCCGTCGGTTGCGGCGCTGCTCGTCTGCACGTTGCTCAGCGTGCTCTGGATCAGCGACGTGGCGGTCATCGGCGATGTGGATGTGCCGTCAGGGCTGCCTGAAGTGCGGCTGCCGTCATTCGGTTGGGATGACGTCGGCGGGGCTATTGCGCCTGCGGTCACGCTCGCACTGCTCGGCTCGGTCAACAGCCTGCTCACTGCGATGGTCGCCGATTCGATGACTCGCGATCAGCATCACCCCAATCGTGAGCTGCTCGGCGTCGGTGCCGCCAACGTGCTCATCGCGTTCATCGGTGCGGTGCCCGGCGCGGGTGCGACATCGGCGACCGTGGCCAATGTCAAGGCCGGCGGCCGCACGCGGGTGTCCGGGGTGCTCTGTGCGGTGGTGCTGGGTGCGCTGGTGCTCGGATTGGGACGGCTCGCCGAAGTCATCCCGCATGCGGTGCTCGCCGGCATTCTCATCAAGATCGGCTTCGACATCGTCGACTGGGACTACATCGCTCGGGTGCGGCGCACACGGCTCGACCAGTACGGCGTGATGGCGCTCACATTGACCCTGTCGATCGTGGCGGATCTCGTGGTGGCCGTCGGTGCGGGTCTGATCGCCGCAGCCATGACCGGTGCCCGGCAGTTCGAGCGCCTCGAACTCGACGAGGGCGTGGTGTCGACCCCGTTGCTGGACATGACGTTCCTGTACGCCCCCGGCAGCGACGACGCGGAGGGCGACGAGCCCGGCGGCATCAGCCTGGCAAGCCTCGATCTCGACGGTCCCGACCCGTTCGCGGCGCGCACCGGTCTGCTGTCGCTGCGCGGTTCCTACACGGCGTCGTCGTCGATCAGGCTGTTCAACTCGATCAACCGCGACGTCGAAGAGCACGAGGTGGTGATCTTCGATTTCAGCGAGACCCGGCACATGGACGACAGCGCAGCGTTCATGATGGGTCAGCTCATCGACGTGGCGCTGGACTCGGGCGCCAAGTGCATCGTGATGGGACTCGAGGAGTCGCAGGCGACGAGCGTCAAGGAGCTCAACGTTCTGCGCAGTGTTCCCGAGGAGAACTTCGTCGACGATCTCGACGGTGCTCGGGTGGTGGCCCGCCGGCTCCTCGACGGCGGCGAGAACTAGGCGTCGGCTTTCGCCGCAGCCCTCGACGCGGCCTTGGCGGCTCGGCGTGCTGCCATCTTTTCCCGGTGCGCGAGCGTGCGCCCGATATAGGGAGCGACGTCGGGCGTCTTGCAGCCGGTCTCGCCATGGTCGACGTGGGTCGGGCCGAGACGCCGGGCAGCATCGAGCACCATGCGGCGCACACTCTCGTCTCGCAGCCCGATTGCGATGAGCACGCCGTTCATCTCGTGACGTACCCGGTTGGGCCGTTCGGCGATCTCGGCTTCGATCTGCGTCACCAGCGCGCGCAGATCGTCCGCGGACCAGATGTCGGTCTGCTCGGCAGTGCAGGCCACGATGAACCATCCCACCGATGCCGGCCACTCCGCGGGCGAGTCACGCCACTCATCGCTGAACTCTCGTGCCAGCGGTGACTGGGCCAGCAGCCCGCCCAGACCCTCAGCCAGAATGTAGTTGTCGACGGCGCGAAGCCACCGACGGGCTCGCGTCTCGGTCATCGCCGACGCATCGGCGACGCGCAAGGCGAGCACCTGGGCGTCGTGATTGCCGGATTCCCACAGTTCCGCAGCGAGCGCATGATCGGTCTTCAGCCGCTTGGCGATGATGCCGAGGTCCTTGTAGCTGACGCCGAACATGGGCTCGGCCGCCCCGTGGCGCGTGTACACCTTGCGGTTCTGCGCCGTTCCCGCACTCTGGAGCCGGGTCATGGTGTCTTGCAGTCTCGACATTGCCACTGGACTCCCTGCCGGCTGGAACCTGTCGCATGACGAACGGCAAACTACTGCTGCCTGCCTCTGGCCACACTGGCGCAACTCGTAGGGTTCACGGTCGTGCGCATTCTTGGCGTTCGACGCGGCGGGCAGCCGACGGCGACCGTGGTGCTGGGCGGTGCGTCGGTGGTGATCTTCTTTCTGACCCACGACATCTCACGCATCCTGCGCTTGGCAGGATGGTCGCTGCGCGACTCCTCCTTCAGGGACTACGCCACCTATGGGCCCTTCATCGCCGAGTGGGGAGAGTGGTGGCGCGTCGTGACCGGCACGTTCTTGCATGCCGATCTGCGTCACCTGCTGTTCAACATGCTGGTCCTGTACTTGCTCGGCCGCAGGCTCGAGCACACGGTCGGCTCCGCACTGCTGGCGGGCGCCTATGTCGTCTCGCTGCTGGGCGGTTCCGCGGGCGCCCTGCTGCACCGCCCTGACGCAGCGGCTGTGGGGGCGTCAGGGGCGGTGTACGGCGTCATGGGCGCCGCCTATGTCGTGGAGCACCTGCGTGGCGGCAATCCGTGGCGGGATGGGCTGGGCAGCCTGATCATCATCAACGTCATCATCTCGTTCCTTATCCCCGGCATCTCGATCGGCGGGCATCTCGGAGGCCTGGCCGCGGGCGTGGCGGTCGGCTTCGCCATCGGCGACACCAGCCGGGGGCGCCACGCACCGACGCTGGCCGAGCGGCTGTCGAACGAGCCGATCGGCACGCGGATGCGCCGCTCGCCCGTCGTGGTCTGGACCTTGGTGGGGGCGATCGGCGCGGCGTCGTTCGCGGGCGCGCTGGCGGCGGCGGCCACCTGGCGCAGCCCGCTGCTGTAGCGACGGCTCGTCTGTGCTCAGCGGCTCAGGGCACGACGTCGCTCGCCGCCGGGTCCGACTTGCGGTTGATCACGATTGCCGCAATCACCGCCACGATGCCCACCGCCTCACGCGCATTCGGGACCTGCGACAGCCACACCAGCCCGATCAGCGTCGCGGTGACCGGCAGCAGCGCCTGCAGCAGGGCGAATCTCGCCCGTGCCAGCCGCTGCATCACGAGCTGGTCGATGCCGTAGGGGATGACGTTGGACAGCACGCCCGCGGCCACGCTGCCTGCCAGCAGCAGCGGCGCGCTCACCGCGACCCCCAGCCCGCCGTCGCCGCCGACGATTCCTGCCGGGCTGATCACGAGGGCCCCGATGAGCATGCCCACACCGAGCCCGTCCACGGCCATCCCGGCGCGAGCTACCCGATGGCCCAGCACGATGTAGCCCGCCCATAGCGCTCCCGCGATCAGCGAGAACAGCGCCCCGATCTGGGCTTCGGGCGGCGCGAATCCCGCCAGTGCCACCACCCCGCCGACAGCCAGTGCCAGCGCCCCGCCTGACCGCAGCGTCCGGGTGCCGAATGCCGCCACGGCAACTGGCCCGATGAACTCGATCGCCACCGAATTCCCCAACGGCACCCGCTCGATGGCCAAGTAGAAGAACAGGTTCATCGTCGCCAGAGCGATCCCAAACGCCGCCGTCCACGCCAGCTCCACCGGGGACCAGTGCCGCCGCCATGAGCGTCGGAGCAGGATGATCACCGCTCCGGCCCCCGCAACCCTCAGCAGGGCAACAGTGCCCGGCCTGAGCTCGCTGAACAGTTCGACGGCCGTGGCAGCGCCCAGGTACTGTGAAATGGCGCCGACGGTGAACAGCGCCTCGGGCGAGACGCGTCCCGCTCCCCAACCTCGTACGACAGATGCGCTCAATAGGTACCTTCCTGTGACAGTGGTCATCTAGGGTCGGAGGCGGACGCATTCAGCTTGGCGAACCATGTCGATGCTCATGCATGACGCGCGTGGCTGAGGCCGCGAGTGTCAACTGCACGAGGCCGACCGCTGAGGTTCGTCGGGCTGACTCAACGGGGAGGAACATGCACATGAAACGGAAACTACTGACGCTCTTGGCAGCGCTCTTTGCGTTGACGCTCTTTGCGGCGGCATGCGGTGACGACGGCGACGACGCCACCGATACTGCCACCGCACCGGCAGCGACAGAAGCTCCCGAGGAGGAGATGGACGAGCCTGAAGAGGAGATGATGGATCATCTCGGCGACGGTTCGCTCGGCGTGGTGGAAGTCGACGAGGGCGAGGAGATCCAGATCCGTTCGCTCAACGCCATCACCGGAGATGTGGCTTTTCTGGGGCTGCCCAATCAGCGTGGCGTCGAGTTGGCCATCGAGCACTTCGGCCCGATTCACGGTTTCGGAGTTGACATAGGAACCGGCCTCGACGACTTGTGTTCGGCCGACGGCGGTCAGGCGGCGGCCCAGGCGATTGTGGCCGATGACAGCGTCGTGGGAGTCATTGGGACATCTTGCTCGGGAGCGGCGGTCGCAGCGGCACCGCTCATCACCAATGCGGGCATGGTGATGATCTCGCCGTCGAATACGTCGCCTGCTCTGACGTCTGACTTGGCAGGTACAGCAGGCGAGAACTACAGCGTCGGCTACTACCGGACGGCTCACAACGATCTCTACCAAGGCGCCGCCATGGCCGAGTTTGTTTACGAGGACCTTGGCTTGACCAACGCTGCGGCCATCCACGACGGCGATCCCTACACACAGGGCCTCGCCCAGGCGTTCGCAGATGCTTACGAGGAACTCGGAGGCACCGTCATCGGATTCACAGGTGTCAACAAGGAGGACACCGACATGGTGCCCGTGCTGACCGAGATAGCCGCCGGCGGGCCGGACGCGCTGTTCTTCCCGATTTTCCAGCCCGCAGGCGATCACATTGCCGCGCAGGCCTCGGGCGTCGCCGGGCTTGAGAACGTGGTGCTGCTTGCAGCTGACGGCCTGCTTACGGACGGCTTCTTGGAACTGTCGCAGACAGCAGGGATGTACTTCTCTGGTCCTGATGTGCGATTCGGCGATAACACCAACGAGAGCACCGGCCGCACAGCGGACGACTTCTTGTCCGAGTACGAGACCCTGTACGGCGGGGCGCCCGAAGCTGCCTTCTGGGCACATTCCTACGATGCCACGACGTTGCTGCTCGAGGCCGTCGAGGCGGCCTCCTACGCGGACGGTGACACGCTGGTCATCGACCGCCAGGGCGTTCGGGACTATCTCAACGGCGTCAGCGATTACAGCGGCTTGATCGGCTCCATCAGCTGCGACGAATTCGGTGACTGCGGCGCTCAGCGGATCACCGTCATCCACCACGAGGATCCGAACGACATCGCGACGAGCAAGGCAAACGTGGTCTTCGAGTACCCCTGATCGTGTCGTGCAGTGACGCTCAGCTGCCCTCGGCGCGGCCCGATCGGGCCGTGTCCGGATGCGCTGCGCCAACGCAGGGCCGCGCGGTGCCCGGGTCCGGATGAACCGGCCTGGCGTCGGTGCCTCGCGCGCGGCACCCACTGGCCGCCGCCGTCGACGCACACGAGTCGACTGGTTCCTCACCGCCCTGCGGGTGGCGGTGATCGCCTTGGTCGCGGTTGGCCTGCTGGCCTTCATCGCCCAGGAGATCAATCCCGACAATCCGTTCGCCCGCTGGGCAAACCCCGATGCCACTGGCCTCACCGGGGCGCAGTTCCGCGGCCTGGTGGTTTCGGGCATCGCCCAAGGATCGATGTACGGGCTGATCGCTCTCGGGTACTCGATGGTCTACGGCGTGCTGGGGTTCATCAACTTCGCCCACGGCGAGGTGTTCATGGTGGGCGCCATGACCGGCATGATCACCTCCAACAAGCTGGCCGACGCCGGTCTGTGGGAGTCGAACTTCATCGGCTCGTTGGTGTTCATCGTGGTGGTGTCGATCATCGTGTCGTCGCTGACGGCAGTGGTCATGGAACGGGTGGCCTACCGGCCGCTGCGGGGGGCGCCGCGGCTGATCCCGCTGATCACCTCCATCGGCGTGTCGTTCTTCTTGCAGAACGCGTCGGTGGTGCTGCTGGGGCCGGCCAGCAAGTCCTACCCCGACGTGCCGGACTGGGTGAAGGCCAAGCACACCTTCCTGCAGATCGAGGGCGCCAGGATCTTGGTGATCGTCGTGGCCGCGTTGTCGATGGCGGCCCTGTGGTATTACGTCGACCGCACCAAGACCGGCAAGGCGATGCGCGCGGTGGCTGAGGACGCCGAGATAGCGGCGCTCATGGGCATCGACGTGAACCGCACCATCGTGAAGGTGTTCGCGGTGGGCGGTGCGATGGCCGGCATGGCGGGGATCCTGTGGGGAATCCTGTTCCGCAGCGTCATCCACACCACCGGTTTCCTGCCGGGCATCAAGGCGTTCAGCGCGGCGGTGGTGGGCGGCATCGGCCATCTCGGCGGTGCGATGGCCGGCGGGCTGTCGATCGGGGTGGCCGAGTCGGTCGGGCCGCTGCTGATCCTGGAGCCGCTGGGCGTGAGCGGGGTGTCGCAGCTGCGTGACGCCGTGGCGTTCTCGATGCTGATCATCGTGCTGCTGGTGAAGCCTGCCGGCCTGTTCGGCGAGCGGCTTCCGGCCGAGGACCGGGCATGAGCCTCACTGCGCCATCCGATCCCGGGTCGCCAGCCGCACCGGCGCCGGAGACGGGGCCGAGCGCCGACGGCGCTGCCGACGGCCCCAACGCTGCTGCACCGCCGCGCCAGCCGCTCGCCCAGGACTGGCGCCGCATTGCCCGCATGGGCGCCATCGGCGCGCTCGGGCAGATCTTCATCTCGCTGTCCAACATGCCCGTCAAGCTCGACGGCCGGGCGATCATCGAGGGCGTCCTCAGCCTGGGCTACCTCTCGCTGGTGGTGCTGCCGCTCGCGGCCGGCAGCCGCGTCGGGTACCAGCTCCGGCGCGAGGGTGTGCCGTTCCACCGTCCCGGTGCCCACGAGGTCGTCGGCGGGGCCGCATGCGGCGCGCTCGTCGGCGGGGGACTGTCGCTGCTGGCGGTGCTCATCGCCAACTTCGACTTGCGCGAACCGCTGGTCAACTGGAGCCCGATCCTGGCCGACCTGCTGGCGTTCAACCGAGGCACGGCGTTCGCGGTGGTCATCTGGCTTGCCATCGGCGCAGCCGTCGGCGCTGCTGGCGGTCTGCTGCGGGTGGTGCCGCCGCTGGCACGGCGCGTGCTGTGGACCATGGTGCTCACCCTGTTCGGCTCGGCGGTGCTCGAATCGCTGACCACCGACCTGGCCGAGGGCATGGGCATCGAGGGGCTGATCGACTGGTTCTATGCCCCCCGCGGTGGGCTCACCATCACCGGTGCGATCGCCCTGGCGGCCGGATCGGGAGCGCTGGCGTTCGTGGGCCGGGGCCGCATCAAGGGGGCCAAATCCCGCATCGACGCGCTGGAAGGCCCGGCCCGCAACCGGGCCCACCTCGGCCTGATCCTGGCGACCGCTGCGGTGCTCGTCATCCTGCCGATGTTCGCCGGCAAGCTCACCAACGAGCTGCTGGCCAACGTGGGCCTGTTCGTGCTGCTGGCGCTGGGGCTGAACATCGTCGTCGGCCTTGCCGGCATCCTCGACCTCGGCTACGTCGCATTCTTCGCTGTGGGCAGCTACAGCGCGGCAGTGCTCACCGCGGCCGCATCGCCGCGCATCAACCCCGAGCTGCCGTGGTTCGTGGCGCTCATCGGCGTGGTGATCCTGACCGGGCTGGTGGGGTTGTTCATCGGCGCCCCGGTCATCCGCATGCGCGGCGACTACCTGGCCATCGTCACGCTCGGCTTCGGCGAGATCATCCGCCTGCTGTTCCTGTCTGACTGGCTGTCGGGCTGGCTCGGCGGCTCCCAAGGCATCACCAACATCCCGGGCGCGGATATCTTCGGCTTGGCCGAGGTGGCCGGAACCGACCCGCGCAGCGTCTTTTATCTCGTGCTCGCGTTTTGCGCGATCGCGATCTATGTCTCGTGGCGCTTGGAGCGGTCGCGCATCGGCCGCGCATGGATGGCGGTGCGCGAAGACGAGACCGTGGCCGAGGCCATGGGCATCAACACGGTCAACGTCAAGCTGCTGGCGTTCGTGGTGGGTGCTGTGCTCGGGTCGTTCAGCGGGGCGATCTTCTCGGCGAAGGTGGGCTCGGTGTTCCCCGCCAGCTTCTTGATCTTGGTGTCGATAGTGATCTTGGTGGTGGTCATCTTCGGCGGCATGGGCAACATCGTCGGCGTCATCGCCGGCTCGGCGGTGCTGATCGGCGTGCTCGGCGGGCCCAAGCAGCCGGGCCTGCTGGCGGAGTTCTCCGAGTTCAAGCTGCTCATCTACGGGGCGCTGCTGGTGTGGATGATGCTGGCCCGGCCCGAGGGCCTGATCCCCAGCGTGCGCCGCACCCGCGAGCTGCATCAGGAAGAGCTGGCTCAAGACGCCTGGCTGCGCGGACAGACCGAAGACGACAATGGCGGCGACGATGTTCGCCAGCAGTCGGGCGAGTCGTCATGAGCGTCACGACGCCGTCCGGCACCCCCCAGGATTCCGCCGCCCAAGCTGCGCAGGTGCCGATTCTGGAAACCCGGGGCCTCGGAGTCGACTTTGGCGGGCTGAAGGCGCTTGACGGGTTGGACCTGGCGGTCTACCCGGGCGAGATCGTCTCGGTTATCGGCCCCAACGGCGCGGGCAAGACCACACTGTTCAACGCCATCACCGCCACGGTGGCCGCCAGCGAGGGCGACATCCTCTTCGAGGGCGAGTCGCTCATC
>JAJEIW010000172.1 GCA_022828045.1 Acidimicrobiia bacterium | reverse complement strand
CGTGGTGCTCAACCGGCCGGTCAACGTGGCCTACCGGGCCCCCTCGGCGCCTGCAGCAGCGTTCGCGATGGACTCGGTGGTCGACGAGATAGCCGAGCGTGTCGGCATGGACCCGCTCGACCTCCGCATCCAGAACTGCCCCTCGCAGGGCGACCCGACACCGTACGGACCCAAGTGGCCGATGATCGGCTTGCGCGAGTGCCTCGAAGCGATCCGCGACAGCGACCACTACCAGTCGGAGCTGCCCGAAGGGCAGGGCCGCGGCGTGGCCAGCGGTTTCTGGTTCAACATCGGCGAGGCGTCGAGCGCGACGGTCAACCTGAACGAGAACGGCACCGCCACGGTGATCACCGGCAGCCCCGACATCGGCGGCAGCCGGGCGTCGATGGCGCTGATGGCCGCCGAAGAGCTGGGCCTCGACGTGCACCTGATCCAGCCGGTCGTGGGCGACACCGAGGTAGTCGGCTTCACCGACGTGACTGAGGGCAGCCGCGCCACGTTCGCGACGGGCATGGCCGTCGTGGAGGCCTGCCGCGATCTCAAGGAGCAGCTGCGCAAGCGTGCGGCCAAGACCTGGGATTGCGATGTCGAAGAAGTCGAGTGGGTGGACGGCTCGGCCGTGCACGGACCTGGCGAGCAGGAGCCGCTGACGCTGGCTGCCATCACCGGCAATGCCAAGCGCACCGGCGGCCCGCTGGGCGCCACTGCGTCGCTGAATGCCCGCGGCGCCGGCCCGGCCTTCTCGGTCCAGGTCGCCGACGTGTCGGTTGACCAGGAAACCGGGCGGGTCACCGTGGAGCGCTACACCACCGCGCAGGATGCCGGCACGGCGATCCACCCCAGCTACGTGGAAGGCCAGATGCAGGGCGGCGTGGTGCAGGGCATCGGCTGGGCGCTCAATGAGGAGTACATCTACTCCGACGACGGCAACCTCGAGAACCCGGGATTCCTCGACTACCGCATCCCGGTGGCATCGGACCTGCCGATGATCGAGACCTGCATCGTGGAGGTGCCGAACCCGTCGCATCCCTATGGCGTGCGCGGTGTCGGCGAGGTGGGCATCGTGCCGCCGCTGCCGGTGATGGCCAACGCCGTTGCCGATGCCACCGGCGTGCGCATCAGCGACCTGCCGCTCTCGCCACCGCGAGTGCTGGAAGCGCTGACGGCCGCCGAGAGCTGATCGCAGCCCGAAGCCGCTGAGCCGATTCGTCGGGGCGACTCGATGGCGGTCGTTCGCTTCTCGACCGACCAGCGCCAGCACACCGGCGGCACATCTGAGGTCACCATCGACGCTGCGAACATGCGCGACTTGGTGCGCCAGCTCGCAGAGCGCTACCCGTCGCTCAACGCACACCTCGTCGAGACGTCCTCGACGGCAGTCGCCATCGACGGCGAGATCATCCCCGACCCCTGGCTCGAAGCCCTCACTCCAACGTCAGAGGTGCACTTAGTCCGCCCGCTCGCGGGCGGATAAAGCCAGCAGTGCGCCCGCTCGCGGGCGGCATCGGCAACAACGAATCCTGCGAGTGACTCCGGGGGAACAGTTACAGCCCCAACGGTGCCGCTCGTCTCGGACGCGACATGGGTGGTGTCTCTCCCGGACGGGACTCAGCTCTTCGATTCTCGCCTGCGCTCACGGCTCCAACGGCGCAAGAAGAACCATGATTCCGGTATGAAGCCGTAGTTGGCAGTGATGCTCTCGACCCGCGGAACGTCGCCGAGCAGTTTGTCGTAGTTCAGGTCGACTGCTGCGTCGTTGGGCTTCATGCACTCAAGCTATCGCCAACAGACCACCGACAAGAGCCGCTATGCCGCCGATGGCGATGAATACCTGCACCGTCACGAGGGCGCGAATGCGTGCCAACGCCCGGGAGTTGTGGTCGTAGTCGCCGCGTGAGGCCACGACGAGAACGAGCTGAAGTTGCTCAGGCCGGCGTCCGCCGTGATGGAAGTGCTCCAAGAGTTCGTCGACATCGGGTCCTTCGCGCCATCCGTTGGCGCGACCGTCGATCGGGATCATGAACAGAACGAGCAAGAAAGCCACGGAGAAGACGATGATCGCCGAGACGGTTGCGAGATGATCAGATACGGCGATCGCAACCGTGCCGGTTGTGAGAAATATCGTCAGCGTGGCCCCTGCGAGGCGGAGCAGCGCGCGAAGTCGAGCATCCTGCTTGTAGCGAAGCTCGCGTTGCTCTCGCGAGATCAGTTCGAGCACCGAAGGCTCCGAGAACTCGATACTTGGAACACCTTGAGAGGCTGATGCTGCCATGCCGCTGACCTGCGCCGCTTCCGACGTGAACAATTGATCCTACGCAAGTCGGGCCGTTGGTCATCAGCGGTGGAGGCGTGCAGTGCGACCGAGCGAACTCGGCAGAACCTGAGCAGAGCATGTCGCTTACTCAGGCTTGGCTGAGGCGGCGAGGCTGTCGGCGAGGGCTTGGATCTCTGCGAGGGCGGCTTCGAGATCTTCAGCGATCTCAGAAGCAAGGACATCGGGGGGTGGCAGGTTGTCGGCGTCTTCGAGGCTTTCGTCTCGGAGCCAGAACAGGTCGAGGCTGACCTTGTCGCGGGCGATCAGCTCGTCGTAGGCGTAGCGCTTGAACCGTTCGGATTCGGTGCGCTTGTGGCGGGCGTCGGCTCGGTAGCAGTCGACGAAGTCGTCCAGGTCGGCTCTGGTGAGCGGGTTCTGCTTGAGCGTGAAGTGCTTGTTGGTGCGCAGGTCGTACACCCACAGCTCGCGCGTCCAAGGGTCCTCGGCGCCCTCGCGGCGGCGGAAGAACAGCACGTTGGCCTTGACGCCCTGGGCGTAGAAGATCCCCGTCGGCAGGCGCAGCAGCGTGTGGACATCGCAGTCGTGCAGCAGCCGGCGGCGGATCGTCTCG
>JAJEIW010000155.1 GCA_022828045.1 Acidimicrobiia bacterium | reverse complement strand
GCTCGACGCATTCGTCGACGACTGGGCCGATCGTCTCGCGGCCGGGCCGCCCATCGCCGTTGCGATGACCAAGCGCCTGCTCACCCTCAACGCCTCGGCCGACTTCGCCACTGCGCTCGAAGGCGAAGGCATGGCTCAGTCGCTCAACTTCACCACCGAGGACACCAAGGAAGCCGTCCAGGCATTCCTCGAGAAGCGTCCGCCCACCTTCACCGGCCGGTAACCGCGAGCGTTCTTCAACTCGTCAGTCCGCAAACATCTCGCGAGCCACTGAAAGCACTCGCGCCATCGTCGGCGATGAAAGGTGACCAAGGTTGCGCACAAGCCGCACGCCGTCCACCGCCCGCATCTGATCCAACACGACATGGCCGTTCACACCGTCGAACCGGCAGGCAACTCGAAACGGATAGCGACGGCTGCCGGTCGTCATCGGCGCGACCAGATAGCTCGGCCAGCGCTCATTCAGTTCGTCGGGCGAGATCACCACTGCCGGGCGCGTCTTGCGAATCTCCGAGCCGACCGTGGGATCCAAGTGGCACAGGTACACCTCCCCGCGTCGGGGTGTCACTGAGAGTCCTCATTCGCGAACTCCCATTCCCACTCTTCGCTGTCGAAGCGAGTTGGGGGCCACGCTTCAACCGCAACATCGTCACCGCGCTCATGGGCCCGCCGAGCAGCCTCGGCCCACCCGGCCCTCGCCTCGGGACGCGGCTCAATGAGCACGCCTCCGTCCACTACGCGCAACGAGACAAGCTCGCCCAAGCCGGCCTCCTCGATGAGCGGCTTCGGCAGCCGGACGCCACGTGAGTTGCCGATCGGCACGATTCTGGCGTCCATGCTGGCCTCCGCACTCCATCGGGCACGATCTCCGATGCTCGGGATGTAATTACATTATAGCCACATCTCAGGTGAGGGCGGCCCGGGCTTCTGACCAGGACTTGCCGGATTCCACGTCGACGTCGTGGGGCAGGCCCAGCACCCGCTCGGCGATGATGTTGCGCTGCACTTCCGAGGTGCCGCCGCCGATCGTGAGAGCCGGGCTGAACAGGTAGCCGCCGTGCCAGCCGTTCCAGCCCTCCACCACGGCCTGGGTCTTGGGGAACTCCGGCGATGTGCCCAGCGGGCCCGTGTTGGCGAGCAGTCCGTGAGCGCCGGCCAGGTCCTTGGCCAGCCCCATGACGTGCTGACCGTGATCATCTGCGAGCGCCTTGCGCACGCTGGCTTCGGGGCCGGGCTGGCGGCCATGCAGCCGGGCGCTCAGCGTTCGCAGCCGGATGAGCCGAAGCACCTCGCCCTCCATGTGCAAGCGTGCAGCCCGGTCGCGCATCACCGGATCCGACACGCCCCCGGCAGACCGCACCACGTCGAGCAGGTCGGCCGCGCTGGGGCCGCTGCCCCACAGCGCCCCTTCGCCCGACAGCGACACCCGCTCATTGCCCAGCGTGATCTTGGCAAGCCGCCAGCCGTCGTTCTCGTCGCCGATGCGGTTCTCCACCGGCAGCTCCATGTCGGTGAAGAACGTCTGGTTGAACGAATAGGCCGTGGTCATGTCGATGATCGGGCGCAACTCCAAGCCGGGCGTGTCCATCGGGCAGATGAAGTAGGATACGCCGCGGTGCTTGGGCACATCGGGATCGGTGCGGGCGATGAGGATGCCGAACTTGCTGCGGTGCGCTCCCGATGACCAGATCTTCGAGCCGTTCACGATGTACCGCTCGCCGTCTCGCACCGCTCGTGTGGCCAGATTCGCCAGGTCTGAGCCGCTGTCGGGCTCGGAGAACAGCTGGCACCACACCTCCTCGCCGGTGAGGATCGGCCACAGGTAGCGCTCCTTCTGGGCGTCAGTGCCGCCGGCGATGATTGTCGGGCCGGCCCAGCCCAGCCCGATGCCGCCCGCCAGGCGCTTCACGCCGGCCGCGGCCAGTTCCTCGTCGATCAGCAGCTGGGTGATGGGGTCGGCGTCGAGGCCGTAGGGCTTCGGCCAGTGCGGTGCCACGTATCCGGCGTGTGCCAGCGCCTCCTGGCTCGGATTGCCGTCGTGATCGTCGAGCCAGTCGCGCACGGCGACGCGGCGAGGATCGTCATCGTCAGGCCAGTCGAAGTCCATGTGCGGACCCTAGTGCTGGGACCGATAGTGAACTCCTGAGCCGTTCTGTGTGCAGAACGTGCTGCGGTGGAGACTGGCAGATGCGCGCAGCCCCGCACTGCCCTGCACATC
Organism: Acidimicrobiia bacterium; assembly: GCA_022828045.1. GTDB lineage: Bacteria > Actinomycetota > Acidimicrobiia > Acidimicrobiales > Poriferisodalaceae > Poriferisodalis. The sequence goes on along the minus strand of JAJEIW010000155.1, from coordinate 1,040 downwards.
GCCTCGAACCACAGCCTCGGCTCACTGCACGAAGCCCGCACCGAGCGCTTCAGACTCTGACGATCTCGACTTCCGGATCGAGCTGCCGAAGGTCGTCGGGGTCAGAGGTCACGACTCGCTGGCGGGAGCGGCGGGCGCACAGCACGACATGGGCATCGGCGATGTCGGCGGTGCCGCTGGCGGCGAGCAGACGGCCGACACCGATGGCGTCAGACCTGTCCAAGGAGACGACGGCGGTGTGCGGTGATCGCAACAGCCTTGCCAGCAGCACTTGACGCTCTGGCCGTCGGATGGCCTGCGCTAAGGCAGTCGAGGGGATGGTGATCTCGGCACCAGTCTCATGAGCGCGGGCCAGCAGCGCGACGACGCCACGGTCACCTCGCTCCAATGCGATCAATCCGCCGGCGTCGAGCACCGCCCCCGGCACTACGCGGTGGTCTCAGCGTGAGACTCAGGTTCGCAGAGCACCTCGTCGGCCCATTCGCGCTCTGCGGAAGACAACGGCCCGCCTGACTGCTCCAGCGCCTCGGCGAGGACTCTGCCCCAAGCGGCTGCATCGTCGAGAGCGCCGCCGACCGCGCCTTGCACGAATGCCGAGACGCTCGGAGAGTCCCCGGCCTCGACCAGCGCCTTGACCGACGCAACCTGCTCCTCGCCCAAGGTGATGGTGATCTTCTGAGTTGCCATACCAATCGCCATACTATCCGCGACACTTGGCGCAGCGGCCGTGATCGACGCGAGCGCAACCAGGAGCGCAACCAATCCTGTCCACCGGGACAGATGCGAACACGACCCGGAGGATCAGCCGGGCGGACGCGAACAGGCCCCCGCTCAACCGAGCAGGGGCCTGCTGCTACCCGAAGATCGTGTTCGCGCCTCCGCCGTTCGGCGGGGCAACTGCCGCGTGAGGACCAGCACGCGGATCTTGTGGGGTTCGGTGGTCCGGGTTGGAGTCGCCACCTGATGGAGACGTCCCCTTCTCGGAAGCGGGTCGCCTCAGCGCCCGGCCACCTCCAGAGTCCTGTTGCGTTTCGGCATTG
>JAJEIW010000085.1 GCA_022828045.1 Acidimicrobiia bacterium | reverse complement strand
CTATCTGGTCGCGGACGAACTGATCTCGTTCGATGACGGCAGGCATCGGAACGTGCACGATGCACGTCGGCCGTTCCTCGTTCTCAGCGCTGCCGATTACAGCGATCAGGACGACTGGCGTGTCGTGCTCGGCTGCCCGGTATCGAAGTCCACAAGATTCCGCACCGGGCTCTGCGTGAAGCTCGCGGCCGGCGAGGGCAACATGCCCGAGAAATGCTGGATACGGGTGCCTGTGCTGCAAGCCATCCCCAAATCGGATCTCCAAGACCTCACCGGCAGCGTCCCGCGGCCCAAGCTGAACGAGGTGCAGATGCGGGTGCTTCAGTACCTGGGGCTCATCGACGAAAAGGCGCCCTTCTCGCGCACCTGAAGCCGAAGAAGCCCAAAGCGTCGCAGCCACGCCAGCAGCAGGTGGCAGACACACCCCGCCGAGCAGCCGCCTCACACCGGCAGCAGGCATCCGCGGCGGCCCATGCGCCCGCAATGCTTCGACGACCTTGGCATCGGCCGCGATTCGGGAGACATCGCTGCCCCCGACAGCAGAAAGCCCCGCCGCCCGAAGGCGGCGGGACAATCGGCTTGTTTGGGCCAGCGAAAGGCGGGCGCTCCCCGCGGACAAGGAAACGTCAGCGTACGCAGGGAGCGCCCACGACCAAGACGGCCATCAGCCGATGATGCAGTTCGCAGAACTAACTGGTGCTCTCTGTGTAGCCATCCCGGCTGCCAACGGGTGCTTTCAAGCTCTACGAATTGGTGATTACGCAGGTGTCGTTAGTGCCTGCTGAATTGTTCGTATACGTCCCGCCGACAAGACTGCACTGTCCAGCCGTGTAGACGTCATCGCCACTCCATGTGCAGGTGCTTGGTGGGCCGGCATCCCACATGCCAGTGACTGGGGAGCCAGCGTCTGGGTTGATTTCTCTGTTCTCACACTCTGCCTGCGTGTCAATACTTGAAGTTACATCTTGGCCTTCGAGGTCGCCGATTACTTCGCTGCCTCGGCTGAGCAGCACGGCTGAGACGCTGCCGGCGATGACGAGCATGACGACGATGACGATGACGGTTTGGAGGGCGATGCCTTGCTGGTTGGTGCGGGGCCGTTGTCTTGCCCATCGTGCTGCTGCTGCAAGCTTGGCTCTCATGTCGTGCGTGAGCCTGCGCTGCTCCGATCTGCATACCGAGCTGTGATTGGCCAAGAGGTCTTGCTCAGGCTCCCCAGCAGGCGTTGTTCTGAGAGGAATCGGTCCCGGTCCGTGGGAGTCAGGCGCCGCCGGCGTCGGCAGTCTGCAACGAGGCCGGTTGGCCTCGAGCACACCTTTGCTATTGGAGGTCGAGTCCTCTTGCGGCTTCGATGGCCTGTCTGAAGTGTGGGGCGTCGCCCCACACGGTGGTTTCCACGGCTCGTTCGTAGCCGACCCGCAGAGCGTCGTTCGCTGCTGTGCCGAGCATCAGTGCCGGGCTGGCGCCGTAGCCGTGATCGGGCCTTGGGACGGGGGTTCGAATGCCGCCTGCTGCTCGTTCCCACAGTTCTGGTATGCGTTGCCGGATCGCAGTCGCGTGGTCTGAGCAGGCCAGTGCCCAGAGGTCGTACAGATCGCGCCCTCTGTCGGTCAGTCCCGCTAGGTCGCCGACTTCTGCTCGCCGGTGGAGCGCATCGAGCTTGTTGACTGCTGTCCATTCAGGACGCACACACGGCATCCGAAAACCGCCGACCTCGGGGTACTCACCGGCGGGCTCCAGGCTGGCGTGTGCACCGATGAGCGACGTGACGGTCTGGGTTTCGACGAGCTCGTCGTCGGGTGCCTGCAGTGTGGTCTCGAACTTCAGGAGGTTCGGCTGGCCGTCCAGACTGATCATGGTGGTTCGCACCGTGCGCCCGAGCGTGTCGTGACCGGATGCTTCCACTGCGTCGCACGCAGCACGGCTGATCCGCCGATGAACGTTGGCGAACGCGCTGCGCGATATCTCTTCGTCAGCGAATAGGTTGCCGTCGATGTCCTCGGAGTACCGCTCCACCACGCCCCATGCCGCGGTCAAAGACGTGCCCCCTCCGAACGCCCACTTCCCGACATGCCGGTCCGGCTTTCGCTTCGTCTGCGCGGGGACCAGCACTGCCCCATCATCTGGCAACATCTCGCTGACGCCGAACAAGGAACGAATGAGCCAGTAGTCGTGGGCGATCTGCCGGTCTGTCAAACCGGTCGCCAGGGCCGTTGAGCGCACTGCGGCTACGAATAGCTCCGGCTGCGATGCCAAGCCGGTCTTGGCCGGCATGGATGCCAAGACTGAAGGACGCGGGATCGGGATTCCCGCTCTGGTCTCCGCACGTCGATCATCGACGGCCTCGGTGCCTTGCGCGTGGTGCTCGGGATGCGGGAACGACGACCCCGGGCTGGGGCAGGGCTTGCCGTCCGCCGTGTTCTGAGAGCTGCGGGCCGCGTTCGGTCTGCTCATGCAGCCGTCGCGACAGAAAGGGCGTCGACTGCATCAGCGAGCCGACGGTGGAACTCCCGTGGTTGTGAGCGTTCGGCCCTGCCGACCGGCGCCAGACGATCACAGCGGAACGTGACTCCTTCTCCGAGCCGCTCTTGGCAGATGCCGCGCTCCAGCATCGCGGCGGCCTCGTCCCACGCAACGCACTCGAGGAACCCGAAAGATCTGATGGCTTCCAAGAGCGTGACCTCCGCCCAATTCAAGGTGCTTCTGGCAGCATTGCTGCGTCGGTGAAAGCGAGCGGACTTCCAAGGCGAGGTCGGCGGTCTCCCGACGACGGCGAAGTCGTACCGACACGGATGCTGGCGCGTCCATCCGAGCCAGTTGAGAGCGAATGACGAGGCTGCCCCGCCGCCCGCTCCCGCAAGCTTCAGCGCACCATGCACCTGATCTGCATACGGGATTCGGGGCTCGTCGCCTTCATGCCAGAGCTTGGAGTAGAAGCCCTGCATCTCGCGATGGATGGGGCTGCTGTCGTCCGCCGCAAGCCGGCTCAGCAGCGGCCGTACGACGCTGGAGCGACCTGGCACCTCGGACGCGAAGAAGAAGCTCCCGCCCGGAAGATCCTCAAGCCAAGACCGCGCCAGCGAGGTTGCCGTGGGCACACGCTCACCGTAACCCGGCCCGAGCCGGAATGCAACATACTCTGTCAAGGTCATGCACCTGGCAGACGACGCAGCGAAACCACGACCCCGCTCGACTTCTGATGACAGAACCACGCCGACTCCGACAGAGACCGCCCCGCTGAACCACAGCCCCGATCCGCCGGCACATCGACTGCGGCAGGCCCAGACGCTGCACGCCCAGCAGCCACCGGCTGTTCCCGGCACCAGCCCTCAGCCAGAAGGGCGGCCTCGGCGACGGTGCATTCCTTACTGCCGTCAACCCATCCCGCGGCCGCTGCAACCTGAGGGCTGATCCTGGAGGTTCCGACGGAGGTGACGACCTGACCGATGAGCGAGCGTGCCGCGGCGAGGCACTCGTCGGAGGTGTTGATCTCGGTGGCGTTGACGTCCGCGGACTCGAGGTCGCTGATCACGTCGCCACCGCGGCTGAGCAGCACTCCGGAGACGCCGCCGGCGATGACGAGCATGACGACGATGACGATGACGGTCTGGAGGGCGATGCCTTGCTGGTTGGTGCGGGGCCGTTGTCTTGCCCATCGTGCTGCTGTTGCAAGCTTGGTTCTCATGTCGGCCGCGGGTCGGGTCGGCGATGGCTCCGCGAGGGGGTGGAGCGCCATTTGGGCGGACGCGGTCGGCGTTCTGCGCTGGGCGGGCCAAGTGGCTGTGGGGACTGTCTGGCCTGTGTCTTGTTCTTCGGGCTGCCAGGCGATGCCGTGCGGTGCATCTCGGGCTGTCGGCCGGGAACTGCGATATCGGGATGTCCGCGCGAAGCAGTGAGGATGTGCGTGGGGGTGGGTGCTGTGGGTGGCCTCGATGCGGGCGAGCCGGTCGGCGTGGTCGAGCGGCGTCTGGCTGGGCGCATCGAATCGCTCGTCCATCCGGGCCGCGCTCGTCGGTCAGCGCGAATCGATCGTTCGCTCGGGCGAACCGGGCGTTCATGTCGGCGCTTCGCAGTGCGTTGATGTTGCTGTCAAGAGCGCTAGCGGATTGACGAAACGATTGCATGCTGCCCTTTGCTGCCGGATGCCAGGAGCGCAGGTCAGGGACTGTTCTGGGTGTGGTTCGCAGGCTCGAATCTGTTCCGCCTGGATCTATCCGCGCGGTCTGCTGAGTGCGCTGAAGCCTGTGGCGGCGAACGTGCGCACGACGGTGATCAGCGCATCAGCCAAGGCGGCCAGCATCGGGTCCGGTGCTGGGCTCCGGCCTCGGGGCTGTGCTCAGCGGGTGCGCCAAGGACGGCGGATCGGTCCGTCGAGCGCCTCGTTGCAGGCTCGGACGCGTTCATCCCAGGCGCTGAACTGGTCCTCGGAAACGACCTGCTGGCGGCACGCATCGGCGGCCAGCGCGCCGATGGCGAGCGCGGCTCGGCAATGTTCACGCAGATGGTCTTCTGAGGGCAGTTCGGGGCGGCTGTCGACATAGGCGACGCCCTGCCGCCAGACGTGAAGCCCGGCCAGATCGACTCGGCTGCCCGCAAGGCGCCAGAACGCTTCGCCGACCGATTCGGGCTGCGGCGCCAGCAGACTCGCCAGCCTGTGCGTGCGAGCGGGCGCTGTGCCTACCGAGACGATGTGCGTGATCTTGGCGGCGGTCTCGATGACGACGAGCACTTCTGTCATCGCTGAGGCGAAGCGCTCGCCCTCGTGCTCGCGCAGGCTGTCCGGGTCGCCGTCCTCGATGGCGGCAAGTTCGTACTGGTCGGGGGTCAGGTGCCGTTTGAGGCGCAGCACCGCTCGAGACATGCCCGAGAATCGGCTGGCGAGCTCGGCGGCGGGATCTGCAGGCAATCCGATCTCCTTGCTCCAGTCGATGTCGCCATGGCGTCCCGCGTCAGCCACCTCTACCGCATGGCCGACGACGCGCGCCTCCACCGAGCACGGCACCTTGGTGGTGCGCACAGCCCATTCGGGGGCATCGGTGACCATCACGTCCACCGGGCGTCCTGTGGCCTCGAGGGCACAGGCCTCCAAGGCGCATCGCTTTTGGGTCCGGGTGCTGTAATCGCCGAGGTCGTCGAAGATGGCCACCAGGTCGATGTCGCTGTCCTCGGTGGCCTCCCCGCGCGCCACTGAGCCGAACACCAGCACCCGACCGGTGCCGACGCCGATGAGCTGCGCAGCTGCCCGGCGGGCCGCAGCAAGATCGGGAGCGGCCATGTCGTCGAGATTACCGAGCCACAGCCAGCCGCTCAACCCGACCCACAGCGAGACAATCGGCTTGATGAGCAGGAGAAAGGGAGGGCGCTCCCCGCGGACAAGGAAACGTCAGCGTACGCAGGGAGCGCCCACGACCGAGACGGCTATGCCTCAGATGGTGCATTTCGTCGTCGAGGTTCCCGGAATCCCCGTATGCGCACCGCGGTTGCCGTCCCTGTCGCGGTACTGCTCACACGCAGTCTGAGATATTTCGCCCGTGTCATAGTTGCCGGATGCTGCTGCCGACGAGACCACACACAAGCCACTGCTTTGCGTCCATTCCACGCCGGCAGCCGTCCCGGTAGGAGTTCCGTGATTCAGAGTGGTGATCTTGGTCAATGCCCGTCCGGCGTCAACGCACTCTTCTTGGCTGCTGATCACGGCGGCGTTGATGTCCGCGGCTTCGAGGTCGCTGATGACGTCGCTGCCTCGGCTGAGCAGGGCGCCGGAGACTCCGCCGGCGATGACGAGCATGACGACGATGACGATGACGGTTTGGAGGGCGATGCCTTGCTGGTTGGTGCGGGGCCGTTGTCTTGCCCATCGTGCTGCTGCTGCAAGCTTGGCTCTCATGTCGGTCGCGGAGCCGACGAGGCGGCAGATGCGCTTCTGCGGCGGGGCGGACCGGGCCGTCGTGGGGCTCGGGGCGCGCCCACTGCTGCGATCCAACGCCGCTGTGCAGCTGCTCGGTGTGGTCGGGCGGCAGTTCAGACGGCAGCCGAGATCAGCGAGGAGTGAGGATTCGGGAAGGCTGCTCTCAGCGGCTGCTGTCGGGGGCGCCGCGGTTCAGAGCCCGATCAGGTCGGCGATGAGTTCCCGGATCTGTTGCAGTGCGACGGGGCCGATGTTGACGCTGGCTGCTTCGACGACACGGTCGACGCTGAGCGTCGTGGGCAGGTGTGCCTGGGCGACGCCGAAGCCGGCGACGTCGATCTCGCTGAGCCATCCTCGCTTCGTGGTCGTGCAGGGGACGACCACGATGGCGTGCTGGCGGTACTCGAGGACGTCATCGGAGGTGACGACGACTGCCGGCCGCACGAATCCCGGCTCGCCTCTCGCCGGCGTCCCGAAGTCGCAGTGGATGACGTCACCTGCTCGCATCGGCGACATCGCTGGCTGACGCATCGAGCACGGCGTGGTCGTCGGCGCTCGGCGGGACGCCCGCGAGCTGTGCCCCGATGATGCGGCGGCGTTCCCGCTGGATCAGCTTGCCGATCTGAGCGTCGAACGTCAGGCCCTCACGATCGGCAAGCTGGCGCAACGCATCCCATGTCTGCTTCGTCACCTTGATGGTAGTCGAATCTGACATACCGTCCAGAATAGTTGATGCGTGCCGCTGCCGACCCGACGCAGCATATGGAGCATATGGAACGCCTGCAGTGTCGATGACACCCCTGCTTTTCTCCCGGAATCTGTGAGGCCTGCCCACAGAGGCCGGTCGCAGATCTTGTGCACCCGGCGCCCGAAGCCATGCAGCAGCAACTCGGCCGGCTTGGCTCGTGCGACGCAGGACACGTCATCAGCCCCGGAGCCAGAAAGCCCCGCCGCCCGGAGGCAGCGGAGCAATCGGCTCAATGGGCTGGCGAAAGGAGGGCGCTCCCCGCGGACAAGGAAACGTCAGCGTACGCAGGGAGCGCCCACGGCTATTGCGGAACCACTACGAGAACACCAGCCAGCAGCTCGAAAGCCGCTACGCCTACACGACCCCCGCAGACCACAAAACCGACTACTACCGTCAACACGTCACAGCCAACACGGCTGCGACTCAACAAAAACAGTCTCTACCAAACCCGGCGTGATTCATAGATTCATAGATCCGATGCCGTGCGGTGCTGTGGGTAGGGTGGTTTCATGGGCGGCGACGCTGAGGCTGGCAGCGGTCCGCCTTCTGAGGCTGCTGTCGCGGTCGTGCGCCCGGTCCGTGTGTATGGCCGGGGTTCGTCTGGCGAGGCGTGGGGGCCGATCGTGATCGCCGCGCTGGGGGAGGTCACCGGATTGCCCGGCGATCGGCTTGCTGCGTCGGTCGGCTGTCCTGCCTCGCTCGTCGATGACATTTCCGCCGGCCGGGTGCGGCCGGCTTGCGAGACGCTTGAGCGCATCGCCAACGGTGTGGGCTTGGAAGTGCGCGTCGGGGTGCGCCGAGCGGTCGGCGCCTCGGCTGTGCAGGATCGTTTCGACTGTGATTACGGCCGTGTCCGCGAGGCCCTCGCTGCGGAGAATTCGTGGCGTGCGGGCGTCGGGTTGGGTCCGCTCGCGCCGCCTCCGGCGGTGGTGCCCGGTTGGGACGGGACAGATCCTGCGCCGGCGCGGCAGGTCTCGGCGTGGCCGCATCGCACTGACTACGGCGGCCACGCTGCGGTGAATGTCCGTTACGGCCGCAACTGCGTGCTGAGGCTCGGTGAGGCGCCCTTCGCTGCCAGGGTCGGGCTGACGCTGCCGGAGCTGGACGACATCGAGTCGGGCCGGGTTGCGCTGTCGCTCGACGACACAGAGTCGCTGCTGAACAGGGCAGGATTGGAGCAGTTCGCACGTCTTGAGCCCTACGACGACCACGACGATCTGCTTCACCTCGCCGCGATCGCCGAGCGGCCCGGTGCCCGCAGCCAGCTCGCGCGCGTCGGCTCCTGATGAGCGGTCATGACGTGATTCACCGCTGCGGCAGGCGGGTACTCAGGAGAACGGCTGGCCGGAGTCCCAGAATCCCAGCGTGCGCATCTCGTCGTGTAGCCGATTGGCTTCCTCGCGCGTGATGCGTCCCTCATCGGCTGCGCGTACGAGCAGCCTGCGGATGCGCTCATAGGGGTAGCCCTGGCCGCTGTGCAGCTTGTTCAACACCTTGAGTGCGTCGGCGTCGTCAGTGGCGATGGTCCATCCGCGTTCGAATGCGATTGCGACGCACGCCGCCTCGCCGGGCCCAAGCCGAAGCTTGAGTCCGTACTCGGCAACGTTTCCGCCCTGCAGTCGGGCCGCCAGCAACCGCTCTGCCTGGGTCATGTCAACCGGTACGAGGCCCCCTTCGTCGTAGAGATCGTCAACGCGTTTGATGCTGCTGAGCGACTCGACCGCATGGTCGGGGGACTCCGATTCCTCAGCCAACGCGGCCGCCGTCTCGTAGTGCTCCACTGATTGCCTCATCTCAGAACGCAACTCGGGCCGCGACGCCGGCTCAGGCGAGCGCGCCCGATCGGCGGGGTCGTAGACCGCTACCGGGACTTGCAGCGGTCTGCCGAGGAGATCGCCCAGCAGACCTTCCTGCCCGACGAGCAGGAAGTACATCAACACCACGGTGTCGGCGATGTGGGTGCCTTCAGACAACGCCAGTGACCTCGAACTCGTTGAACTCGGCCTCAAGGTGCGGCGACTCCTGCTCCTCGCCGCCGAGCGGTTGGCCGAGGATCTGCACGATGTCGGGAATCGCCACTCCGGCAAACGAGGCGGCGGTCGGCGGCGACATGACCTCCGTCACAACCGCCTGGCGCAGCATTCGGCGGAACGACATCGGGAAGCGCTGCACGCGCCACCGCTCGGCATCC
>JAJEIW010000154.1 GCA_022828045.1 Acidimicrobiia bacterium | reverse complement strand
TTCGACGAGGGTCCTGCGGCCGGACTGGATGCGCCGCACCATGCCCACGCCTTCCCGCTGGGTGCTGAGCAGGCACGAATGATCCACGATGGGAGCCCAGCGAACGTTCTCGCCGAAGTCCGCCAGCACCGCCCACACCTCGGCCGCAGGCACTGGGATGGCCAGCGTGGCCGTGGTGTCGCTCACGCCGGCCACCCTAGCCCCGGCGCCATCAATTGTCGTTCTGACTGGCACTTGTTTCGCCTCGTGCGGCACTGACGCATCGCCTGGGGCGAGCCCAAGCCGAATGCGTGACATGCCACTCGCCATTCATGTGTCCAGCAGCCGTGTGGGTGGGCGCGCCCACTTGTCGGCGCGGGCGTCGGGTCTGGGCCGGACCGGCTGCCCTCAATTCGGCTCGGCGACAGCGCCGCACAACTGCGTCGGCGTTCAGCGCGGCACCAGCGAGAACAGCAGCCGGCCGGCGTCCGCGGCAACATTGGACCCCAGCAAATCGGAGAACCCCATGCATGTCAGCGCCACCCTGCCCCAGCACAACCTGCGAGCCGTGCCCGACGAGGTGCGGCGGATCGAGGCCGACGGGTACGACTGCGTCGTCACCATGGAGAACCGGCACGAGCCGTTCATCCCCCTGGGCATCGCAGCGGTGCACAGCAAGCGGGTGCGGCTGGCGACCAGCGTGGCGATCAGCTTCCCCCGCAGCCCGATGGTGACGGCGTCGACCGCGTGGGACCTGCAGGGGGCATCGGACGGGCGGTTCGTGCTCGGCATCGGCAGCCAGGTCAAGGGGCACAACGAGCGGCGGTTCAGCGTGCCGTGGTCGGCACCGGCGCCCCGCATGGCCGAGTACGTGCAGGCGATCCGGGCCATCTGGCACACATGGACCACTGGCGAGAAGCTGAGCTACGACGGCGAGCACTACCAGTTCTCGCTGATGACGCCGAACTTCACGCCCGAGCCCATTGGCGCAGCCCCACCGATCATGATCGCCGCGGTCGGGCCCGCCATGCTGCGAGTGGCCGGCCAGCACTGCGACGGCGTGCGCCTGCACGGCTTCTGCACGCCCGATTACCTGCGCCAACATGTCATGCCCGAGCTGCAAACCGGCCTCGACCGGGCCGGGCGCAGCCGCAGCGATTTCTGGATCACCGGCGGCGGGTTCATCTGCACCGGCCCCGACGATGAGGCGGTCGACCGCATGGTCGAGTGGGTGCGCTACCGGATCGGCTTCTACGGCAGCACCCGGGCCTACTGGCCGGTGCTCGAGCAGCATGACCTGGGCGACCTCGGCGAACGACTCAACCATCTCTCCCGCAACGACGGCTGGGACCAGATGGCCGGCTGCGTCGACGACGACGTCGTGCGACTGTTCGCCGCCGTCGGGCGTCATGACCAGATCGCCGGCGCCATCGCCGAGCATTTCGACGGGCTGGTCGACGAGGTCAACGCCTCGGTATCGATGGACATCGGCGCCGACCTGCCGCCCGACGTGATCCAGGGCATCCAGGCCATCCCCACCGACGGCAACCCGTGAGCTACATGTAAGCCAGAATCACGATCGCCCAGAACAGCGTCGACGCGATCAGCATGTACACCGGGATGCGCCAGTTAGGTCGCTTGTCCTGCACTTGGATGAGTCTGGTTCATCCAGCTCCGTCGATGCCGCACGAACCTCGGATTCGTGTCACAGGGTGCTGCAAGACTGCGTCTCGCAGGCAACGAAAGGAAATGCCATGTCAGAAGCAATCGTGGAAGTCCGCGACTACACCATCGAGGCCGAGTGGTTCGAGGCGTACAAGGAGTGGGCCGCCGAGCTCGCAGCGCCGTGGCTGCGGGAGAACCTCGACGTCATCGACTTCTGGGTCGACAATGGTCACCAGCCCGAGGTCGCCGGGTCGGATCCGCAGGTGTCGCCGCACGGCCAGCCGAACGTGTGCTGGATCATCCGGTGGGACAGCCGGGAGGCCCGCGAGGAAGGGTTCAGGTCGACGCTCGGCAGCCAGGAATGGCAGGACGTCTGGGCGAAGCACCCCAACCCGAACGCCTACCTCCACCTCAACGTGCGCTTCATGACAGCGGCCTGACTGGTGGCACTGCGGTGCAACACGAGGGCGGTGCGGCGCGCTTCATGACAACGGCGTGGCCGGACCGGCCGCCCGATCTGACGGTGTCCTGACGGTGTCACAGCGGTGAGAGGCAAGCGCTAGGTGACGGCGGCCGCGGCACGCCGGCTGATCGATGCCAGCAGCAGGACGCGGCTCGTCGGGTGACGGCGGCTTGAGCGCTGGCTGAGATCAGAACTCGCGCAGGACGGACGAGCGGCTCACCTGCACTGGGCGGGTAGTGGGCGGTGTGTTGCGGCTGCGGCCGACGAAGCGGGGCACGCCGTCGGTGATCACGGCGCCGACCGCGATCATGTCGCCGTTCTTCATGGCGTCGAGAGCGGTGTCCTTGGTGCCGCCGAGCGGGGCGTCGATCACGATCAGGTCGGCGTCGCGGCCCGGGGCGATCAAGCCGTTGTTCAGCCCGAATATCTGAGCCACGTTGCCGGTGGCCGCACCGATGAGATCAGTCACCTCGAGATCGCTGACTGCCGCCATGTGGATGATCGTGTAGAGCATCCCGAGCGGCATGATCCCGCTGCCGGTGGGCGTGTCGGTGCCGATGAGCAGACGGTCGAAGGCGTCGTGGCGATGGGCTGCTTCGGCGGCGAGGATGCCGGTGCGCAGGTTGCCCGCAGCGCACACCTGCATGCCCATCTGCGTCTGGGCGATCACGTCGTAGTAGCGGTCTTCGATGGCGACCGGGCCGCCGTTGATGTGGAACGAGATGTCGGGATTGATGTCGAGCACGTCCTCGCCGGTGACTGGGAACGTCCCGGGGATCGAGCAGCCGCCGGTGTGCAGCGTGGTCATTAGCCCTGCTGCCTTGGCCATAGCGACGAGCTCGACGTAGTCCTTGGCGCTGTCGACGTCACCGAAGCCGGCCTTGGAGAGCCACACCCCGTCGGCCCGCACGGCGGCGAAGTCGTCCGGCTCGAGTCCCGGCTCGAGCAACAGCGACCCGGCATGGACCCGCATGCCACCCGGTCGGAAGTTCTCGTAGCACTTGTGCGCGGCGACTGCGAGCGCCTTCACGCCGGCAAGGTCGTGGGGGCGTCCGGGGATGTGCACTTCGCCAGCTGACAGCACGGTGGTGGTGCCCCCGTGG
>JAJEIW010000077.1 GCA_022828045.1 Acidimicrobiia bacterium | reverse complement strand
CTTCGCAGCGTTCAGCAGCTTGATCGCCAGCCGGCGGCCGATCTTCATCTGCCCTTCGTCGAAGGCCGTGTCGGTGCCGGGGCGGCCGTTGGCGGCCCAGTAGCGCACAGCGTCGGCGCCGTAAGTGTCGAGCAGGGCGACCGGCGTCACCACGTTGCCCTTGGACTTGGACATCTTCTTGCGGTCCGGGTCGAGGATCCAGCCCGACAGGGCGCAGTGGCGCCAGGGGGCGCAGCCGTGCCCGAGATGGCTGCGCACCGCCGTCGAGAACAGCCAGGTGCGGATGATGTCGTGCCCTTGGGGACGCATGTCCATCGGGTAGGTGCGCTCCCACAGGTCCGGGTCCTCGCTCCAGCCGCATGCGATCTGCGGCGTCAGCGATGACGTGGCCCAGGTGTCCATCACGTCGTGATCGCCGATGAAACCGCCCGGCTGGCCCCGTTGCGATTCGTCGTAGCCAGCCGGCACGTCGCTGCTCGGGTCGACCGGCAGCACGCTGCCGTCCGGCATCAGCGGCTGTGCCCAGACCGGCTCGCCGGCGTCGTCGAGCGGGTACCACAGCGGGATCGACACCCCGAAGTAGCGCTGGCGGCTGATCAGCCAGTCGCCGCTCAGGCCCTCGATCCAGTTCGTGTACCGGCCCTGCATGTAGGGCGGGTGCCAGGTCATCTCCGAGCCGCGGGCGATCAGCGCGTCTCGCAGCTCGGCGTCGCGCCCGCCGTTGCGGATGTACCACTGGCGGCTCGTCACGATCTCCAGCGGCCGGTCGCCCTTCTCGAAGAACTTCACGGCATGGGTGATCGGGCGGGGCTCGCCGATGAGTTCTCCCGATTCCCGCAGCAGCTCCACAGTTGCGATCCGCGCGCCTCCCATGGTCCGGCCTGCCAAGCGCTCGTAGGCCGCCCGCCCCGCGGGCGAGTCGATGCCGTGCGGGGGGTCGGGGGTGATGCGGCCCCGGCGGTCCACGATCGCCCTCACCGGCAGGTCCAGCTCGCGCCACCAGGTCACGTCGGTGGTGTCGCCGAAGGTGCAGATCATGGCGATGCCGGTGCCCTTGTCGGGCTCGGCCAGCTTGTGCGCCATCACCGGCACTTCCACGCCGAACAGCGGGGTCGTCACCGTGGTGCCGAACAGCGGCTGGTAGCGCTCGTCATCGGGATGGGCCACCAGCGCCACGCACGCAGCCAGCAGTTCGGGCCGGGTGGTCTCGATCTCGACGGTGCCGTTGCACGACCCGGGCGGGCCGGTGCGCCCGAACGCGATGCGGTGGTAGGCGCCGGGCCGCTCGCGGTCTTCGAGCTCGGCCTGGGCCACAGCAGTGCCGAAGGTGACATCCCACAGCGAGGGCGCCTCGACTTGGTACGCCTCGCCGCGTTCGAGGTTGCCCAGGAAGGCGCGCTGAGCGACCCGCTGGCATCGCTCGTCGATCGTGGCGTAGGTCATCGACCAGTCCACGCTGAGACCGAGCTGGCGCCACAGGGCTTCGAACGCGCGCTCGTCTTCTGCGGTCAGCACATGGCACAGCTCGATGAAGTTGCGACGGGAGATGGCGATCTCGCCCCGCGCCTCCACCGCTTTGGGATCGCCGCCGTCGGGCGGCGGCACGAAGTTCTCGTCGTAGGGGAGCGTGGGGTCGCAGCGCACCCCGAAGTAGTTCTGCACGCGCCGCTCGGTGGGCAAGCCGTTGTCGTCCCAGCCCATCGGGTAGAAGACCTTCTTGCCGGCCATGCGTTGGTACCGGGCGATGTTGTCGGTGTGGGTGTAGCTGAAGACGTGGCCCATGTGCAGAGAGCCGCTGACCGTCGGCGGCGGTGTGTCGATGCTGAACACCTCAGAACGTGCGGCAGTGCGGTCGAAGCGGTACACGCCGTCCGCTTCCCAGCGCTGGGACCACTTCGCCTCGAGCCCATCGACGGTGGGCTTGTCGGGCACCTGCGTCATGTGCGGCAAAGCTACCGGCGCGCCTTGACAGCGGCCGAGGCGGGGTGCCCTTTGCGTTGCGCTGATGTCGCCCGTCAGGGCGCGACGACGATGACGCCCTCGGTGGCCAGCTTGTCGATCTCGCTGGAGTCGTACCCCAGTTCGCTGAGGATCTCGACAGCGTGCTCGCCGAGGCGCGGTGCATGGCGGCGCAGCCGTGTCGGTGTCGCGGAGTAGACCACCGGATCGGCCACGTAGCGGTACGCCCCTTCGGTGGGGTGCTCGGTGATGCTCACGAGGCCCACGGCGGCGAGCTGAGGATCCGCGTCGAGGTCTGCCAAGTCCGTGACTCTCGCAGCCGGGATCGAGTGGGCGTCGCAGTAGCTGATCCATTCGTCGGTCGTGCGGCGCACCGAGAGCTCCCCGAACAGGGCGTACAGCTCGTCGATGTGCGCGATCCGCGCGTTGTGGTCGGCGAAGCGAGGATCGTCGGCCAGCTCGGGTCGTTCGACGAACGAGAAGAAGGCCCGGTACTGCGCATCGTTGTAGGGAAGCAGGCACACCCAGCCGTCGGCCGTGGGGTAGGGACGCCGGTGCGGCGTGAGCAGCCGGTCATAGCCGAACGGTCCCTCGGGCGGCTCGAACACGGCGCCGCGGTAGTGCTCCACCAGGTTGAAGGCCACCATCGTCTCGAACATGGGCACTTCGATGGCCTGTGCCACACCGGTCCGTTCCCGATGGAACAGGGCCGCGAGCACAGCCTCCACAACATGCAGCCCGGTGACCTTGTCGGCGATCACCGAGGGGACGAAGCCAGGCTCACCTGCGATGCGGCCGATCAGGTTCGACAGGCCAGAAGCAGCTTGGATGGCGTCGTCGTACGCCGCCTTGTCGCGGTAGGGGCCGCCGCTGCCGTAGCCGTTCGCGCGGCAGCAGATGAGCTGCGGGTGCTGCGCGCGCAGCGCGTCGGCGTCGAGGCCGAGGCGTTCGAGTGCCGCGGCCCGCATGTTGGAGACCAACACGTCTGAGCTCGCAAGCAGCCGCTGCATGGCTGCACGACCGGCATCGGACTTGAGGTCCAGCGCCAGTGAGCGCTTGTTGCGCTGAATGTTGAGACTGAAGCCGGACATGCCGGCGGACCGGGCAGGCAGGCCGTTGCGCGTGGAGTCGCCATCCAGCGATTCCACTCTGATCACGTCGGCCCCGTGATCCCCCAGCATCCGGCACGCCATCGGCCCCATCAGCACGGTGGTCAGATCGACCACGCGAATGCCGTCGAGGGCTCCGGCCGGTTCGTTGCCGGCCGCGGCGGCAGTGCCTGCAATGTCTGACATCAGATCCCCGTCTGCTCGGTCGATGCGGCTGCAGCGGCCTGGCGCTCTTCGCGCTCGGCAGCCTTGATGCCGTGGCTCATCACGATGGTGGGCGCGAGCAGCATCGAACCCACTACGAGCGCCACTGCGATGAGTGTGCTCAGCAGGGGTGTGTACCCCCAGCGGATGCCGACGGCACCAAGGGCCAGTGACAAGAGATACAGGCCGTAGCCGGTTCGCTGGCCGAGACTGGTGATCCGCTTGAGCCGTGCCCGCCGGGCAAGCACGTCGTCGTCCCGATGATCTTCCGACGGGGCGGTGCCCCGACGGCTGTCGGGCTCCTCGCCTCGAGACTTCCCGGCGTCAGCCACCGTCCCATTATCTCGGGACGCGGCGGCGCTCAGGCTCCGAAGAGCTGGGCTTCGTGCGTCTCGGTGGGTTCGCCAGACAAGTCGCTGCCGGCGTCGGCCGACTCGTGGGGCCAGGGTGCCGGTGCGGGCCACGGCGCCGGCTCGACGCGTGATGCCCAGGCAGGTTCGGTGTGTGCCGGCACCGCAGCGGGAGGCGCTGGGGGGGCTGTCGCGGGAACGCTCGCTGGCTGGGGGGTCATGGCATCGCCGACCAGTGGGGGATTCTCCAGGGTTGTGGATTGCGCGGCCGGCCTCAGCACGACAGTCTGATCGTCGAAGTCGCCGTAGCCGTGTCGCGAGACTGCCGCGAGGCGATGAGTCGCCCCAGCGGCGGGAGACATGAGACGGAACCCGACATTGGCCAAGCCCGCGGCGGTCACCATGTCTCCGAGCGTGATGACGTCTCGCAGCGGTGCGAGCGGTATCGCGCCTCCGAGCCATGCGGCGATCGTCGCGTCGCCTGACCAGCGGCGGGCGGTGCCGAGCAGCACCCGGTCGAGCCCGTCGTAGTCGATGATGCCGACGGCCACGACTGCGCCCTCGCTGACCGGCAGGTAGCCGTTCAGCAGCAGGACTGCGAGGTTGGCGGAGATCCCGACGGCGGCAATCAAGGCGCCCGTGATGTGCCGGTTGAGCACGCAGCTCGCGAGCAGCAGTGCCAGCGACACGCCCAGCGCGAAGCGGCCGGCGAGCATGTTGGTATCCAGCGCGACGGCAAGCGACAGGACAGCGCCGAGCGCGAGCACCGGCCAGTGGTTGACCTGCAGCACCCGCAGCCTCACGAAGATGTCGCGTGGCTCGGTGCCTCTCAGCAAAGAGACGGCAAAACCGATGCCCAGACCTGCGGCTGTCACGAGAACGATGAAGAACACCGCGCACTGACAGTACCGAGCGGTCCACGCGGGCTCGGGGATGGTCTCGACCTTCGCACATCGGTGTCCGCAGCCCGGCCCGGGCAGTCGTTCGCCGCCGCGGTTAGCTTTGCGTCGGCCCTTTGCTCCCCGCAGCCGCAGGAGGCACGACGTGCTGGACGTCCGAGCTGAGTTGACCGCAACGGTATGGAAGGTGGTCGCCAAGGTGGGATCCGTCGTGTCCGCCGGCGATGAACTGCTCATCCTCGAGTCCATGAAGATGGAGATTCCGGTGACTGCTCCTGAAGGCGGCACGCTGGCGGAGATGAACGTGGCTGAGGGCGACGCGGTCGCCGAGGGCGACGTGCTCGCCGTGGTCGCGACTGCGTGATTTCGGGCGGCTCGTCGTCGGAGAGCCGACGCAGGCGAAGCCACCCGTAGCCTTGGCATTCCGTGGGAGCTGCCGTTGCCTTCGAGGGCGTCGTGGCCCTGTTGGACCGCTTTCCTGCGCTGGCGGGAGTGGACCTCAGCGTGGAGAGCGGCGAGATGGTCTGCCTGAGAGGCCCCAACGGGGCCGGGAAGACGACGCTGCTGCGGGCGTGCGCGGGCCTCGTACCTCTGCGCAGCACGCGGGCCGAAGTGCTCGGCTTCGACCTCATCGCCGATCGCCGCTTGGTTCGCCGCCACGTCGGCTTGCTGGGGCATCGGACACCCCTCTACGGCGATCTGCGAGTAGACGATCAGCTGCGCCACTGCGCTGCGCTCCACAGCGCCTCCGATGCCGAAGCATCCGCGGCTGCCGAACGGTTCTCGCTGGAGGGCCGTCTGCTGGGGGTGGCAATCCGGCGGCTCTCTGAGGGCCAGCAGCGGCGCGTGGCGCTGGCTTGTGTGACCATCGCCCGTCCGCAGCTGTGGCTGCTGGACGAACCGCACGCCGGGCTTGACCGCACCAGCCGCGACGCACTCGACGAGCTGCTGGGCGACGCCGTGACAGCCGGGGCGACCGTCATGTTCGCAACCCACGAGGCGGGCAGTGCTCGCCTCGCGGCCGCCCGCCAGGTGACGCTCGCCGGCGGCCGAGTCTCTATGAGCGCTCCAGAACCCGGCGCGGGCACTTCAGCCGATGTGGCGTGAGATCTGGCTGATCTGCCGCAAGGACCTGACGGTCGAGCGGCGTGCGCGTGTCACGCTGATCCAGATCGTGCCGACGGTGCTCCTCATTCTCGTCGTGTTCGCCTTCGCGTTCGACGCGAATCCGTCGCTGCTGGGCGCCGGGGCGGGCGGCTTGTTCTGGGTGGCTGTTCTCTTCGGGGCGGTGCTCGGCGCCAAGCGCAGCTTTGACATCGAAGCCGAAGGCGGGAACCTCGACGCACTCCGGCTCGGTGGGCTCTCTCCTGCGGCCATCCTGTGGGGCAAGGCCATGGCGCTGGCCGTCCAGATGGCGGCGGTCGCAGTGTTCACCGCTGCCGGGCTCGTAGTGCTGTTCTCAGTCGCAGTGACCGACTGGCTCCTGCTCGTCACCGCGGCAGTCTGCGGCACGGCTGCATTTGCCATCTGCGGGTGCCTGTACGGGGCGATGACGGTAGGGCTGCGGTCCGCCGATACCCTGCTTCCGCTGCTGCTGATACCGGTGGCAGCACCGGTGCTCTTGGCCGGGACCCGAGCGTTCGACGTAGCGCTGGGGACCAGCGCCGACCAAGGCTGGAGCTGGACAGCGCTGCTTGCGGTAGTGCTCATCACCTACGTCGCAGTGGGCTGGGCGGCGGCCGGCCCGCTGCTGGAAGACGCCTGAATCTCCTGATGATCGAGACCCCTGAGCCAGACCTCCGCCGGCAGGCCCAGCGAGCTGGATCCGTGTCGATGACGGGCAGCGTCGCGACCCGGGTGCTCGGGGTCATCGGGCTCGCCGCCGCGGCGGTGATGGCCATCCTGGCGCTGTGGGTCTCGCCTGCCGATGCCGTGCAGGGCGACGCCGTCCGGCTGATGTACGTGCACGTGCCTTCGATCTGGGTCGCGTACGGCGGTTTCGTGCTGACCGCGTTCGCCAGCGCTCGTGTGCTGTGGCGGACCCGCAGCGGTGCTGGAGGCACCGAGGGCGTCATCGCAGACCGCCAGGCGCGTCATTGGGACCGGGTAGCGGGCACTGCGGCTGAGCTCGGCGTGATGTTCACCGGGCTCACGCTGGTGACTGGCTCGCTGTGGGGCAAGGTGACCTGGGGCACGTATTGGCAGTGGGACGCACGATTGACCACCACCGTCCTGCTGTTCGTGACCTATCTCGGTTATTTGGCACTGCGGCGGCTCCCGGCCGAGTCTCGGGCCCGCGCTCGACGCTCGGCGGTGATGGCCCTCATCGCGGTGGTCAACTTGCCCATCGTCCACTACTCGGTGGACTGGTGGCGCACGCTGCACCAGGAAGCCAGCCTGGAAATCGGGATCGGCGGCGAACGCAACTACAGCGGCGAGATGTACTGGACGCTCCTGTACTCCTGGGCCACCTTCACCCTCATCGCGCTGTGGATCGGCATTCACCGCTACCGGGTGCTGCGCCTCGAAGAGCTCGCCGAGGAAGCTGCGCTGGAAGAACTGCTCTCCCAGCGTCGCAGTGAGCCCCGCCAAGACGAACCGGTCACAGACCGATGACGTGGGCAGCCAACGTCTTCAGCGGTTACGCATTGACCGCGTTGGCGGTTGTCACGTACGCGACCTGGGTGGTGCGCCGTGGCCGCGCACTCGGCCGTGATCTCGGCATCGGCCCCGCAGGGGTCGGCGCGGACCCGAGCGGGTCGCATCCGGAAACCAGCCAGTGACCGATCTCAGCCCCCGCCATCCCCTTCCCGCCGAGCCAGATCGAGCCGACGCGCGCCGGGTGCTCGGTCGGCGCCGCAAGGCGATGATCGTCGGCATCGCGGTGCTGCTGGTGATCGCGGCCGGAGCAGCCACCGTCGCGGGCCTGCGCAATGCGACGCTGTTCTTCCGCAATGCGGACGAGGCCATCGCCGAGCGGGTCGAGCTGGGCGACCGCCGGTTTCGCCTGCAGGGGCGGGTGGTGCCGGCGTCGGTGGCGGTGGACACCGGAGTGACCACCTTCGAGGTGATCCACAACTGTGCATCGGTCGCGGTGCGTCACAGCGTCGATCCGCCCGACCTGTTCGAGTCGCCGTGGATACCGGTGGTGCTCGAGGGCCGCTGGGTGCAAGGCGACGTCGTGACAGTGGCGGGCCGCGACACTCATTTCTTCTCGAGCGACAACATGCTGGTGAAGCACACCAACGAGTACGTGGCAGCTAACGAAGACCGCGTGCCCGACCCGAACGAGGCCCCAGCGGGCTTCCTGGACGACTGTCCCTTTGAGGTGCCCCGGCTGTGATCGCCGTGCTGGGCACGCTCGGCGTGGCCGTCGGCCTCGTGAGCGCGCTCGGCGGAGCTGCAACGCTCGTAGCAGCGAGGGCGCTGGGCCAGCCTGCGCGCTGCCGAGGAGCGCTGGCGTGGATCGCCGCCATGACGGTCGGCTGCGTGCTGGCCGTGGCTGCGATGGAGATAGCGCTGCTCAGCGACAACTTCTCGATCGCGTATGTGGCTCGCAACTCCACGATCGCGACACCGCTCGTCTACAAGATCGCCACCCTGTGGGGAGCGCTGGAGGGGTCGATCCTGCTGTGGATCCTGGTGCTGTGCGGCTATGTCGCAGCGGCGGCATGGCGCTTCCGGGCTCGCACCGCCGAGCCGACGGTGGCGTGGGCGCTGGCGGTGATGCTGGGCGTGTGCATCTTCTTCTTTGCGCTGCTCGCGGGTCCTGCGAATCCCTTCGCCACCCTCACGAATCCGCCGCTCGACGGCGGCGGCTTGAACCCGCTGCTGCGCAATCACCCGCTCATGGCCATCCATCCGGTGATGCTGTATCTCGGCTACGTCGGCTTCACCGTGCCGTTCGGGTTCGCAGTAGCTGCGCTCGTCACGGGCCAGTTCGACACCCGATGGCTGGCCGACACCCGCCGATGGACCCTTGTGGCTTGGGGCTGCTTGGGCACCGGGATCATGCTCGGCGCATGGTGGTCATACGAGGTGCTGGGCTGGGGCGGCTACTGGGCGTGGGATCCCGTCGAGAACGCCTCGCTGCTGCCGTGGTTGACCGCCACCGCCTTCGTGCACTCGCTCATCACCCAGCAGCGACGCCAGATGCTGCGGGTGTGGAACCTCTCGCTGCTCATCGTGACGTTTGCCTTGACGATCTTCGGCACATTCCTCACGCGCTCGGGCGTGCTCGAATCGGTGCACGAGTTCAGCGAGTCGTCGCTGGGGCCGATCCTGCTGGGGTTCTTCGCGGTGATCGTGGTGAGCGGGGTGGTGCTCGTGGCGTGGCGCGGCGAGGCGCTGCGCAACCCGGCCAGCCTGGGTTCGATCTGGTCCCGGGAAGGGTCGTTCCTCGGAAACAACCTGCTCTTCGCCGTCGCAGCATTCGTGGTGATGCTCGGCACGGTGTTCCCGCTGCTGGCCGAGGCGGTCGCGGCGGAGCGCCTGGCAGTCGGGCGGCCCTATTTCGACCGGATGCTGGCACCCGTCGGCATCGCGTTGCTCGGCCTCATGGCACTGTCGCCGGCGCTCAATTGGCGCGATACCCCTGCTGAGCTTCGCTCGAAGCGGCTCGTGTGGCCTGCCGCGGCCGGAGCGCTGACCATGGTGCTGTCGGTGTGGGCCGGAGCACATGGACTGTGGCAGGTGCTGGCGCTGGGCTTGGGCGGCTTCGTCATCGGCAGCGCTGCGCGGCTGCTGTGGCTGGGCGTGCGGCGCACTGGCTGGCGCGGGCTGCTGGGACGGACCGGTGGCGGCATGATCGCCCATATCGGGGTCGCCGTGATCGCGTTCGGGTTCATCGCGTCGAGCGCGTACGGGTCTGAAGGCGAGTTCACGCTGTCGCCGGGGGAGTCCGGCGTGGTGGCAGGCCACCAAGTCACCTATCTGGGCCTGACCGACGAGGTCGAGAGCGGCAACCGGGTCGTGCGGGTACGCGTGGACGTCGAAGGCCGGGGAATCTTCGAGCCGGCAGTGACACGATTCGCCGAATTCGGCCAGCCGATCTCGACGCCGTCGGTGGCCACGAGCCTCGTGGACGATGTGTACCTGTCGCTGGCGACGATCCCCGAAGAGGGAGACAGCGAGGTAGCGCTGCGCGTGCTCATCAAGCCGCTCGTGGCATGGATGTGGATCGGCGGTGCCGTGCTCGCGCTGGGCATTGCCGCGGCCTTGGTGCCGACCCGCATCGGTGCACGCGACCGCGTCCCGCGCCGCAGCACTCCCTCAACTGCCGGTTCCGTCGGGGCGCGCGGGTCGTGACGCCGCCGTCCGACGATCCGTCGAGCGTCGAGCCCCCGGCTCCATCCGGGAACAGCAGCGACTCTGAAGCGCGACGGAGCCGCTCGTGGGTCCGGGTTGCGGCAGTGCTCGTGGGCCTGGTGGCGGCAGGCCTGATCGCGCTGCTGGCGACACGAGACTCCGACGGCGGCAGCATCCGCGCCGCGAGCCCGCTCATCGGCGAGTTGGTCCCGCCCTTGCGCGGCGAGCTCATCTGGCTGCCCGAGGCGTTCTTCGATGCCGGCGGCGCGCAGGTCTTGCCGGGAGTGCGGATCGGCCCCGATGACGTGGCGCGTTTCGACATCGACGCTGTCGGCCCGCTGTCATCGAATCCGCGGTGGGTGCTCGTCAACTTCTTCGCGTCGTGGTGCGTGCCGTGTGAGCGTGAACACCCTGCGCTTGCGACGTGGGCAGCTCGCCATGCCCACGATGGCGTCTTGGTGTCCGTGCCGTTCGGCGATCGGACATCCGACGCGATTGCGTTCTACGAGCGCCTCGGCGGCGACTGGTCGGTCGTCGACGATCCCGATTCCCGCTGGGCGGTGGAGTTCGGCGTGCTGCGGCCGCCCGAGTCGTTCCTGATCACACCCGACGGCATCGTGGCGGCCCGCTGGCAGGGGCAGATCAGCGCAGACGATCCCGATGCGGTCATCGATCTATTGCTGGGCGCCGCGAATGGTGATGCAGCAGCCCCATCATCTCCCGCTCTTGTCTCCAGTTCTGATTGGACACGGGCTCACGGGCCGCTCGGGCCCGGCGCTCAGCCTCTGGGCCCACCATGAGCGACTTAGGAGCAACATCGCAAACGCAGCCGATTGCACCGAGCCGAGGCGGTTCAGGAATGCGGCGCATTGGCTGGCTGGCCGTGACCGCTGTGGCCATCGTCGCTGCAGTGCTCGCCGCGACGGCGACGCGCCCGCCGGCGACAGAGGCCGAGCGTGCGTATGAGCTGAAGGAGGCGACGCTCTGCCCGGTCTGCGACGGCCAGAGCGTGCTCGAGTCGAATGCTCCAGCGGCGGCAGCCATGCGCAGGCAGATCGACATGTGGGTGGATGCCGGCCGCAGCGATACCGAGATCAGGGCCGACCTTGCCGCCGCCTACGGCGACGACGTGAACGCGCTGCCGCCGGGGGAGGGGGTGGGCACGCTCGTGTGGGCGCTGCCGGTGGCCGCCTTCGCCGCGGCCGCAGCAGGGTTGTGGGCCGCGACCCGCCGCTGGAAAGCCCGCGCCGGCGCACCCGATGCTGACGGGGATCGGTCTGATGGCGGCGGCGCCGAGGCCGAAGGCGGCACAGTCGGGGACGCATCCACCGCAGCCGGCGACCTCGATCTGCCGGGCAGGCGTGGCCGCGGAACCGGCTGGCGCAGCGCGACGGTGGTCACCGTCGGTGCACTGGTGCTCGTCGGAGCAGTCGCGGGCGTGTTGGTGGCGCGCTCGGCAGGGCTGCGCCTGTCGGGCGAGACCCTGACGGGCGACATCGACCGCTCAGCCCGCTCGCTGCTCGTCGATGCACAGCGCCAGTTCGCCGCAAACCAGCTCGACGAGTCCCGCGCCACGCTGGAGGAGATCTTCCGGCTCGATCCCGACCTGCGCGGCGCTCTGGTGCTGTCAGCCCGCCTGCACCTGCGTCACTGCGAGTCGGTGTCTTCGCAGGAGCCGTCCGGTGCTGGCGAGGCGACCGATGCTCCCTCAGCCGAATGCGATCTGCAGTCGGCCCTCGTGGATCTGGACCGCGTCCTCGCTGACGACCCCAGCGACACCGAGGCGCTGGCATTGCGCGGCTGGCTGCTGGTGCGCATCCCCGACCGCGAGCTCATCGTCGCCGGCATTGCGTCGCTCGACGCTGCCGTAGCACTCGACCCCGGCGAATTCGATCCGTGGGTCTTCCGCGGCTACACCGCCCGCTTCATCGAGCGCGACCTCGAAGCTGCCATCGGCTACTACGGCGCCGCGCTGCAACGCAACCCGCCCCCGGCAATGGCCGCCGCCCTCGAGAACGCAATCACCGAA
>JAJEIW010000202.1 GCA_022828045.1 Acidimicrobiia bacterium | reverse complement strand
TGCTGCGAGCAGCCACCGGCGCGCTGGCCGACGATGCGATGTGGAGCGACGCGCAGTCCTGCGCCCACCGGTACAACGACGGCGAGGGCGACTACCAGTCGCTGGTCGACTACGCGATGACGATGAGCCACCGCGAGTGGTTCATGCACCACAACAAGCGCGAGGGCTACCGGGCCGCCTGGGCGAGATTCTTCGACGATTACGACCTGCTGCTGTGCCCGATCGCCGCATCGGCGGCATTCGTTCACGACCACACCGGCACCCGTCCCTCTCGCACCATCGACATCGACGGCCACCAGGAGCTGGGCGTGGACCAGCTCTTCTGGGCGGGTTGGAGCTGCAGCGTGTACCTGCCCGGCACCGTCGCCCCCGTGGGGCTGACGGCCGACGGGCTGAACCTCCCGGTTGGCATCCAGATCGTTGCGCCGCACTTGGGCGACCGGCGTGGCATCCGCTACGCGTCGCTCATCGAGCGCACGCTCGGCGGCTTCGTCTCGCCGCCCGGCTATGAGTAGGCGGCCGAGGCTGCCGGCGCGGCTGCAGGCCCGGTGTTTGGCCACGACACCGGCACTGCCATCGAATGTCGGGCTCGCCGGGCGCGCTGTCTGCTAGAGAACTAGGTCGTGAGTGACACCGATGCGGCCGTTGACGCGGCCTTGGATGAGCTGTTGGACCTGCTTGACCTGCAGCACAACGGAGAGAACGCCGACAACTTCCGGGGCAAGGGCTCCGGGTTTGACGAGTTCGGGCTGTACGGCGGCCACGTGCTGGCGCAGGCGGTGGTGGCGGCCCAGCGGACTGTGGACGAAGGTCGCTTGATGAACTCGGTGCACGCCGTGTTCCTGCGGGGCGGCGACGGCATGGCAGAGGTGGATTACACGGTCGACCGCGTGCGCGACGGCCGGGCGTTCTGCAGCCGTCGGACGCAGGCCCACCAGTTCGATCGGCTCATCTTCGAGTTGATGGCGACGTTTCATGTGCCCGAGACGGGCAAGGTCAACATCGAGTGCCCGTTGCCTGACGACGCGCCGCCGCCCGAGTCGTTGCCGACCTACCAGGAGTGCATCGCCGAGGTGGGCCCGATATTCGGCGAGCAGTGGTCGTGTATGACCCGTCCCGTGGAATACCGGCTGGCCCACGCGCCATGGGCACCGACGGGGCCCTCGCCACGCGGCGGCATCGACTACTGGTTTCGGGCGCCCCGGCGGCTACCCGACGATCCGGCCATCCACGAGGCGGTCATCGCGTACATGAGCGACGACTGCCTCGCCGACAACGTCATCGTGCCCTACGGCGTCACCTGGCTCGACAGCGAGGTGCAGGTGGTCAGCCTGGATCACGCCATGTGGTTCCACGGCCCGGCCCGCGCCGACGAGTGGATCTACTGCGAGCAGCGTCCGCTGATGGCAGGCGGCAACCGCGGCACCGCGGAGGCCCGCTTCTGGCAGGACGGCCGCCTCGTGGCCACCGCAGTCCAGGAAGCCCTCGCCCGCCTCTGACGCGCCCCGCTGCCCTGCCCGGCCCGCAGCTGCGGTCGGCAGCGGGGACGTTCAGGCGACGATGCCCTCGTTGCGGAGGTCGGCGATCTCGGCGGGGGAGCGGCCCAGCTCGGCCAGCACCTCGGCGGTGTGCTCGCCCTTCGTCGGGGCCAAGCGCTCCAGCGCGGTGGGCGTCTTGGAGAACCGGGCCGGGAAGCGGGCGGTGCGCACCTGGCCCGCCACCGGGTGGTGGTGGGTGAGCACCGTTCCGTTGTGCTGCACCTGGGGGTCATCGAACACCTCGGTGATGTCCAGCACCGGCGCACAGGGAACGTCGGCGCTCTCGAGCAGCTTGAGCGCCTCGGCCGTGGTGAACTCGCCGAGCAGCTCGGAGAATTCCTGCTGGTGTTCATTCGAGTTCCGTATCCGGGCCTCCCGAGTGGCGAAGCGAGGATCGTCGGCCAGGTGCGGCACATCGAGCGCCAGGCACACGCGGCGGTACTGCTCGTCTGACGGCCAGATGGCGCCCACCGCGCCGTCGGTCGTCTTCCAGGGGCTGTACCACTCGCTGTAGGAGGGCGTGGGCGTGGCCTCGGGCACCGACTCGTTCCAGAAGTAGTCGAGCCACATCCACGACAGTGTCGAATCGAGCAGATTGACCTCGACGTGCTGGCCGCCGGCGCCGTTTGCCCTCGCCAGCAGGGCCCCGAGGACAGCGTTGGCGCCCGTCATCGCCGTGGTCTTGTCTGCCGTGGCGGACTTGACGAAGTCGCCGCCCTGCGCCTCGGTCATGCCCGTCAGCGATTGGATGATCGGGTCGTACACCGGCTGGTGCGCATAGGGCCCGTCGGGGCCGAAACCCGACACCGACAGGTACACGAGATCGGGATTGACCGCGCTGAGATCGTCGTAGCCGATGCGCAGGCGCTGGGCCACCCCGGGGCGGAAGTTCTGGACGAACACGTCGGCGCCCTCGACGAGCTGCAGCAGGATCTCGCGTCCGCGCTCGTCGCGGATGTCGAGATCCATGCCGCGCTTGTTGCGATGCATCTGCACCCAGCAGCCTGATTGGTCGCCGACGATCGCACCAGTGAGGCGCATGACGTCGGAAGCACCCACCTTCTCGATCAGCACGACATCGGCGCCCATCTCCGCGAGATGCGACGACACCCACGCTCCGGCAACCGCCGAGGAGACGTCGATCACCTTGATGCCGTCGAGCGGTCCGGTTCCCATCGGTGCCCCCTAGTGAGCCGGTGCGGCCGCGGTCTGGTGCTGGCGGATGAAGCGGATCACGGCCTCGTTCCAGCCAGCGGGATCGTGAGCGTTCACTGCATGCGACGCTGGCAGATCCACGATCTCGAGGTCGGGAATGCGCTTCGCTGCCGGCACGAGCTGCTGGAAGCGGCCCTCTTCGGTGCCGTTGGTGAGCAGCACCGGCACAGCGATCTCCCCCAAGCGCTTGCCCAGCGGAATGCCGGCGTTGGTGAGCCGGAAGGTGTTCAGCAGGCCGGCGGCGTCGTGCTCGGAGAACTCGCCGGCCAGCTTGGCCCGGACCTCCGAGGAGATGCGCGCCGAGCGGCCGGGATTGATCCATCTGTCCCGCAGACTCTCGACGCCATGGGCTTCGAGCTCGCGGCAGCGGTCCTCCACCAGGGTCGCGATGCGCTCGGCCCACGCCGCAGGGTCGCTGAATGCCGATGACGAGTTGGTGATGACAGCGCCGAACACCCGAGATGGATGTGCGAGCACGTAGTGCAGGGCCAGCGCCGCACCCAGTGACTGGCCAATGAGCCAGAGGCGATCGGCGCCGAGCCGGAACCGCAGGCGTTCGAACTCGGTCACGTATCCGCCGGGCCGGTAGCGCTCGGGATCGGCAGGGCTGGGTGATCGGCCGTGGCCCCACAGCTCAACCACGACGGGACGGCACACGCTCTGCAGCGCCGCGACGTTGTCGTCCCAGTACGAGCGGCTGCCGAGCGCACCGTGCACCACGAGCGCAAACGGCCCGTCGCCGTCGTGCACCACGGCGTGGAGGTGGTCTCGGGGGTCCGTCATCGCCCGGGGCTCAGCGTGAGTCGCGCGCTGTCACGGCAGGCGGCTCGGGGTGGTCATCTGGCAGGGCGTGCGGCTGGGTGCTGAGACGCTCAGAAGCCGTCGGGGCGTTGGAAGCCGCCGAGTGCTTCCTCGAGGAAACGTCCTACGGCCAAGGTGGTGCGGTCCTCCAGGAACGGTCCGGCGATCTGCACGCCGACCGGCAGGTCGCCGATCATCCCCACCGGGACCACCGTGGCGGGCAGCCAGGACACCCCGGTCAGCCCCATCCACTTGATGATGTCGAAGTAGGGGCGACTCTGGCCGTTCACGGTGATCCTGCGATTGGTCGCGGGCTTGCTGTGATCGTGGCGGATGGCAGCAGTCGGGGTGACCGGCAGCAGCACCACGTCCCAGTCGGCGAAGAACTCTTCCCAGCGCTTGCGCTGCTGGAGGCGGCGCTCGTGCCAGCTCAGCCACTCGCGGTGCCGCATGGCGGCATACCAGATTCCCAGATCGCCTTGCGGTTCGCCCTCGGATGACGCGATCTCCTCGAGTTGGGCGAGCGTCCACGTTCCGGCTTCGGCCGCCGAGAGCAGGTGCAAGAACGTGTCCACCGCCTTCTCGAAGGTGAACGCCGGGCGGGCGTCGGTGTCGACCCGGGCGCCCGCGCTCTCGAGCGCGCTCGCTGCGCCCATGAGCAGTTCCCGGTAGCCGGAGTCGATCGGGCAGAGCTCTTCGTCGAGCCAGACAGCCACCCGGAAATCGGAGATGTCGCTGTGACGAGCCGGCGGCAGGTCGATGGAGTAGGCCTTCGAGTTCCACTCGTCGGGTCCGGCGAGCACATCGAGCGCCATCTCGAGATCGTCTGCATCACGCGCCATCGGGCCGGCCACGGCGATGTCGGCCTGGCTCAGCGTGCCCGGCATGCCGGGAATCTGGCCGAGGGCCGAGACGAGGCCGTAGCTGGGCTTGTGCCCGCTCACCCCTGACCAGTGCGACGGGATGCGGATCGAGCCGCCGATGTCCGAACCCAGCTCGAGCGGGGTGTAGCCCGCGGCCAGCGCGGCGCCGGAGCCGCCGGAGGAGCCGCCGGGCGTGTGCTCGATGTTGTACGGGTTGCCGGTCGTCCCGTACACCTTGTTGTAGGACTGGGCGTCGCCGGCGAAGATCGGCAGGTTCGTCTTGGCGAACACGATCGCTCCGGCGGACTTGTAGCGGGCCACGGGATCGGCGTCGCGTTCGGGCACGAAGTCGGCCAGAGCCGGGGCGCCAGAGGTCGTGACGAGGCCTTCGGTCTGGAACGAGTCCTTGATGGTGACCGGCACGCCGTGCAGCGGGCCGAGCTCATCCCCGCGCGCCACAGCGGCATCGGCGGCGTCCGCGGCTGGGCGCGCACGCTCCGCGTCGAGAGCGACCACGGCGTTGACGGGGCCGTCGAGCCGATCTACCCGTGCGAGCGCGGCCTCGAGCAGCTCCCGGGAGGAAACCTCTCCCGCGGCCACGGCTGCAGCCGTCTGTGTGGTCGTGGCGTAGGCGAAGTCGTCTGCGGCCATCAGCAGGCCCTCCTGGTGCAACGGTGCCGTGTTCGGCAGGCAACCTAGTTCGCCGTCCCCGCCCGTCGCCCGGTTGGGTCGCCGCGAGAAAACCGTTTGCCCCGCTGATGCCGAAGCACGACGGTGTGCCTGTGCGAAACATCATGAAATTTATCATTGCTGCGCTGATTGTTGCCGGGCTCGGTCTGGCGCCGCAGCCTGCATCGGCGGCAGCCGTCGGCGGGGCCACGACCAGCCAAAGCGTCAGATTCCAGACCGGCAGCGTGGGCACGGCGACCTCCGGGATGCTGTCGGCGCTTGCGCTGCCGCCACCGGTCCCGTTCTTCGCGCCCCCGGCCCAACGGGTGCGCACCCTGGTCGGCGTCGATACGTGGTTCTGGGTCACGCCTGCCAGCTGGCGACCCGTCGTGCGCATCATCCCCATCGGCAAGGTGCTGGTGACGATCATCGCGACACCGGTGGCGCTGCAGCTCGTGCCCGGAGACGGCTCGCCGCCGGTGTCGTGCCCCGGTCCGGGCACGCCCTGGCTGTCGCCGGGAAGCAGATCGCTGTGCAGCCACATCTTCCAGCGGGCATCGACATCGCGACTGCTGGGCCGCTTCAGCGCCACGGTGCAGACGCTCTGGACGATCCGGTGGACATCGAGCACGGGCCTGTCCGGAACCGCCGGACCCGTAGCGGTTCCGACGCCGGTCTCGCTGCGAGTCGCCGAGGCCCAAGCCGTGCTGGAGCGTTGATCAAGGGTCACGCGACGGCGCGTTAGGTTCTGCGCGCAACATCAATGCCACTGCGTGCCCCAAGGGACGCTGACCATGAGGAGACTGCCGTGCTCGACCTCCGCGTCTTGGATCTGTCGGATCATCGGGGCCAGCTGGCCGGGGCAATGCTGGCCGACCTCGGTGCTGATGTGATCTTGGTGGAACCGCCGGGCGGGTCGGCAGCGCGCACCGTCGGGCCCTTCGTGGCAGGCCGCGAAGACGATCCCGAGTCTTCGCTGTGGTTCTGGTCGTACAACCGGGGCAAGCGCAGCATCGTGCTGGACCTCGACACCGATGAGGACCGTGACCGCTTGCTAGAGCTCGCAGCCGGCGCTGATGTGGTGATCGAGTCCGACGTGCCCGGTGCGATGGCTGCGAGAGGCCTGGGCGCCGACGATCTGGCAGCGGCCAATCCCGCGCTCGTCTACACGTCGATCACGCCGTTCGGCCAGACCGGCCCCAAGGCGCACTGGGCTGCGACCGACCTCGTGGTCTCGGCGGCCTCGATGCTGTCCAACATCATCGGCGACGAGGATCGGCCGCCGCTGCGCATCCCGCTCGACCAGTGCTTCTTGCACGCATCTGCCGAAGCAGCCGCCGCCACCATGATCGCCTTGCGCGAGCGCAGTCGCTCAGGCCGGGGCCAGCACGTCGACGTGAGCGCCCAGCAGGCCGCGGGCCAAGCGCTGCAGTCGATGTCGCTGTGCCATCTGTACAACTCGCCCGAGGCCACACGATTCAGCGGCGGCGTCAAGCTGGGCCCGTTCACCGTCCGCCTGCGTTCCCCGGCCGCGGACGGGTACGTGTCCACCACGGTCCTGTTCGGCGAGTCCATCGGCCCGTTCGGCCAGCGGCTGTTCGAATGGATGCACGCCCAGGGCGGCTGCTCCGACGCCGACCTCGAGATCGACTGGATCAACTTCGTGGAAGGCGTGATGACGGGCCGCATCGGCTTCGGCGAGTATGACCGCATCCAGCAGGTCGCCGCCGACTTCACCGCTGGACGAACCAAGGCTGACCTGCTCGAGGCAGCACTCGAGCATCGGCTGCTGATGGTGCCCATCACCACGGTGCAAGACGTGGTGGAGGCGCCGCACTACGCAGAGCGAGGCTTCTGGCGCGACATCGATGTCGGAGACCGCCAGGCCGTGCGGTTCCCGGGACCGTTCGCGCTCATGAGCCGCACGCCGATTGAACTCGCGGGGCCGCCGCCGGCAGTGGGCGAGCACACCGACGCGGTACTGGCCGACTCCGCCGGGACGCCGCGCACACCCGCGCTGGTCGCCGAGGAAGTGTCGGCGCGCCTGACTGCGGCGGTGCCCGCCGGTCACCGCGATCCCGCACAGCCGCTCGCCGACGTCAAGATCCTCGACTTCATGTGGGTGATGGCCGGGCCGGCGGCCACGAGAGTGCTCGCCGACTGGGGCGCCACGGTGGTGCGAGTCGAATCGTCGAACAAGGTCGAGGCGGCCCGCACCATCCAGCCGTTCCTCAACGACGAGGGCGGCCCCGACAACGGCGGTCTCTACCAGAACATGAACGCAGGAAAGCTCGGCATCACCATCGACATGGCCAAGATGGACCAGCCGGCCTGCCGGGAATTGGTGCTCGACCTGGTGCGCTGGGCAGACGTGGTCTGCGAGTCGTTCTCGCCGAGGGCGATGCGCGAGTGGGGCCTCTCCTACGAAGACCTGTGCGAGGTGAATCCCGACCTCATCATGGCGTCGAGCTGCCTCTTCGGGCAGTTCGGGCCGCTGTCGTCGCTCGCAGGCTTCGGCACGATGGGGGCATCCATGTCGGGCTTCTATGAGATGACCGGCTGGCCCGACCGTGACCCCGCCGGCGTGTTCGGCGCCTACACCGACTATGTGTCGCCCAGGTTCCTGAGCTCGGCGATTCTGGCTGCGTTGGACCATCGAGACCGAACCGGCGAGGGCCAGTACATCGACCTCTCCCAGGCCGAGGCGTCCATGTCGTTCTTGGCACCAGCGGTGCTCGACTACACGATCAATGGCCAGCTGCCCGCCAAGCTGGGCAACGCCCATCCGCAGATGTCGCCCCACGGTGTCTACGCGAGCGCGGGCGAGAATCGCTGGATCGCCATCGCCTGCGAGAACGACGACCAATGGAAGACACTGTGCTGGATCGTCGGGGAGTCGCTGGGCGGGTTCGGCGATCTGGGCCTGGCCGAGCGGCGGGAACGAGCCGACGAAATCGACGCAGCGATCACGGCGTGGACATCGTGCCGGGAAGGCAGCGAAGCCGACGCGCTCCTGCAGAGTGCGGGCATACCTGCTCATGCGATCCCGACCTCGGTGACGATGCCGATCGACGGTCAACTCGTGCATCGCAATCATTTCCGCAACGTCACCCATGCCACGAACGGCTCGATGTGGGTGGAAGGCGCTCGGTTTGCCATGTCACGAAGTTCCGATGGCATCCACCACGGCGGGCCGACCTACGGCGAGCACACCTTCGAGGTGCTGGAGCGACTGCTCGGCTACGACTCGGATCAGATCTCCGAACTGGCCGTGGCCGGAGTGCTTGAGTAGCCGACGGTCAGGCCGCTTGGTCGGGACGCCGGAGCTCAGCTCTCGAACGTGCCGACCTTCTCGCCGGTGACGTTCTCGTAGTTGCGGTTCAGGAACCAGCGCTGATAATCGCCGTAGGTGATCGGCTCGTGGCGGGCCGGGCGCTCGTCGCTGACCGTGGTGGGCACGGGGTCGACCACCGCGTCGTCGCGGGCTCCATAGAAGAACGGCACGGCGTACCGGTCGCCGGCCGACAGGTTGCGCGCCCGGTGCGCGGTTGACAGGTACACGTTGTTCGTCCAGCGCTTCAGCATGTCGCCGCTGTTGACGAGGTAGGAGCCGGCCATCTGCGGCGGCTTGATCCAGTCGTAGCCGGCCGGGCGGATCTCCAGCCCCGGCACATCGTTGGCCGGCAGGAACGTGAACACCGAGCTGTCCGTGTGCGGCGCGAGGCCCCACTCGTTGTCGTCGTAGTCCATCGGCGGGTAGTGCGACATGCGCAGCGTCACGCTGGGCATGTCGAAGTGCGGGTCGAAGTAGTCGCGGGGCAGGTCGAGCGACAGCGCCAGGATCGGCAGCATCCGTGAGCCCAGGGCGATGAGCTGGTCGATATAGCTCTCGCAGCTCTGCGCGAAGTCGTCGAGCGGCGGGAACTGATTCTCGGTGTGGTAGCCGTGCCGGTGGCAGAAGAACGCCTCGTTCTGGTTGGGTTTGCGCACCGGCCCCGCGATGTCGGAGGCGTACGACGTGCCGCCGCCCATGCCGAGATAGCCGCCTGCCAGCTTGCCCATCGGGATCGAGTCCTTCACCGGCTGCGGGAGCGCATGCAGGCGGCGGGCCTCGTCGAACATGTGCTCGATGGTCTCGGCCGGCACACCGTGGTTCACGATGAAGAAGAAGCCCACCTCGGTGAGGGCGTCGCGCAGTTCGGCGGCGAGGGCAGCTTGAGCTGTGGCATCGGGCACCGCGTCGTTGAGCGGCGCCAGGTCCAAGACCGGAATGATGTCTGCTGTGTCGGCCGTCGGCCC
>JAJEIW010000183.1 GCA_022828045.1 Acidimicrobiia bacterium | reverse complement strand
ACACGTTCAACATGTTCGACGCCCAGGCCTGGTACGCCCGTGACGTGATCCTGGGTCGCATCGAGCTGCCGAGCGCCGATGAGCAGGCTCGCTGGATCGACGACTTCCAGGCCGCCGAGGATGC
Source organism: Acidimicrobiia bacterium (assembly GCA_022828045.1). Taxonomy (GTDB): domain Bacteria; phylum Actinomycetota; class Acidimicrobiia; order Acidimicrobiales; family Poriferisodalaceae; genus Poriferisodalis. The sequence goes on along the minus strand of JAJEIW010000183.1, from coordinate 4,654 downwards.
CGTGGCCGACGACTACGGGGCCATCGACTTCCAGGGCGACTACACCCAGGACCTGCTCGACCAGACCGACTGCGGTGACCCGAACACGCAGCTCATCAACAAGATGTTCAAGGACTGGAAGGGGCACAAGAAGCAATCGATCATCGGCTACCGCGACCACGGCCACACCTCGCCGGTGACCGGCACGATGGCGCCGGTGCACCACACGTCGTGGGAGGACGCCCTCGACGACTCGCTGGAGTCGTACCTGGCTGAGGGCTGATCGGCCGGCCTCGCCACCGGAGAACATCGAAGGGCCGCTTCGTGCAGGCGATCCCATCTGAAGCAGACGTTGTGGTCATCGGCGCCGGGGTGACCGGTTCCAGCATCGGCTACCAGCTCGCCCAGCACTCGGACCTGCGCGTGGTCATCATCGACGCCCGGGCGCCGGTGGGCGGCATCTCGGGCCGCACGTTCGGCCAGATCCGCCAGCACTACTCCAACGAGCTGATGGTACGGATCGCGCAGCGCGGCTTCCACTGCATCCAGAACTGGGACTCGGTGGTGGGCTTCGGCGATCCCGGCTACTCGCGCTTCGGCTACATGCTGCTTGTGGTCGAGGACCAGCTCGACGGCCTGCGCTACAACATCGAGCTCGGCCGCAGCCTCGGCGTGGACACCAGCTTCGTCGTCGGCAGCCAGATCACCGAGGTCGAGCCGCTGGTGAACGCCGACGGCCTCGCGGGCGGTGCCTACGAGCCCGAGGGCGGCTACATCGACGTCACCAAGATGGTGCTGAGCTGGCTCACCGCAGCGAGCGCCGCCGGAGCCCACGTGCTGGCTCCGGTCGCCGTCGAGCGCATCATGACCTCCGATACCGCCGCGACCGGCGTGCCAACGGCCGCCGGCGAGCAGACCGGGGTCTCCAGCACCGCCGCGGTCACCGGCGTGGCGACGTCGGCTGGCGAGATCACGGCGCCGCTGGTGATCGCCGCTACCGGGGCGTGGGCGCGCGACCTGCTGGATCCGCTGGGCGTGAAGGTGCCGATCGAGCGGCGGAGGCTGGACATGGCAGTGCTCGAACAGCACGCCGGCGCACGGTCGCTGGGAACCTGCATCACCGACGGGAACTCCAACCTGGTCATCCGGCCCGACATGGGACGCCACATCGTGGCGGTGGCGTACCCGCCGGAGATGCCCGTGGTCGTTGACCCGCTTGCCGATGCATCCGACGCTGACCACGCAGCGCATGCCGAGCGCCTCGAAGCGGCCATCTCCGAGCGCCTCCCGAGCTTGACCGTCGCTTCGACGGTCAGTACCACCAGCGGCGCCTATGACGTGTCGCCCGACTACCACCCCATCCTGGGCTGGGCTTCAGAGATTGCCCCGGTGGACGGCCTGTACCTGGCCGTCGGCCTCTCCGGCCACGGGCTCAAGCTGTCACCCGCGCTCGGCGAGATCGTGGCCGCGCGAGTGCTCGGCGTCGACCAAGTAGGCGACGCACCCCCAATCGATATCAGCGCGCTGCGACCTTCACGCTTCGCCGACAGCGACCTGATGCACCTGTCCTACGGCCCGAGCGCCCGCGCCTAGCTGGCCTCTGCGACAGCCTGAAGCACCGAATCAATCAGGAGCTCCCAGCGCCCGCGCCTAGCTGACTTCTACGCCGAACCGGTAGCCAACGACCCCAGAGATCAATTTTCTGCCGTGGGCTAGCTTCGCGCCGTGGATCTTGAACCGTCCGTGGCGGACTTGGACGAACAGACTCGCGGCGGCCTCGCCAAGTCGTTCATCGAGGACGCCGTGATTGGCCAATACCGTCAGCTGGTGCGCTGGCAACACATCACAGGCCAGTCGGCACAGATCGACTCGGGCTACCTCGGTCAACACCTCGTGAGCCTCGTTTCGGGCATTCCGGGACGGGGCAGGGGAAGCAGGGGCAAGGGAGCAGATCTCGCCGACGGGTCCGAGATCAAGATCGCCAGCACGCTCGGCGGGGTCGACAAGCCGCGCTGGAACAACAAGCTGAACAGTGCATCGGCCGTCGAGACGTACCTCAGCAACCCGGCGATCTACTTCGGTCTGTTCGACACGCCCGACAAGGGCGAGGACTTTCCGGTACGGGTCCGCGTGTGGATTGTCGAGCCTCCACAAGACGAGGTCTTCTGCCGCGTGGTGCGAACATGGGCGGAAAAGCGGACATCTGGCAATTTCCAGCTGCATCCGCCCTGCTGGACAGACTCCGATGTCGCCACGAATCAGAGCGGCAACATCGCTCTGCCGCTCGCGTTCCGAGCCAGACAGTTGGACATCAGAGGCGTGGATTACCTCGAAGTAGAGCACTGGGATCCAACGCCGGGTAGATGCTCAGCGACGTAGTCACTGTCGATGGTGCCGCAACCGCGGCCGGTGACTTGCTGGATCTCTCGTCCTCATTCTTCGGGAGGGCGATGGCGGCATAGGTCCGCATAGAGGTTTCTCAAGCCGTCGGTGGCTCTGGCAATGCCTTCAAGGTGATCTCGCGCAGCCTCGCCTGCCTGTCCAACCCACGAATCGTCGAAAGGCGGCAGCATGAGCGAGAGCACATCGGTTGCGTCGATTCTGCGGCGCGAACTCGATGTGCCCCGACCTAGCGGAGCGATCTGCCGACGAACAAGCGGATGCTGGAGCAGCACCAACGTTGCGTACGGGTCAATGTCTGGGCGATATACCCCGAATTCTGCTGAGCACTGAATTCGCCCAGCGCTTTCGGGAACAACTGCGGCGCGGAATTTGCGCGGGTTGAGCAACGAAACGAGTACGTCGCCGGGTTCTGCGAGTTGTCCGGGAGTCACTGGCCGATGCTCGCCGGCAAGATGCCAGTCGACTGCACCGAGTTCGTTGACATGAAGGATCGAGACGAATGGCCGATCGCCAGCGACGTGCGCACGACGTTTGCCGCCAAAGCGAAGGATCGCCCGAGCTTCGATGCCCCCGGCGTTCTTGAGCGACACCCTGGCCGCTTCCGCCGCCTCATCGAGGGTCGAAGCGTCGAGGCTGGTCAACTCGGCGAACCGCCTTCGAGCCAACCGCTCTGATGGTCGCCACGAACGCGGTTCTGAGATCAGGCTCCGAATGTCGTCAGCGAGCCTCGGGAGATCATCACCCTTCGGATCACATGCCGGTGAGCCCTTGCTCATGACGAAACCGACGTGGTCAGCGCGCGCAAGAAACACGCGCTTCTGCGGCACCGGCACCGACTTGCGGAGAAAGATGACGCTGGTCTTGGCGGTGGTTCCGGCAGGAGCGAACGTAGCTGGCGGAAGACTGATGACCCCCTCGATGCCGACCGGCAGATCGAGTCGTGCCTCTTCGAGGAGGAGCTTCCGCATCGCCCGGCCATCTGCGACACCGTCGGGCAGGACGATGCCTGCGATGCCACCCGGCGCGAGCAGCTCTATGCAACGGGCCACAAATGCGAGTGCGGGGTCAACCCGGCAAGAGCCCGCCAACGCCGGGAACACGTCGGCAGCCCGCTGGATTCCCTCCGCCGAGTCGTATTTCTTGTCGCCAAACGGCGGATTCGTCAGGATCAACGAGAATCGGCCGCACCGCTGCGATACCTGCCGGTCGGTGATGGAATCTTCGACGACGAACACCTCTGGTGCACGAACACCAGCGGCCAAGAGATTGACACGTGCCATGGCTACCGACGACGCCGACTGGTCGGCCCCGAACAGCAGGCGGCCGTTGTCGAGCCAACGCTCGTCGACCCGGCGCCTCCGCGCCTCAGCAAGAAGGCCAACGAGAAAACGGCCGCTGCCACAGCAAGGGTCTCCCATGAGGTTCGAACCTGCAATCTCGAGTTCAGAAGCCTCGAGGAGCTCGAAGCCAACGTTCACCATGAGGTCGACGACGCCTTCCGGAGTGAGGTAGGTACCGAGGCCTCCGGCGTGCTCGTACTTCCCACGCAGAAAAACGTCGAAGGCCGTGCCCAAGGGGTCGTATGCCCCGGCAGCACCAAACTCGATGCCCTCAAGAATGCGCAAGGCCTCGGAGAGCACATCTGACCGTGAGACTCGGAGGGGCTCATCGGGGGGCCAAACAGTCTGAACCCCGCCGTCTGGCAAGCGTGCGCCAAGGGACGGCAGGCAATTGGCCGCCCGGAACGCTGCCTTGCCCAACTGGACGCTCTCGCGATTGCAGAGCCGGATGTCGTTCACAATCGATCCCAGCTCTCCCAAGCCGACAACGACGGCATCAGGCTCACGTTCAGCTGCGATCTTCAGCAGGAGCAGCTTTGTGAGCTCATCGACCGCCGCGTTCGAAGGACGAATGCCGCCGCGCATGTAGAGCAGTTGGTGAAGGTCATCGAATTCTCTGGCCAGATCGACAGACGCCGCAGTCATCGTGGTCATGAATCTCTCTACCTCAGACTTCTCTGGCGACGCCATCGACGTGGGATATCCGATTGTCACAGGGCCCTGTGACAGCGACATGCTCGTTGCCGCTGAGACGACTCCCTCCGCATCGTGACACACCCTGCGGACTGGCTGACGCACCCCCCATCGACATCAGCGCGCTGCGACCCTCACGCTTCGCCGACCGCGACCTGATGCACCTGTCCTACGGCCCCAGCGCCCGCGCCTAGCGGCAGCGCGGATAGGCGAGCCTCCTCGTCGGCCCACCTGTCGTT
>JAJEIW010000059.1 GCA_022828045.1 Acidimicrobiia bacterium | reverse complement strand
CCTCGCCCCCGCCTGACACCCACTGCGCCCGCCCGACACCGCCCACAAAACAACAAAACGCGCACAGGCAACGAACCATCAACGTCGAACTCGCCGCAAAACCACCCCCGCACACCAATAATTCAGCAGTCTCCTAGGGCGGTAGCGAGCCGGTCGGTGTGGCTGTCGAGCTCGGCGAAGCTGAGCGTGCGGCCGTCTTCGAACGCGAGAAATTCGCGGTCGGCATGAGTGACCGCCGCGTGACGCACAAGCGTTGGCAATGTCCAGCCGTCGGTGCTGACGCCGCCCGCTTCTGCTGCGTCGCCGTTGGTCCCCTGGTCACGGGTGCCCATCGGCGGAATCGTAGACTTCGCCCGGGCTTCGTGGCCCGAACGGGGTGCGCCCCCTCAGCGGGCGCATGGGGAATTGGGCACCTGCTCGGGAGGTGACCGGATGCTGATCGGATTGCCTCGTGAGCTCAAGGCGGGCGAGCAACGCGTCGGGCTGACGCCGCACGCCGTGCGCGAGCTGGTGCTGCACGACCACCAAGTGCTGGTCGAGAGCGGTGCCGGTGCTGGCATCCGTGTGTCCGATGCCGAATACGAAGCTGCCGGCGCTCTCATTCGAAGCTGCAGCGAGGTGTGGGACAAGGCTGAGCTGGTTGTCAAGGTCAAGGAGCCGCAGGCGTCTGAACGCAAGATGCTCGGCTCGGGCCAGATTCTGTTCGCCTACCTGCACCTGGCACCAGACCCCGACCAGACGGCCGATTTGGTGGAGTCGGGTGCGGCCTGTGTCGCATACGAGACCGTGACCGACTCGCGTGGCGGCTTGCCGCTGCTGGCGCCGATGTCCCGGGTTGCCGGGAGACTTGCCGTACAGGCGGGCGCGTGGGCACTCGAGACCGCACATGGGGGCATCGGCCTGCTGATCGGCGGTGTGCCCGGCGTGCCGCCGGCCAGGGTGGCGATCATCGGCGGGGGAGTGGTCGGCGAGAACGCCGCCGAGATCGCCATCGGCATGGGTGCCGATGTGCGGGTGCTCGACATCGACCCCGCCGCCCTCGACCACCTCGAGCAGCGCTTCGGTGCGTCGGTCGTCACGGTGACGTCCACCCGAGCGACCGTCGAGACCGAAGTGCAGAACGCCGACTTGGTGATCGGCGCCGTGCTGGTGACCGGCGCCAGGGCGCCGAAACTCGTGACGGCCGACTTGATCAAGCAGATGCGTCCCGGATCGGTGGTGGTCGACGTGGCCATCGACCAAGGCGGCTGCTTCGAGACATCCAAGCCCACGACCCATGCCGAGCCGACCTTCGTGGTCGACGGCGTGGTGCACTACTGCGTCGCGAACATGCCCGGCGCCGTGCCGGTCACCTCCACCCGTGCGCTCAGCGACGCCACCCTGCCGAGAGTGCTGGCCATCGCCGAGAACGGCCTCGACGCCCTGCGCACCGATCCCCACCTGCGAGCAGGCCTGAACGTCTACAAGGGCCGCGTCACCGAGCCCCACGTAGCCGCCGCCCTAGACCTCCCCTACACCGACCCCCTCACCGCCTTGAGCGCCTGATGGCGTAGCGAAGCGACCGCGGGAGCAGTGTCACACCCCGCGAGCACCATCGGCACATGGAACGGACATCGACCATGGTGGATCTGCGCTTGCGTAACGGCGAGCATCACGAGTCCAGACAGCAGGCGTCGTTAGGGTTCGCTCATGCCCCCAGCTCGCAGTCGGACCATTGCGTGAACACTGTGCGCCAGTTGCGCGTCGTGGAACTCTGCGCTGGTGCGGGCGGACAGGCACTCGGCTTCGAGGCCGCAGGATTCGCACACGATGCCCTCGTGGAGATTGATCCGCTCGCCTGCGACACCCTGCGACTGAATCGGCCTTTGTGGACCGTCGTCGAGGCTGACCTGAACGAAGTTGATCTACAGCGCTGGGCGGGCGCTGACGTGATCGCAGCGGGTCTCCCGTGCCCGCCGTTCAGCGTCGCGGGCAAGCAACTCGGTGCGGGAGACGATCGGGATCTCTTTCCTGCTCTCTTGGCTCATGTGGCGGCGCTGCGTCCTCGTGCTGTGTTGGTTGAGAACGTGCGCGGCCTGATGGCCAAGCGCTTCAACGCATTCCGACACAATGTCGAACAGAGTCTCATCGGGATGGGCTACACGGTGACATGGGGAATGCTGGACGCACGCGACTTCGGTGTGCCCCAGACACGCACTAGGTCGTTCATGGTCGCCGTCCAAGGGCGTGCCTTCTCGTTCCCGCCGCCCAGCAGAACAGGACATTCGACCGGCGCAGCCATCGGTGATCTCATGGCCCAAGGCGGATGGCCCTGGGCTGCAGCCTGGGCAGAACAGGCTGACGACGTTGCTCCGACCATCGTCGGTGGCTCAGCCAAGCATGGTGGTCCCGATCTCGGCCCCACCCGGGCGCGCGCGGCGTGGGCGACGATGGGCGTCGATGGCCTCGGTCTCGCGGACGCACCGCCATCGGAAGGGCACATGGGCATGCCGCGTCTCACTATTCCCATGGTTGCCCGATTGCAGGCGTTCCCGGACGAATGGAAGTTTGTCGGCGGCAAGACGCGTCAGTACCGACAGATCGGCAATGCGCTTCCCCCACCTCTCGCCGAGGCGATGGCTCGCGCTTTGGCTGCATGTTTGACCTGACTGGCGAACCTGGCGTGGGCGAGACTCACGACATGGAGGCCGACGAAGATCCAGCATTGACTGCCGTTGCGGCTGCGCTGCGCTGTGCTGACACCGATGGTGGCCGCACTGCAGGCGTCCTCCGGGCAACGCTTGATCAGCTCTATGACGGGGTGCGGACGGGTCGGTATCGCTGGGATGAGCTGCACAAGACCGAGAAGACCCACTGCGGGACGCTGGTCGAGATCAACATGCAGCGCGAGTTCGGCTTCGCCGATGGCAAGAACCTTGACTTCCGCATCGCAGGCGTAGAAGTCGACTGCAAGTACTCGCAAACAGATGGTCGTTGGATGATCCCGCCCGAAGCGCGCGACGAGATCTGCATGGTGCTATGGGCGAATGACGAGGAGTCGCGCTGGAAACTGGGAGTCGTCCGGGCCAAGGCCGATCTATTGGGCGACGGTACCAACCGAGACGCCAAGACGACACTCAATAAGGAGGGACGCGAGGCGGTTAGCTGGATTTTCGCCTGCGGCCGGCTAGCGGAGAACACGCTGCTTCACCTGCCTGAGGGCGTCGCGGAGCAGATCATGGAGGGCGGGTCTGGGGCTGAGCGCATTCGCCGTCTGTGCCGTCTCGTGCAGCGCCGCATCATTCGGCGCGAAATCGTCGCAACCGTGGCCCAACAGGCGGACTACATGAAGCGGCTGCGAGGCAATGGCGGTGCCCGGAGCGATTTGCTGCCCGAAGGCATCATCATCTTGGGCCAGCACGAGCGCCACCGAATGGTCGCAAGGGCACTGCACCTGCCGGTTCCAGGGCCAGGCGACACCGTCACCGCCCGAGTGCATCCTGCGTTGCCTGGCGAGAATCCAAGTGTCGAGATCGACGGGTCATTCTGGCGCTTGGCTCGCGATGCCGACCCAGTCGTGCCCGCGCCGAGACTGCCTCAGAGATAATCGATTGAAGCGCTAGCGCTCGGGGACATGACTGTCACACCTCCATGGAAGGCCCATCGGCACTGACGCGCGTTGGTGCCGCTCACCCTGCGCGAACTTCAACCGGGGAGCACTGCGTATGTCTGAATCCAAGACTCGCCCCCGAGTGCTCATGACCCAAGTCGTCGACGTCTTGCCGGGGAGCACTGCGTATGTCTGACAGTCCCACATTTGGCGCGGTGTCGAATACCGGTTTTGCACACCGTCGACTACCGATCTCACACAACGGCGAGTGCAGCGGTTAGCAGGCGCGCTGATCGGCCGCGCGGCGCGACGGTCCCATAGAGCGCCGCGTTCCCGGCCAGCCCGGTGCGTTTGGTGGCAATACTCCACGAGCTCCTATGCGTCCTCGAGGATCATCGAGATGACTTCCCTGAGGTTCTCGTTGAGCTCTTCGAGTGTCGCGCCTTGGGAGTGCGCACCCGGAAACCCCGGGATGTAGCCGACGAAGAAACCGGTGTCGGGGCAATGCTCGACAACGGCAGTGAAGTTCTGCATCGGCACGACCTCGACCTTGCTTTCAAGCAGCGATCGTAGGCGTGCCCGCTTCTCGGATCGGTTCTGCCGCCAACGGCATCGACGTGCAGGCCGTCATTCAGCGCGCTGTGCGCGGCGATCAGAAGTTGGCGATTCGGCGAGGCGGCGGGCTCGGTCGCGGATGAGCTGCTCAATTTCGTCGGCGGCTTGGTCGGGGGGCTCGTGTTCCCAGATGCGAACTGGGGTCCAGCCGGCTGCTCGTAGGCGGGCGTCGGTGTCGGCGTCGCGGGCTCGGTTGCGGGCGATCTTGGTTTCCCAGTACTCGGCGTTGCGGCGGGGCTTGGTGCCGTGCTCGGGGCAGCCGTGCCAGAAGCACCCGTCCACGAAGATCGCCACTCGTAGGCGGGGGAACACCATGTCGGCTTCGCGGCGTACATCGGGCAACGGCCGGCGGTGCACGAAGAAGCGCAGGCCACGGCGGTGCAACGCTGAGCGCAGGAGCAGTTCCGGTCCCGTGTCGCGGGATCGCTGCTTCGACATGCGCTCCGATGCAGGTCCCGGCAGCGCCTTCGGCTCCACGTGAGCGGTTCTACCAGTCACGTGCGGGTTGTGGGATATGCGCAGGACATGGGGCCAGCAGGGCCAGCATGAACAGCACAGCGTGCCGCGTCGCCGTCCTGCTCATACCCTGCCGACCGGCCACGAGGCAGCAACTCTGCCGCAGGCCGGAGGCTTGGACATGAGTCGATCTCAAATTCCCACACCGTGGCGGCGCATTGCTCGCACGGCAGCAGCGCTCGCGGCGGCAGTCGTGCTGGCTGCGGCATGCACGGGCGGCGACGCCAGCGACGGCGCCGATGACGGCTTCGACGGCACGGTCCGCATCGGCGCGGCGCTGAGCGAGACGGGCCGATTCGCCGCCGAGGGCAAGGCTGTGCGTCAGGGCTACGACACCTGGCTGCGGTGGGTGAACGAGGAGCACGGCGGCATCCAGGTCGGCGATGGCCGCTACCGGGCCGAGATCATCTATTACGACGACGAGTCCGATCCCGACCGGGCGGCCGCTCTCATCGAGCAGCTCATCGACGAGGACCAAGTCGACTTCCTGCTCGGTCCGTACTCCAGCACGCTCACCGGGCCGACCAGCGCTGTGGCGGAGGCCCGCGGCGTCATCATGGTGGAGGGCAACGGCGCATCCGACAGCCTCTTCGAGCGGGGCTATCGCAACCTGTTCTATGTCGGTGTCGTCGCCACGGACTACACACGGTCGAGCATCGAGCTGCTCGCAGAACGCGGTGCGAGCGCCGCTGTGGTGGCGCACGAAGACACCCCATTC
>JAJEIW010000106.1 GCA_022828045.1 Acidimicrobiia bacterium | reverse complement strand
TCCAGCCGCTCCAGCACGGCGCCGAGGGTACCTTCGCCCCTTCACGCGACTGCTGTGAATTCTGGGGCCGCCGGCTTCAGTCGTACTTGCAGATTGAGACCAAGTATTCGGTTCCGAGTATGCCCAAGACATGCAGCCAGTTCTTCGCTGTCAACGCCATAACCCCGACCAGCGTTCACGGAGCCCATGAATGACATACTGCCCGCACATGCGACGCGTTCTGTCGACCGTGCTGGCTCTCGCCGCTGCGTTGTGGGCACTGCCGGTATCCGCGTCGAACGTAGGCGCATCGGCGACACCTGCTGATGTGGCGATCGAGCGCTACGGGGGAAGCGATCGTTATGCGACTTCGTTGAAGGCCGCTAAAGCGATGGCCAGCCTGCAAGGCGGCCAACTCGATGCGGTGGTCTTGGTATCAGGCAAGAATTGGACCAACGCCGTGTTGGGAGCACCGCTTGCAGGACAGCTCGGTGGAGCGGTCTTGGCCACCCCGCCGAGTCATCTGCGTGACGACGCAGCCGAGTTCCTGCGATCTGCCGGCGTCGAGACAGTGAGAATCATTCGCGCCGACACCGACGTCGATCGGGTGTCAACCGCCGTCGACTCTGCGCTGCTCAAGCTGGGAATCGAGATCGTGCGCACTTCTGGACCTGACCGCTACAGCGTCGCAGCCCATCTAGCGAGCCAGATGTCGTCGCACAGCGCGCCCGGCACGATGGGCAGTCTCGGCCGCACCGTCATCGTGGCGAGCGGCGAGGTGTTCGCCGACGGGCTGGTCGCAAGTGCGTTCGCCGCACGTGGCTCACACCCCATCCTGCTCAATCCACGCGACCGGCTGCATGACGATGTCTGGAAGACGCTGTCTTCGATTGACGGCCTCAAGCATGTGGTGCTCATGGGGGGCGAAGCCGCATTGAGCGCCGAGATCGAGAGCTCCATCGCATCCCTCGGGCTCAACGTGACTCGCCTCGCCGGTGCCACGCGCTTCGAGACGGCGACGAGAGCGGCAGAGTTCGTCGTCGGCCGCTACGGCGACGACTGCTTCGGCGACGGACAAGTTGGGCTTGCACGCGCACGCGTGCCATTCGACTCATTCAGCGCCGGACCATTGCTGGCACGACTCTGCGCACCGTTGCTGCTGACCGATCCCTTGGCGATCCCCGATGCAACGTCCGCATATCTTGACCACCTCCGGCGATCTGCTGCGGCGAGCGGCAGCGAATCGATCGGCCTGCATGTCTTCGGCGGCGACGCAGCCGTGTCGCAAACAGCGATCGACAGCTATGTCACGGCCGAACCTGTCTCGGCGGGTCCCGCTTGCGGCGACCGCGACGCGAACCGCATCGACTTGCCTGTCACTGATCTCATCGTGCACCTCGCGTGGAATCGTGACTGCAGCCAGATGGTCTGGGTCAACACTGACCGCGAAATCTGGGTCGCCAACGGTGACGGAACAAAACAGCGGCAATTGACCGGCGATTTCTCCAAGCCCGTTTGGCCTGTCTGGTCGCCCGACAGCACTCGTATCGCCTTCACGGCTCGTCTCGGCAGCGGTCCTGAGATCCGCTGGCACATCATCGTGGCCAATGCCGACGGCAGCGGGATCGTCCGAACGATCCCCAACGATTCCGGCAAGGGGAGCCCGTCGTGGTCACCCGATGGCACGCACCTCGCATTCACTCGGACGGCCGATCTCCCGGGCACGATGGGCGGCCACCTATCGTTCGATCAGTTCATTGTCATTGTTGACTTGAGGAACGGCAAGGAAACTGAACTGCTGCGCGGAGGCGCCCATGAGGTGGCCCCGTCATGGTCGCCCGATGGGACACGCATCGCCTATGGCTCCGGGGGTGTCTCGAATGGCTCCATCTGGATAATGAACTCAGACGGCACAGAACGGCACTCCCTGACAGCCGCGGATCCAGTGCGCGGTGCTACATGGTCTCCTGATGGCACGCGCATCGCGGTGTACCGAAACTTCCGGGGGCATGCTGGCGGCTTTGGGAAGAATGGGATCATCGTCGTCGATCTGGAACGCCTGCGAGAAGACCGACTGCCTCTTGGCGATGCTCTCTTGCGAAATCGCGAGTTCCCTGACCGCGCGCCCCAATGGTCCCCCGACGGGCGTCGCCTGTTCTTCCACAACGCGGCAGAGAGCCCGTGGCGGTATCAGCTCCCCGCAGAGAACTGGATGCACCTGCTGGCTGCACCTGAACGAGAGGCGACGTTCACCGCAAGCTGCGAACCGCGCTCGACAGCGGGAAATCACACAGTCGGATTTCCGCTTCCCGAGTGGGCGCGGTCGTCGATTGGAACTCTTCGTGTCGCGGTTCTGTTCGTCGAGTTCCCCGACGCGAGCGTCAACTACGGCACCGTTGCCGAGTCAACTCCTTCCTTCTATTTCATCGAGCGCTACGTCGAGGCGGCGAGCTACGGCCGACTCAGCGTGGAATTCGTCGCGCATCACGCATGGCTGCGAGCCGAGCGCGAGCACATGCACTATCTCGGGGCATCCGAGTACGGAGACCTCCTCTGGCAGCCGATCAGTGACCACGCAGTAGAACTCGCCGACGCCGATGGCTTCGATTTTTCCGACATCGATGTCGTGATGGTCGTGATGCCGAGTCGGCTCTTCGGCGGCGGCGGCAATGAAGGCAACGACATCTCGGCCGACGGCAACACCATGCGCTCCATTCGCATCAACCACCGTCCCGAAGCCGTGGGACGGACAGATCCTCCGGTCAACCTCGACTTTCCCTCCGGCTCGTGGGGCAGGGTCGGCGCGCACGAACTGATGCACAGCCTCGGCCTAACGGACTTGCGCTGGAAACACCTCGTCGGGCTTCGGTTGTGGCCGCTGGAACATCCGCTCGCGCCTGCTGTGCTGCCCGAAGGCGACTACTGGGCGCCGATCAAATTCGGGATGATGGAACTCGACGGGCACCAGCAGGTCACTGGCGGACCGGATCTCGATCACCGCCTCGAGATGCTGGCGTGGAGCAGGTGGCAACTCGGCTGGCTCGACCCCAGCCAAGTGCTTTGCATTTCCGAATCATCGACAGATGTCTGGCTGTCGGCCGTAGCGGAACCTGGTTCCGGTACCGCTATGGCCGCAGTGCAGGTGTCAGGCAATGGCGTCTTGGTCATCGAGAGCCGACGGCTGCTGGGATACGACACGCCGACGCCTTCGAGACACGACGAAGTAGCGGCGGGCGAACTCGACCCGCGATACCTCAGCGAAGGTGTGCTCGTCTACACCGTGAACTCGCACTTGCCGGAGCACCCTGCGTCACTCGCCTACGACGACGGCCGCGGGTATCTCTCGAGGTTCCCACTGCTGGACGTCGGCGATGAGGTCCGCATTGCCGGTTACACGGTCAGCGTCATCGCCGATACCGGCCTTGAGCATCTCGTCTCCATTCGCAAGAACGGATAGGCGTTGCACAGCAGGCAATCTCGGCACCATCCATCCCAACTTGCGTGCCGCCGGTGATCAGCGCTGCCGTCCACGGTTCGTCCCCTCTGGCCTGCAGAAAAAGTCGAATGACCATTAAACTCATTGTTATGCACTGTCATCCCATCGCTACGCTGGCCGTCGGCAAACCGCGAACCGGAAGTGAGCGAAATGGCTATGGTGGCTGATATGGGCGAAGCCGCAACGGCGGAACGTGAAGCGGCCGAAACATCGGTGCCGTCGCCGACTGGCGCCGCCAACATGACCGCGTTGGCCCAGGCCGTTGCCCAAGAGCTCGCGAGCCAGCAACGCGCTCGCCGCTCACCGCTGCTGATCTCGCTGGCGGCCGCGCTCATTGCTGGACTGCTGGGGATGGCCGCTGCGGGCTATGTGGCGCTGAGAGCCGACATGAGCGCGCTGCACCAGCAGAATCTCGACCTGCATCAGGCGATCGTAGACCTCGAAACTCGCCTGCGCGCCGACATGACCGGCATCGAGACACAACTCCGGAGCGAAATGGCCGACATGGAGAATCGCCTTCGCGCCGAAATGGCCGACATGGAGAATCGCCTTCGCGCCGAAGTCGCCGACTTCCGTGCCGAATTCAACGAGTTCCGGGCCGAGACGAACACGACACTGCTCGGACACACAGCCCAGCTCGCGCGGCTCGAGACGGCACTCGGACTCAGGCCGAGCTAGCACCCCACGTCGCCAGGCCACGGCATCGCTAGCGTGCCGCGGGTGATCAGCGCTGCGGAGCTGTCGTCGATCGAGACGGCCGTGGGCGAACTTGGGACCCGGGTGGCGCAGGCTGCCGATGAGCTGATGGGCACGCCGAACGAGGATGTCGGCGTGGAGCTGTACGAGGTGGAGCGCTCGTTGCGGATGGCTCGCCGTCACTTGGCCCAGGCCACCGAAGCGCTTCGCTGAGGCCCGCGAGCCGCTCCGGAAGCAGCTACGGCGCGGAGACTGTCAGTGCCGCTCGGCAATGGCCTCCGCTGTCGCGACGATCTTGCGGGCTCGGGTGAGGTGCGGAACGTCCACCATCTGGCCCTTGTGGGCGAATGCCATGAGCCCGGCGGCCTCCGCCTCGGCGAAAGCTTCGAGCAGCTCGCGGGCGTCGGCCATCTCGGCGTCGCTCGGCGTGAACGCGGCATTGACGATGTCGATCTGGGCGGGATGGATGGTGATCTTGCCGGTGAAACCCATAGCGGCTGACGTGGCGCACTCAGCGGCCAGCCCCTCGTCGTCACGGAAGTCCACGAACACCGTGTCGAGCGGTTGCTTGCCCCACGCCGTGGCGCCCACCAGGCACATCACCCGGGCGTACTCGAACACCGGCAAGTAGGCACCTGTGGCGTCCCGGTTGGCCTTCGAGCCCATAGCCGCGGAGAGATCCTCGGCACCCCAGCTCAGCGCATCCACCCGGTCGTGGCGGGCCAGTTCGCCGATGTTCAGCAGCCCCTGCGGGGTCTCGGTCCCCAGCACCAGCAGCACCACGCCGCCGGGCGGGTGGCCGAGCTCGAGCTCCCAGCGGGCGATCATGCTGTCGAGCTCGA
>JAJEIW010000097.1 GCA_022828045.1 Acidimicrobiia bacterium | reverse complement strand
TTGCCGTGGCTGGTGAGCTGGTCGCGGACCTCGGTGGGCAGCTTGGAGATCTGGTCAGCAACATGGTGCAACGTCAATGTCCGAGCCTCCACAAGGGTTCTGCGGTGCACGAGCACTGCTTCGATCTCGGCGACGAGGGGGTCATAGACCTCCAGCGCCTGGACCGGCACGAGGGTGGGCTCGGCCAGCAGCGCCCGCGCAGACGCGACCGCGTCGACGGCGTCAGTCTTGTCCAGCCGCCGAGAGCGGCGCTGCGCGGCCGAGCGAGACGCGGGGACCTCGCGGGCGTCGAACCCCGCAGCGGCCAGAGCGATCGCGACATGGGCTCCCCATTTCGCCGATCCCTCCACGCCGACCTGGCACACGCCGTGCGCGTCGAGCGGATAGATCGCCGCTCCGCAGCCGGCGGCAGTGTTGTCGTAGGTCTCGTGGGTCAGCTCGACGCCGTTGGCGTCGACGATCCCCAAAGTGAAGGTGTCCTGGTGGGGGTCGACTCCCCCAACTGGCGGTGTCATGCTGTGCTCCCTGCGCGGCGACGGCCGATGGTCCACCCCGGCGGGCGTCGACTCCCCCAACTGGCGGTGTCATGCTGTGCTCCTGCTGGAAGTGATGCTCCGGCGGGTCCGGGATCGGCAAGGGCGCTTCGCCACAACCGAGTCGAGACAGTCAGGCTCCCACCGAGACAGGAGCGCTCCTGCGGGCCCCACACTCGACGCGACAGGTCTGTAAACAGGCACACGGCCAGCATTTTGTCGAGTCACCGCCGAGCGAAGGACCGGACCGTAACCCCCTGACAGAGAGCCCCGGCACACCCAACAGTGACACTCGGGAAGTTTGTGCAACTGGTGTGGTCTGAGGGTCCGCAGCCGGGGGCTGTGGGCCGGGAAGGATCATGTCTGTGACTGATCTTGACAGGCCGGCGTTGTCGGCGAGCGGCGCTGTCGGCGAGGCGGCGATGACCGACTGGGCTGAGCTGCTGGTGGCTCAGGCACGCGCTGAGGGCGTGGAGCCGGCCGGCGACGATGGCTTGTTGGCCGGGCTGGTGCGCCTGGCGTCCCGGACCGGTCTCGGGGTCGAGACGGCCGGGCATCTGGGCTATGAGCGTCACGCCGCCGAAGAGGGTTGCCGACGTGGACGGCAACCGTTACCTCGACTGCAACGACAACTTCACTTCGATCATCATTGGACATGCCGACGAGGGCATCTCGGCGGCCGCTGCGGAGCGGATGGCGCGGGGCTCTGCTGTCTCGCACGGCAACGACTGTCAGGGTCGGCTAGCGAAGGTGACAGGGGTCCCTGGAATTCGGGGGTCAGATGGTCTCGATGGTGCAACGGGGTCCGGGTGCAGCGGCGAGTCGCGTGTCGGCGGTGACGAGCGTTGCGTCGAAGAGTTCGGCGAGCGCGATATAGGCGGCGTCGTAGATCGTCAGATTTGATCGCAGCTCCCAGCAGCGTTCGACGAGGTGGCGGTGGGATATTCGTTCGATCGGTGCCTCGCGCAAGTCCGCGCGAGCCAGCATCGAACGTTTCGTGTCGAGCAGACCGCTTGCCTCATGGCGACGCCAAGCAGAGGCGACCTCGAGGTCGAGCAGTTCGGGGGCGACGATGCGCTCGTCGCGAAGACGGCTGCGTGCAGTGTCCCCGTCTGTCCCGTCATCGCCGAAGGCAAGCACGATGACGCTCGCGTCAGCGACGATCACCGCGAATCGCGGTCTGCCCGCACAGCGCTTACTGCTTCGTCTTTGGTGATCTGCCCTCCCGCGCGGCCTGCGGACCGGTCGAGCACCTCGTCCAGAGTGGGGGATCTCGCCTGCTCGCTCAACAGTTGCAGAAGGTATTCCTGCAGCGACTGGCCGGAATTCACGGCCCGGCGTCGAAGGGTCTGGTGCACGTCGCTCGGTACGGTCTTGATCTGGATGCTTGCCATGCCTCAACATTAGCGCCATATTGGCGTTTGAACATGCAAACTGACTGCATTTCGCCTTGCCGTGGCGATGCAGCGGTGCTGAAAGCTCGCGCGCGGTTTGCGAGACTGAGCCGACGCCGGGACGATCCCGGCCTGATCGGGGAGGCCAGATGCGGGAGCAGGGCTGGAGCGCACCGCAGTCGGCGGCGCTCTATGAGCGGGCCCAGCGCTCGATTCCCGACGGCTCGTCGCGGTCGATGCTGCTGCGGCGCCCCCATCCCATCTATGTCGACCACGCCGCCGGTGCGTGGGTCACCGATGTGGACGGCAACCGCTACCTCGACTGCAACAACAACTTCGCCTCGATCATCATCGGCCATGCGGACCCGGGCATCTCGGCAGCCGTTGCGGTGCGGATGGCGCGGGGTTCGGCCTTCTCGCTTGCCAACGATGTCGAGATCGATCTGGCCGAACTGCTCTGCGAGCGCGTGGAGAGCTTCGAGCTGATCCGTTTCTGCAACTCCGGCACCGAGGCCGTGATGGCTGCGCTGAAGGCGGCACGCGGGTTCACGGGCCGCCCCAACGTGATCAAGGTGGAAGGCTCCTATCACGGCACCTACGACCACGCCGAGGCCAGCCTTGGGGCAGATCCCAGCAACTGGGGAGATGTGGCTGCGCCCCGGACGGTGCCCTACGCGTTCGGCACGCCCACCTCAGTCGCGCACGAGGTCGGCATCATCGCCTACAACGACGCCGAGGGCGCCCGCGCGGCCATCGAGCAGGCCGGGGATCAGCTTGCCGCGGTGCTGCTCGACCCGATGCCGAGCCGGGTCGGGATGCCTGACCTCGAACCCGAGTTCATCGCAGCCGTGCGCGAGACCACCCGCGAGGTGGGGGCCCTGCTGGTGCTCGACGAGGTGATCACGTTCCGGCTGGGCCACGGGGGCATGCAGACGCTGGCACAGATCGACCCCGACCTGACCACGCTGGGCAGGATCATCGGCGGGGGATTCCCGGTGGGAGCGATCGCTGGGCGCACAGGTCCGATGGAGACCTTCGTGCGGATCGACGGCGACCGGGCCAAGGTGCCCTCGGGCGGCACGTTCTCGGCCAACCCCATCACGATGGCTGCCGGCCATGAGACGATGACTCGACTCGACCACGACGCGTTCGCCCGGCTCGACTACATCGGTGAAGCGGTGCGCTCGGGCCTGCGGGGGCTCTTCGACCGTGCGGGCCTGGAGTGGCAGGTGACGGGCCGGGGCAGCCTGTTCCGGGTGCACCCCCACCAGCGACACATTCGCAACTACCGCGACTCGTACCAGTCCAGCGACGAGAAGGCGGTCGTCGAGCAGTTCGGGCTGCGCTTGCAGGCCAACGGCGTGTACTTCGTCGGCGACAGCCTGGGCTCGCTGAATCTGGCCACCGCCGACGACGGCATCGGATACTTCCTGATGGCCGCTGCGGCCTCGGTGCCGGGGGGATAATGCGGGGCAATGCCGACGACGCCGCTTGACCACGACGCTCCCGTCAATATCGCTGCGGGCTTCGACGCCGACCCTGCCAACTCGTTGTCGTTGCATGCCGACGCGTACGTCTCCCAGCGTTGGCACGACATCGAGCAGCGTGAGGTGTTCGCTCGCAGCTGGCAGTGGGTGTGCCATGTGGAGTCGCTGCGCAATCCCGGCGACTACGTGGCGCTGGAGGTCGCCGGAATGCCGGTCGCGCTGGTGCGAGGCAACGACGGCGAGCTGCGGGCGTTCTACAACGTCTGCCAGCACCGGGCGCACCATGTGCTCGCCGGGGCCGGCAACACCGGCAGCATCGTGTGCCCGTACCACGGCTGGGCCTACGACCTGTCCGGCCAGCTGCACCGGGCCCGCGAGACCGGCCGGGTGCCGGGGTTCGACCCGTCGCAGATCTGCCTGCAGACGGTGCGGGCGGAGGAGTTCGGCGGCTTCGTCTACGTCAACCTCGACCCCGATGCCGAGTCGCTGGCGGTCCAATCCGGTGGCTTCGGCGCCGAGATCGCGCGCTGGGCGCCCGACGTGGCCGAGCTGACCCACGTCCGGCGCTTCTGCTACGGGATCGCCTCCAACTGGAAGAACGTGGTCGACAATTTCCTGGAGTGCTACCACTGCCACATCGCCCATCCCGATTTCGTGACGCTGGTGGAGATGGACACCTACCGTGTCACCACCCACGGCGTCTATTCCAGCCACATGGCACGGGCGGGTCACTCGGACAACTCGGCCTACGACGTCGAGGGCTCCAGCGTGAAGGATCTCGCCGTGTGGTGGCTGTGGCCCAACACCTGCCTGATGCGCTACCCGGGTCGCGGCAACTTCAGCATCATGCAGATGGTGCCCACCGGTCCCGAGACGACTCACGAGACGATCGACTTCTACTTCGAATCGGCGGAGCTGGATCCAGGGGACATCGAGTCGATGCGCTACATCGACGAGATCCTCCAACCCGAGGACATCGGCATCGTGGAGAGCGTCCAGAACGGGATGCGCACGCCGGCGTTCACCCAGGGCCGCATCGTGTGCGACCCAGACGGCTCCGGGCTCTCCGAGCACGGCGTGCACCACTTTCACGGGCTCGTGCTGGACGCCTACCGCCGCACCGGCGCCATCTAGCCGGCCGCAGCATTCCGTCGCCAATCCGTCGGCCACAGCGGCGGCTCTGCGACACTGAGCCGATGACGGAACGGACCGGGCCACACGCGGGCGGCCAACGCTCAGAAGCGCAGTCGGCCGCGCTGTATGAGAAGGCCCACCAGTGGATTCCCGACGGCGTGTCGCGGGCGACGCTGCTGCGGCGGCCGAACCCGATCTGCGTCGATCACGGCCAGGGCGCCTGGGCCACCGACGTCGACGGCAACCGCTACCTCGACTGCAACAACAACTTCACCTCGATCATCGTCGGGCACGCCAATCCGGCGGTGACGAAGGCGGTGAGCGCGCAGACGGCCCGCGGCACCGCGTTCGCGATGGCCAGCAACGCAGAGATCGAGCTCGCGGCGCTGCTGTGC
>JAJEIW010000259.1 GCA_022828045.1 Acidimicrobiia bacterium | reverse complement strand
CGATCTGCGCATCGAGGATGTCCGCGACAACGTGCACCGGCTGACCCATCAGCTCCGCGAATTGCGGAATGGTCCAGCCACGCGCAGCGAGTTCTTCTGCCAGGTGCTCGCCAGGAGGAAACACCTCTGCTGCCACAAGCTCCGAAGACAAGTTGGCGTACCTCCGCTTCGATTTGATGGTCCACGTAACCGGCAGTGATCGGAACGGACCAGAGCAGCGGGTCATCGCAGTCCTGGATGCGGCGCCGGTGCCCATGAGCGGTCCTACGCCACTTCCGTCACTCGGTTCAAGATCGTACGATGGCCGCTGGTGTGCGGGTTGGCGGTCGTGAGTCTGGGGTCGCTGTGAGTGAGTACCTCTCGCCCGAGCAGTTAGCCCGTCGTGACATTGACGAGCAGCTGGAAGCCTGCGGCTGGGTGGTGCAGGACTACAAGACTGCGGCAGTGGCGGCGGCTCTGGGAGTAGCTGTCCGGGAGGTACCGACTACGGCCGGGCGTGCCGACTATGTGCTGTACGTAGACCGTCAGGCTGTGGGCGTCATCGAGGCGAAGAAGGCCGGCATGACGCTGACCGGCGTTGAGCCACAGACTCGCAAGTATCAGGCCGCGTACCCCGAGGACCGGCCTGCTATCGAGATCCAGGGGGCGTTGCCGTTCGGCTATGAGTCGACTGGTACTGAGACCCGCTTCACGAGTGGCCTAGACCCCGTGCCCGCGAGTCGCCGCGTATTCACGTTCCACCGCCCCGAGACGTTGGCGCGTTGGCTGGCAGACCATGCCGAGGGGAAGGGTCGCGAGCCCGGCCTGCGCGCTGGTGTGAAGCATCTGCCTGGACTTGACGCGGATGCTGGGCACTTGTGGCCGGCGCAGGAAGAGGCCATCCGCAATCTTGAGCAGTCATTCAAGGACAACCGTCCTCGGGCACTGATCCAGATGGCCACCGGTTCGGGCAAGACGTTCACAGCCGCCAACGTCTGCTATCGCCTGCTGCGATACGCGGGTGCCCAGCGGATTCTCTTCCTCGTCGACCGGGCGAATCTTGGCCGCCAGGCACTCCGAGAGTTCCAGAGGTTCGCCACCCCCGACGACGGCCGCAAGTTCACTGAGCTCTACAACGCCCGCCATCTGACGTCATCACGGCTTGACATGGCGAACGAGGCGGCCACCAAGGTCCACATCTGCACCATCCAGAGGCTGCATTCGATCCTGCGAGGCGAGGACGAGCTCGGCGAAGCGTTCGACGAAGAGAAGAGCGGATTCGATACGGCTCCGCCAGAGCCCGTGGAGGTCTCCTACAACCCGGCGGTGCCGATCGAGTCCTACGACCTGATCATCATCGACGAGTGCCACCGCTCCATCTACGGCGTGTGGCGCCAAGTTCTCGAGTACTTCGACGCCTTCCTCGTCGGCCTCACTGCAACTCCGGGCAAGCAGTCGTTCGGGTTCTTCGATCAGAACCTCGTCATGGAGTACGGGCACGCCCAAGCGGTGGCCGACCGGGTGAACGTGGACTTCGACGTGTTCCGCATCCGCACCGAGATCACGGAATCCGGCGGCGTCGTTCCCGCTGGGTTCGTGACCGAGTTCCGCGACCGCGAAACCCGAAAGCGCCGCCTGGAGAAGGTTGACACGGACATCGACTACGACGCCAACCAACTCGACAAGCGCGTGGTGGCACCCGACCAGATCCGCACGATCGTGCGCACGTTACGCAACTCGCTGCCGGAGATCTTTCCCGACCGTGAGCGCCGTGATGATGGCTCGTTGCGGCATGTGCCCAAGACGCTGATCTTTGCCAAGGACGACTACCACGCGGAAGACATCCTCAAGAGCGTCCGCCAGGAGTTCAACTTCGGCAACCAAGAGGCGGTGAAGATCACCTACCGCTCCGGAGACTCCGGCAACAAGCCCGAGGATTTGCTGCAGCAGTTCCGCACCAGCTACGAGACGCGGATCGCGGTCACGGTGGACATGATCGCGACGGGCACCGATGTGAAGCCGATCGAGTGCGTCGTGTTCATGCGCATGGTGCGCAGCCGCAACTTCTACGAGCAGATGAAAGGGCGAGGCGTGCGGGTGATCGACAGCGACCAGCTGCGCGCGGTCACGCCCGATGCTGCAGTCAAGGACCGCTTTGTGATCGTGGACGCCGTTGGCGTGACCGATGCCGAGCTGCACGACACCGTGCCGATGGAGCGCAAGCGGACGGCGAGCTTCGACAAGCTGCTCAGCGACATCGGACTGGGCTCGACGGATCCCGATGTCGTGTCGTCGGTGGCGTCCCGGCTTACCTGGCTGAACCGACGGATGACAGCAGCGGATCGGGCTGAGGTAGAGCAGGTGGCAGGAATCGGGCTGACCGACCTGGTGCGTGGCATGGTGGACGCACTCGATGTCGACCGCCAGCACGAGGCAGCAGCTGCTGAAGCGGGCGGTGATCCGACACCCGAGCAGGTCAAGGCCGCCGGCGAGTCGATGATCCGCGAGGCCGTGAAGCCGCTGGCAGGCAACTCCGCGCTGCGGGAGAAGCTGATCGACGTCAGGCGCAGCTACGAGCAGATGATCGACACAGCATCGAAGGACCAGGTGATCTCCGGTCAGTTCTCCCGGAAGGCGGCCGACCGTGCCCGTGCCCAAGTCGAATCGTGGCGGCAATTCATCGACAACAACCGAGACTAGATCACCGCGCTGCAGGTGCTGTACAGCCAACCCTACGGCGGTGGGCTCAGCTACGCCGATATCAGGGAGCTGGCGAACGCGATCAAGCGACCGCCCCATCGCTGGACGCCTGACGCGCTGTGGGAGGCCTACGAGACACCCGACAAGTCCAAGGTGCGTGGTTCGGGTCACCGTGTCAGCACCGACTTGGTGAGTCTCGTCCGCTACACGCTCGGCGAGGCTGATGTGTTGGTGTCATACCCGGATCTGGTCAACGAGCGCTTCGAAGCGTGGCTGATGCAGCAGTCGAACGCCGGCCGCACGTTCTCGCAGGAGCAGGCGGCCTACTTGGAGATGATCAAAGACCGCGTCGCCACCAACCTCGGCATCGAGCCTGCCGAGTTGGCGGCACCACCTTTCAGCACCCAAGGCGGCCTCGGCAAAGCCCGCCAGCTCTTCGGTACCGACCTCGACGCACTGCTCGCTGAGCTGAGCCAGGCCCTCGCCGCATAACCGCCTGGCAACGACCCAGCGTCCAGGGTGATGCCTCGAAAATCACTTGAAGACACCCCGAGGGCCAGGGTTAGGCTGCGCTCATCGGATCGAGGACGGTGAGGAGGCGACCATGGCAGTACGGGGTGCGTCCGCAGAGACCGCCCGCCGCGGCGACGAGATCTACGAGCGAGACATCAAGCCCACCCTCACGGAGGACCAGCACGGCTACTACGTCTCCATCGACATCGACAGCGGCAGCTGGGCAATCGCCGACACGCTCCGCGGTGCGA
>JAJEIW010000099.1 GCA_022828045.1 Acidimicrobiia bacterium | reverse complement strand
TCGCACCGCGGAGCGTGTCGGCGATTGCCCAGCTGCCGCTGTCGATGTCGATGGAGACGTAGTAGCCGTGCTGGTCCTCCGTGAGGGTGGGCTTGATGTCTCGCTCGTAGATCTCGTCGCCGCGGCGGGCGGTCTCTGCGGGCGCACCCCGTACTGCCATGGTCGCCTCCTCACCGTCCTCGATCCGATGAGCGCAGCCTAGGCGTAGCCCTCAGACGGTCCGCAAGTCATTTTCCGGGCATGACACACGCCGGGCTCCACTCGCCCGCAGGTCATCTCCGAGCGATTATGCGGCGAGGGCCACGGTGAGTTCCTCAAGCAGGGTGTCGAGATCGTCGCCGAAGAGTTGGCGTGCCTTACCGAGGCCGCCTTGGGCGCTGAATGGTGGGGCCATCAGTTCTTTGGGTTCGATGCCGAGGTTGGTGGCGATGCGGTCCTTAATCAGCTCCAAGAAGGCTGCTTGCTCGTGGGTGAACGAGCGGCCCGCGTTCGACTGCTGCAGCAGCCACGCCTCGAAGCGCTCGCTGACGAGGTCTGGGTAGGAAACCAGCACATCGGCTTCGCCGAGCGTGTAGCGGACGAGGCTGACCAAGTCGGTGGTGACGCGGTGGCCTGAGCCTCGCACCCTGGAGGCGTCGAGCGTCTCGTAGGCCTGCCACAGCGCGTCCGGCGTCCAACGGTGCGGCGGCCGTGCGATTTCGTTCGCAAGCGCCTTGTGTCGGTGTAACCGAGCCCGCCGCTGTAGGGCTGGCTGTACAGCACTTGCAGCGCCGTGATCTCGTCCTTGTTGTCGTCGATGAACTGCCGCCACGATTCGACCTGAGCACGCGCACGGTCGGCGGCTTCCTTGGAGAATTGGCCGGAGATCACCCGGTCCTTCGACGCGGTGTCGACCATCTGCTCGTAGCTGCGCCTGACATCGATCAGCTTCTCGCGCAGCGCAGCGTTGCGTGCCAGCGGCTCCACCGCCTCGCGGATCATCTCTTTGCCAGCCGCTTCGATCTGCTCGGCTGTGGGCTCGTTGCCCCCCGCTGCGGCGGTCGCTGCCTCGTACTGACGGTCGACATCGAGTGCGTCCACCATGGCGCGCACCAGATCAGCCAAGCCCATGCCGGCCATCCGCTCCACCTCCTCCCGGTCCGGAACGGTCATGCGCTGGTTCAGCCGGGCGAGCCGCGACGCCACCGACGACACGACATCAGGATCGGTCGAGCCCAGCCCGATCTGGTTGAGCAGCTTGTCCAAGCCCAGGGCTCGCTGGCGTTCCATCGGCACCGTGTCGTGCAGCTCCGCCTCAGTAACACCGACTGCGTCCACGATCACGAAACGATCCTTGGCGGCAGCGTCGGGCGTGACCGTACGCAACTGGTCGCTGTCGATCACCCGCGCCCCGCGCCCTTTCATTTGCTCGAAGAAGTTGCGGCTGCGGACCAGGCGCATAAACACCACGCACTCGATCGGCTTCACATCGGTGCCTGTGGCGATCATGTCCACGGTGACCGCGATGCGCGTCTCGTAGCTCGTGCGGAACTGAGCCAGCAATTCCTCGGGCTTGTTGCCCGCATCGCCGGAGCGGTAGGTGATCTTCACCGCGCCTTCGCTGCTGAGCTTGAACTCCTGCCGCACGATCTTCACGATGTCGTCGGCATGGCCGTCGTCCTTGGCGAAGATCAGCGTCTTGGGTACGTGCCGGAGTGGGCCATCACGCCGGCGCATACGGTCGGGAAACATCGCCGGCAGCGAATCGCGGAACGTGCGCACCACAGTGCGAATCTGATCGGGCGCCACCACCCCCTTGTCCAGTTCGTCGGCGCCGTAGTCGACATCGCTGTCGATCATCTGCCAACGGCGCTTGCGCGTGCCGCGGTCGCGGAACTCGGTCACGAACTCAGCAGGGACCATGCCTCCGGACTCCGTGATCGCCGTGCGGATGCGGAACACGTCGAAGTCCACGTTCACCCGATCAGCGACCGCTTGGGCATGCCCGTACTCCATGACGAGGTTCTGGTCGAAGAACCCCAACGTCTGCATGCCGGGGGTTGCGGTGAGGCCGACGAGGAAAGCGTCGAAGTACTCCAGCACTTGGCGCCACACGCCGTAGATCGAGCGGTGACACTCGTCGACGATGATCAGGTCATAGGACTCGATGGGCACCGACGGGTTGTAGGACACGTCGACAGAATCCGGCGGAGCGGTCGCGAATCCGCTCTCCTCGTCGAGCGCTTCGTCGAACCCGTCATCGCCTCGCAAGATCGAATGCAGCCTCTGAACCGTGCAGATGTGAACCTTGGTGGCCGCCTCGTCAGCCATCTCAAGCTGCGACGACGTGAGATGGCCGACGTTGTAGAGCTCGGTGAACTTGCGGCCGTCGTCGGGAGTGGCAAACCCCTGGAATTCCCGGAGTGCCTGACGGCCGAGATTCGCCCGGTCGACGAGGAAGAGAATCCGCTGGGCGCCCGCGTATCGCAGCAGGCGATAACAGACGTTGGCGGCAGCGAACGTCTTGCCCGAACCAGTCGCCATCTGGATGAGCGCCCGAGGACGGTTGTCCTTGAACGACTGCTCAAGATTGCGGATGGCCTCTTCCTGGGCGGGCCACAAGTGTGACGCAGCGGCGTTGTCGTCGAGCTCCGGCAGAAGCGGGACACCAGCACGCAGACCAGCGCCACGACCATCGACATAGTCCTCGTGCCAGCGAGCCAAGGTCTCGGGCCGATGGAACGTGAACACCCGGCGACTGACCGGCACAGGGTCCAGCTCGCTCGTGAACCGCGTCTCAGCGCCGGTCGACTCGTAACCGAACGGCAACGCCCCATCGACGTCGGACGCCGGCAGCTCACCGGGAAACGAGAACCTGTACTTGCGAGTCTGGTACTCGACCCCAGTCAGCGTGCTGCCGACCCTCTTCGCCTCGATGACGCCGACCGCCTGACGGTCCACATACAGCACATAATCGGCGCGCCCAGCCGTCGTCGATACCTCCCGAACGGCGACGCCCTGCGCAGCCGTCACGGCCGCGCTCCTCGAGTCCTGTACCACCCAGCCGCAGGCCTCCAACTGCTCATCAATGTCAAGGCGAGCGTGCTGCTCGGGCGTCAGGCTCCCCGACACCAGAAGCCTCCGCACGGCACATCGACAGCCCGCATAGCCCGAGATGGTACGGCTGCCACGCCCGCCTTCGAGGCGCCGAGCGAAAGCACCGGGGCGACGCTCGGCGCCGCCTGCATCGAAGGGAGTATCTCACCACTCCAAGCGACACCTTGGTCCGGCCGAAACACGAAACCGCGCCTGTCGACGACGGCGTGACGAGGCGAGCCTCTGGCCTGAGAAGACCGCGGTGGCGCGCCGGAATGCTGGGGGCATCATGTCAACGTGCTCGATTGCGAACCGCCCGATGATGGGCTCAGCGACGCCCAAAAGCCAGCTGTACCTCGCGAAGCGGTTGAAGAGAGGCAGAACTCTGAGCGTGCAGAGCTTCAAGACTGGCTCGACCGGACGGCGCCGAATCTCACCCCGCTGTACTTGGCGGCGCTGCGGATGGCGATGGACGGAGGTTTCCCGGGCAGGGTCCATTTCATCGCGCACGCCATCCGAGAGATCAGGAACCGGCTGCCCGACGCTCTCAACGGCGACATAGAGAGAACGCAGGTCGACTACCGGAGGCTTGTCGACAAGGTTCACAAGCTTTGGACCGGCAGTGGCTTTCCGCGCGATGGGTCGGGTCCGACACTGGCAGAACGTCTTCCGTCATCGCCTGCCGCAACGGATGTAGTCGTGCCGGGCGAGTTGGCCGCGGCAATCGGGGAGCTGATGAAACAGCACAGCGAGGCTGAAGCCAACAAGGGAGATCTTGAGGCATTGCGCTTCGAAGCTCTTGCCGGTCCGGGTCCTCACCCTCAGTATGTGTCCGACGGCTGGAAGCACACCCATCGGTTGGTGCAGAAGTTCGCGCATGCGTGGAACCGGGAGCTTCCGCGAGAAGCCGACGCTGAGTGGGTCGACAGATTCTTGGCCTTCGAGCGGTTTCTGATGGTGATCTCGAAGCGGGCACAGGAGAACATCGCAGAGCTCGACGAATTGCTGCGTGAGGCGAACGCTCGATGAGTGCTTGGACTACGCCCAACGACGCCCAGCTGGCTCAGCTGCAGGCACAGGCCACCCGCCGGGAGAACCGGGCGTATTTCTTCGACCGGCTGGAGAACCCTGAGTGGATTCAGCCCTTGGCGGAGCGCGGCTACTTCGATGCACCTTCGGGCGTAGTGCATGACCGCGGACAGGGAACCGTTCGTTTCTTGCCCTGGCCGGAGGGGCGCTACCTCTTGCGCATGGCACCAATCGCCCCGGCCGCTGTACTCGCGGTTCTTGAGAGATTGCCACCATCAGGCAACCCGGTCTCCACACAGACTGCACTGAAGACCGTGGGAGCGCTGCCCGACGACCACTTCGGTCAGCTCGCTCCCAAGATCCTGGAGTGGCTCGAAGCGCACCTGGCCTCTCGTTTCGGGGACCAATTCGCATATGAGGCGGCAGCGGCGATCGCGCGTCTTGCACGTATCGGCAAAGTCGACATGAGCGTGCAGGTCGCGAAGGCGCTGTTGCGGCCTGAACCGCAGCCGGACGGCGCAGCGTCCAACGAAGCCAGCGCTTCGCTGTCGTCAAGACGAGCGGAACCCGTAAGCCGACTGTCTGACTGGCAATACGACCGGGCGATCAGGCAACTCCTGCCAGACCTCGTCGACACAGCGGGGCTCGATGCTGTGCGGACCTTCTCGTCACTGCTCAACGATGCGCTCCGGCTGCGCGGACGTGAAGGCAAGCCCGACGATGAGGCCGGTTACTCCTACATTTGGCGGCGAGCGATCGAAGACCACGCCCAGAACTCCGACAGTGGCGTTGCCAACGTCCTCGTCTCTGCTGTGAGGGACGCAGCGATTCGATACGCGAGCACCTCACCGGACGCTCTCGAGGCCGTGGTAACTCAGCTCGAGAAGGGGACATGTCTGCACCGCCGCATCGCGATGCACGTGCTAGCCCAAGCCGACGGTTGCGAGACGCTGGTCAGCGAACGTATTGCGGACCGGGGCTTGTTCGACGACCACCGGCTGCGCCACGAGTACGCATTCTTGGTGCGGCACCGCTTCGGTGACGCCTCGGCCGGAGCACGCCAGCGCTATCTCGACTGGGTCTACGCCGGACCCGACCTCGAAGCCTTCCGCCAATGGCAACCGGAGTCCAATGACACAGCCTCTGCCGAGGACGAGGAGTCCAGCTATGTCGCTCACTGGCAGCGCGACTGGTTGAGTCATGTAGCCGATCACCTTCCCGACCATGCAGCAGCGCTGTACCGGCGTCTTGTCGCGCGTTGCGGCGAAGCGGAGCACCCCGACTTCGTTGTCTGGATTTCGGCCGACTCGGGTCCAGGCAGCCCAGTGTCCAACGACGAGCTGAACACTTGGCCACTCTCCAAGGTCATCGAATACCTTCAAACCTGGAGGCCGGACGCTGAGCTGCGGCACATCAGCGCCTCTATGGAGGACCTCGGACGCGTCGTCGAGGAAGCTGTCGCGGAACGCGCATCCGAGTTCGCGGCAGTCGCCGGCAGCCTCGCGACGCTGGACCCCACTTACGTTCGCCGCTGCCTAGACGGCTTCCAATCGGCAATCAAGAGCGGCGTGCAGTTCGACTGGGAACCCGTGCTGCATCTGATGTCGTCGGTCGTGGGGCACTCTTTCGAGGAGGACGACGACGAACCCGGCTGGGACCGCGACCACGGTTGGGGATGGGCTCGAGGGGCAGCCGCCCTGCTTGTCCAGACGGGCACCGGCGACAACGACAACTGCATTCCCTTCCGCTTCCGCGAGACGGTCTGGCAGATCCTCACAGTGCTCCTGAACGACCCAGACCCATTGCCGGCACACGACGAGGCCCATGCGGCATCCAGGACCGCCACGATGGGGCCTCTCACGCTGTCGCTGAACACCAATCGGGGCAAGGCGATGCACGCGGTGATGTCGTACGCATCCTGGTGTATCCGCGGTCTCTCGGAAGACCATGACGGCACCGAGACAGCCTTCGCGGAGTTGCCGGAGGTCCGCACTCTCCTCACCGAGCGTCTCGACCCAGAAGTCGAACCGTCGGTGGCGGTCCGAGCCGTTTACGGTGGCCACTTGCCTCAGCTGGACCACATAGACACAGAGTGGGTTACGGAACAGCTTCCCCGCATCTTCCCCGTCTCTCCCGAGCACGCCAGCCTCCGGGATGCTGCGTGGAACACCTACATCTGCTGGTGCCAACCCTATGACCCGATGCTCAGCCTGCTGCGAACCGAGTATGAGGCCGCTATCGAACGGGTTCCGTCTAGCGGCCACAGAGACCTGTCCAACTCCAACGAGGCCGACCAGAAACTCGGCGAGCACCTCGTCGCCTTTCATTGGCGAGGCCAACTGCCTCGGCCGTTTCTTGAGCGCTGGTTCGAAGTCGCCGGTGACGCGCTCGCCGCCTACAGCATGGAGTTCGTCGGGCGGGCACTCCGGAACACCGAAGGCGAAGTCCCGCCAGAGGTCCTACAACGCATTCGCGACTTGTGGGACTGGCGACTCGATGCCATCGGTGACAGCCCGGAGCAGCATCCACTTGAGGCCAGCGCCTTCGCGCCCACATTCGTGTCCGCGAAGCTCGACGACGACTGGTCCCTCGCAACACTGGAGACCACGCTCGCAACCGGAAGCCCCGAATGGCTCGGACACGACGTCATAGAACGCCTCACAGAAATGGCACCGTCCAAGCCAGCAACGGCCACGAGGCTCGCCCGTCAGATGCTCGAAAGCGCCACCAACGAATGGGACCACGCCACCTGGGAAGACCCAATCCGCTCGCTCCTGAACGCAACCATGGATGCCCACGACGACGAGACCCGAGACCACCGCGAAGCGATCATCGACCACTACGTCACCCGCGGCTACTACGACTTCAAGAACCTCTAACGGGGGTCCGATGGTCGGTCTAGGCCTCGACCTTCGTACTTCCAGCCTGTTCCCTTGTTGTCAGCATCTGCCTACTCCGTGGCTTTGGGGTGACCTGTGCCCGCGTGGGTCATCCAGATCGTTTGCTTGGCCTCGTCGATGCAGTACCAGATGCGACCGCCAGAGGTGACCTCGTACTGCCACTGCTCCATCTCCACGCCGCTGACGAGGGCGCTCGCATACGAGCCCTGCAGTGGCTTCTGCCGGCTGTCCCAGCGGCGAGGATCGTCCGTGATCTGCTCCCAAGCTAAACGAGCGTTGTTCGGCACGCTGGAGCACAGGTCATCCCAGCCGCGCGCTGCGGTGTTGTTTCCGAAGCGCATGTCCCACCCATCTGGGCGCGGTGGGGGCGCGACTCTCTCACGACGCTTCGGCATGTATTCGCGATGCCCTCAGAGGACCGGGGGTGGGACGCGCCCACCGTGGGTGATCTCGTGTGGTCCAGCCAAGCGACGGGCCAACTCAGGGTCTGCATGAATCTCGGCGGTGGCCTTCCACGCACCCACGAGTAGCGCGACAGGCTCGAACATTTCGATCGACCCTGATGCCAGGAGTGCTTTGGTCAACTCCTCTGCGAACAGCTCACGCTCTTCACGGGGCAAGTACTGCACCCACGGGTACACATCACCCAACGCCGCAGCGAGCAAGACAGGGCTATGTACCGCCAGATTTCGTAACAAGCGAGCGAGCGCGTTGAATGTCTCCGCTCGCGACTCGTCGCGGTCAACGCGACACAGCCGAAGTGCAGGGGCGTTCCTTCGACGAAGCACAACATCGTGATCCGCGAGTTCCGCAACGACTTCCTTCGGGTGACGTAGGAAATCGGAGAATGAGCGCTCAATCATTTGCATGTGCGCACATTATCTGAATTAGTTCAGATATCAGGCGCGCCCGCGGGCGGGTAGTGCGCTAGGGCTGGACCTTGAGCTCGATCTCGACGCCGGCGGGCAGGTCGAGACGCTGGAGCGAGTCGACCGTCTTGTCGGTGGGATCGATCACATCGATCAGGCGCTTGTGGATCCGCATCTCGAAGTGCTCACGCGAGTCCTTGTCCTTATGGGGAGACCGCACGACCGTGTAGCGATGCTTCTCGGTGGGCAGCGGCACCGGGCCCCGCACCTTGGCGTTGGTGCGCAGCACCGTCTCGGTGATCTTCTGCGCCGACTGGTCCACGATCTCGTGGTCGTAGGCCTTGAGCCGCATCCGGATCCGAGGTGCTGCCATCTGAGTGCCTGACTGTTGGCCGGAAACCCGGGTTACTGGACGATCTTGGTGACCCGGCCGGCGCCTACAGTGCGCCCGCCCTCACGGATGGCGAAGCGCAAGCCCTCGTCCATCGCGATCG
>JAJEIW010000108.1 GCA_022828045.1 Acidimicrobiia bacterium | reverse complement strand
AAAATGCCACCTCAGGAGGCCTTTCTGGTGGACGCGACAACCCCAACCCCGACTCGAACCGGTGGATCCGGGCTCAGCGGGCCGGGGTTGGCAGGGCCTCGTTCACTGCGCGTCGAACCCAGGATGACACTGAGCGATCCTCGGCTGCGGCGACTGCTCTGATCTGTTCGAGCACACTCGGCGGGAAGCGCACGGCGATCGGATCGGACAGTCTCGGTGTGCGTCGTTGCGCTGGTCCTTGGGGACGCAGGTTTTCTGGTCGGCTGTAGAACTCGAATTCCTCGGCGGGGGTCATGCGTTCAGCGTTCATCTGTCCTCCATGTATTGGGAGACGAGGTGCGAAGGCGCCTCGTAACAGCCGATCGGCCGGCACCGCGTCGGGTCGCCCGAGTCCGATGGTGCGAGGGGGACCACGAGCACGACTCCGCTGACTTCGGAGACCATGAGCCAGTGCGCCGGCGGGGTTGCAGGGTAGAAGAACGGGTCGCTTTGCCAGACGTCAACGATGTCGGGTACGCCGAGCGCGCTGTGCTTGAACAGGTGCGGCAGTTGGTCGGTGATTTCGAATGGGTCATCGTCGTCGAGGAGATCCAGGTCGAACGGGCTCTCCACAGCGTCAATTGTATTACAACCAAATACAGCTTGGGCGCAGGTGGAGGATCGGTCAGCCAAGTAGGCCGACGCCTCGATTCTGCGTCGCGGGGGGACTGTCAGAGCCGGCACCCGGCGAGGCGATGGATGCCTGGCTTGGCGGGCACGGTAAGCGGGAACCACACCCGCCTCATCTACCTGGCTGGCCAACTGGGTAAGCGCCTCGCCTCGCTACGCGTCGCCGGAACCGCCTTCGGAGGACCCGGAACCGCTTGGCGGCGGCCCGTATGCACTCTTGGGGAAGTCCTTCGGTTCGATCGTTGTGATGGGCGTGTCACCATCGAGGATGCTTTGACGAAACTCACCGCGTACTGACCTCCTGGCTCGGCTGCGCGGCTTGCCTCAACGGATCAGCTTCCGGTGGATTCATCACTCATGACGTCTTGTTGGGTGCAGCGGAGAATGCTCCCTGAGTCGAGGAGCGTCGGTTCGATGGCCCAGTTCTCGGTACGAATGATTCCAATTGCTCGCATGATGGTCGAGTCGCTCTTGCGTCGACGCTTGACGACGAAGATGACTTCGGTGACGTCGATCTGCATCGGGAAGAGCGCGTGCTGGCCCAGCTTGGACAGCCCGGCTCTGGCCTGCTCGCCGGCGTGTTCGCGGAGCGTGCGCTTCATCTCGAGGACAAGCCATTCATCTCGTTCGCCGCAATTGCGGAGCGCAATGATGTCGGGCCTGACCTCCCTTGGAGCAAACGCACCGCAGGCGTCGCAGTCGAAGGCGACAGCGACGAGTTCTATAGAGACCGTGCAACCGTCCTTGGTGAGAACTGCCGTAGTCGGCTCAATGCCGATCTCGCACGCACACGGGATGTGCAGTGAGACCAGCCGAGTCGCTGAGGTGCTGCGATTCACGGAATGTCGCTGAGAAGCCGCGAGGTTTCTGCAGAGAGCCGATCAGCGACCGCGACGTACTCATCCTCGGGAATCCCCCATTCCGGATCGATCTCGACCGGGACGATGGCGGTCCCGACCGTCCGGTCGCGACGGTCAAACCTGTACACGGCGAGGTCGTCAACGTCGATCGACGAGCTGGTACCGGAGACATCCGGCTGCCTTGCTGACGCGCGCAGCATGCAATTGGACACCTGATGCAGGAATTCAGTGCTGTGGGTCGTACACAGCACGGTGACGCCGGCCTGCGACAGCGCGACGAGTGCCTCGGACACAGCGAGCACGGCTTCCGGGTGCATGTGCGCCTCAGGCTCGTCGATCAAGAGTAGGTCGCCAGGACTCAGCAGCTCGCTCATCCAGCTGATGAGGGGGGCGAGCTCGGCGACCATCGAGGATGCACGCTGAACGGGGATGACCTGCTTGCCGTGCTTGTAGCTCAACGAGGGCACCCGCTCGCGAGCTCGACCGACAACAACGCTGCCGCCGATGAGTGCTTCAAGATGGTCGGTCGCCGCTTCGAAGCCGCGCCCACCCACTCGCCGATGGCGCGGCGGCAGCGCCCAGGCCCGATGACTACGGCGTGGACTGGTCAGTTGTTGGAGTTCGATGAGGAAGTCGAGCGCAATCCCGCCGAGCGCGGCGGGTTCACGACCGGTGAGGGCGAGACCCTCGCGATCCTGTTCGAGTCGCATACGCACCACGTCGGTCCACGCTTCGAGAAGACCAGATCGTCCAGCTGGCAGGTAGTGCACTGCGCCACTGAGACCTGCGTCGGGAAGAAGATGGCGATGCCAAAAGAGATCAGCCAAGAACGACGCAGCTCGCCGGGACAGTCGCTCGTCGCGGGACGACTCGCCATCCTCCGTCAATTCTGTCAGGTAGTCGTCAAGCAACTCGAAAGTACGGGTTGCGCGAAGATCTCCAAGGCTGATGTTCTTCAGTGACAGGGGGAAGCGTTCGTGCTCGCCGGAGAGTGCGAACAGCGTCGACTGATCGGTGCGGGACGATTCCCGTGCGATAGCAAACTCGAGGGGTTCGCTGCAGCCCCACCTTCTGAGCTCATCGAGATTCTCGACATCAAAATAAACCGCGAGTCGATTCTTGAGCAGATCGCCTGCTCGTTCGAGCCGTGAGCTCATCCACGCCTGAATCTTGCTCTCGAGGGGCCGGAGTAGGTCGGCAGCGTGCGCGACACTCGGGTGACGCAACTGGCTGACCAAGTCGATTGACTCCTCTGACGTGAGGGCGGGTTCGACAGGCCCATTCACGCGCTGGAGTGCCTTGAACGCGGCGTAGATCGCTTGGGCCATGTACGTCTTGCCCGAGTTGTTCTTGCCGATGAGGATCGTGAGTGGGCGCAGCTGGATGGTGCCGTCGGCGATGGGGCCCAAGTTCTTGACCCTGAATGCTGGCAGTGCAGCGCTCATTTCGGTGCTCCCAGCTCAACAACTGCCGCTCGTGGCGTCGCGCCGGATGCTAGCGATGTGAGTTGCATGCCCTCGTCGCTTGAGGAACTACCTGGCAGCACGACGGGCAGTGGCTGACCGGCGCACTGCGCACATCGCTGTCCCCAAGCATGCTGCACCATGTGCCGGATCCGACCGATGGCTCCCGCGACTGTCTCGTTTGGCAGTCACGACGCCGGGGCGTAGAGCTCGGTGACGAGGTCGAGGGCTTGGGTGACCAGCGGCAGGGGTTCGCCGGAGCGGGTGAGCAGCAGCAGGGGGACCGAGGCGGCGTCGTCGCTGATCGGCACGTAGTGCAGGCCTGGGGGCCGGAACGTCTGCAC
>JAJEIW010000120.1 GCA_022828045.1 Acidimicrobiia bacterium | reverse complement strand
CGCCGGCGCTGTCGGTCACGGGTGTGATGGTAGCCAAGGCGTCTCCCGGGTCTGTGATCGTGCGCTGCGCCGGGCACAGCAGACGTGGTGACGGTAGGCATCACACAACGTGCGATTCAAACGATTTTCGGACTGTTTCAGCTCGTCACGGTGCAGCGTGGGCTGCCGAGCCGACCGGCGACACCAGCCCACGGCCGACGACAGACCGACCCGCAGCCCACACCGCGACCCATCAACCCGGCAGACGCCTGCACCCAGAACCACGGCCCAAAAAGGGCCAGCCCCGGGGCGGAACGCAAGCCCCGACCCCGAGGCCACACCCCGCCAGTTCCTCAGTCAGGGGCAGAAGCTCAGCAGGTAGTTCCTATCGCGGCCATTACCACCTCAAACAGCCAGTGGGCACCTTTTGGCAAAGAGGCCATCAAATTCCGGGTTCATGTGAAGCTGCACTGAGGAACGCCGCCAGTTCCCGTGGTGAAAGTTCCTCCACGCGATTCACACTGCGCTTTAGTGAAATCGCCAGCGTCACCCGTCACGTAGCATTGTCCGTTCGGCGCGTTATAAGTGATGTCATCGCCTGTTGCACTGAGGCCACCAGCGGTGTCGGCAGTGACTGTATCGTCACCAATCAACGCTCGGCCAGCGCTCTGACACAACTCAAAGGACGTTTGTGGTGCTACGCCAGTCTCGACGGCTTCGAGGTCACCTATCACATCCTCGCTGCGGGACAGCAACACACCAGCGACTCCGCCGGCGATAACGAGCATTACCACTATCACGATCACCGTCTGCAGAGCGATGCCGCGGCCGCCGTTTCGGTCTGCGAGAAGGCGAGCGCTCTCTCGACAGGGCACGAGCGCCCCGTCGGTGTCGGAGCCGGCGGCCAGCATGTCCCGGGTTTGGCGCCAGATCCTGGGCCGCCCTGTTTCGTCGTCGTAGCTACCATGGCAGCCATGTCCCGCCGTGAGACGGTCCTTGAGCGCCACCGGGCCGCCATCGTGGCTGCGGCTCGCCGCAACAAGGCGTCGTCCATCGCCCTGGCGGGCTCGGTGGCGCGTGGCACCGATCACGACGACAGCGACTGCGATTTCGTGTGCACACTCGCTCCCGGGACGACCCTGCTGGACATGGCAGGCCTCCAGATCGAGCTCGAGGAGCCCTTGGGCTGCAAGGTCGACATTTCCTCCGCTAGGGCGCTCAGGCCGCCGCACGACTCCGTGCTCGAGGACGCAATTTCGTTGTGACACGCAGCGACGAGGCACGCCTGCGGGACATCATCGACTCAGCAGCTGTGGCCACGCGCACCGCTGACGAGGGCGAAGCGGAATGCGCAACTTCGTCACCCACGAGTACCACAACGTCGAGCCCGACATCGTGCGGGAAACCCTTCAGACGAGCATTCCGGAACTGGTCGAGGCATTGGGAGAGGAACCCGAGCGACGACTCGATATGCGTGGCCCGGGCACCGGCCCCTGACCGACGCCGCCCGCCCTGAATCGAACGCTGGACGCCGCCCGACGGCCGCCAGGCCCGTCGGGCATGGCTTCGCGGCCGGACGGAGCCGGTCAGAGCGGCGCTATGTGGACATGCGGGTACGGCGCGGCGAGCCGTTCGAGATCGTGGCGGTCGCCGGTCACCACGACGCCGCCGCCTGCTTCGACCGCGGCGGCCACGCAGTGGGCATCGACGAGGGTGCCCGAGTCTGCGTTCGCCGCCGCGAGGATGCTGCCGACGAGACGCGCGAAGTCCCGATCTGTGTCGCGAACTTCGAGACCCGTCTCACGGCTGAGACACGCATCGACCACTTGATTCAGCCGCGGTCCCCGATACAGCTCTGCCAGCACCACAGCGGGAACCACGACGTCGCGTCGGAGACGGCGAGCGGCCTCCAAGGCAGCCCGGATCTCGCCGAATCGTTGTCCCTGCGGGCGAGCGAGGCTGGACAGCGCCTCGGAGTCGAGCACGAGGGCTCGGCTCACGCCAGCAGCTCCATGTACTTGTCGACGAGGGCCTCATCGACAGGACCCTCGCAGCGCTCGAACTCGTCCAGCATTTCGTCGAGCAGCACTCGACGCCGACGACGCGTGAACTCGACCCGCACTGCCTCGTTGACCTGCGCCGAGAGCGATTCGCTCCCTGCTTCCAGCGCGCTGGCAAGTTCCTCGTCTAGTGAAATCGAGACTTTCCGCTTCGTGATCGCCATACCGTAATCCTACCAAAGTAGGACCGAATGCGCTCTATAGGCCAGTGGTGAGCAGCGTCGCCGGCGGCGATCTGGCCGTCGCAATGCCGCTCGGGGCAGCGTCCCGGTGAGTGGTGGGGTTTGGGGTTGCGCCTCGGTGTCGGTTGCCGGTGCGACGGTAGCGGCTGCGGGGTTGTCGCCTTCTGCATCGCCCGACCGGCGGCACCGGTTCAGAATCGCTGCTACGCGATCTTGCAGTGGGAGGAAATGTCGTCGGCTTGGGTGCCGTCTACGTACAGCCCGCGAGCACCGATTGGGCCACGGTAGAGCTCGCACGCATGTCGCGAGAAGCTGTTCGCGGTCTTTCTCTGATCGTCGACGATGGTGCATTGTGACGCGTCCCACCCTGCAGCCGGACTGTCGCCTGTTCGCATCTGAACGACAGCTTGGGCATCGGCGCTTCCTGAGTTGTCGCTAAACTGCATGTGGGCGACAACTCATGGGGCGGTGACTGTGGGGCGCGAAGAGCGGAGATTCTGGGACGACAGGCTTCAGGTCTCGCGGGCAGCGCAGGCATCGGACCCTGCACGCGAGTGCTTCGACGCCTTCGTTCCTCACCCGGTCAACGGCTGGGAACCCGACCTCCGCGCCGACACCTGGCGGCAAGTGTCAATGGCGACCGAGCGTTGCGCTGATCTTGCGAACGCGACGGGAAGCCAGCCGCTCGCCGCCGAATGGCTGCTGGATCGTTCGGAGAGCATCGCATCCAGCACGATCGAGGAGATACGCCCCTCTGCTCGCCGTGTCGCCCGCGCGGAAGCGCAACTCGAGTTGTTCAGCGAGATGCCGCCGGCCGCAGAGATGCAAGCCCTGCGCAATGTTGCCGCGACCCAAAGAGCCGACGAGGTGATGGGAGGCGGCGCCTTGCCGGTCAGTGCCGCGCTCATGCGGCACAAGCAGCGCTACTTCGATGCGCTCGACGAAGTCCGCACTGTGTGCCCTCCTGATGATCCACGGCGATCACGGGGATATCGCTCTTGGATCGAACTGCTTGCTCAAGCAACCGCGCACGCCTGCACACTGCGCGAGCGGCTCACCAAGCACGTCAAGGCGCTGTCGCAACGCTGGACAGGCCAGGCTCGCCAGGCAGGCATTCGCTCATCGAGTGCTGCCGCCAAGCTGCTGGACTCACTCCCGCGACACCCTGTCGTCACTGCCGACAGCGCATCCAGTCTGCTCTCTGTCGATCTGAGAACAGCACAACGCGCCGTCGCCCGACTCTCCAAGCTCGGCATCTTGGAGCAGCGCAGCGCCGGCCGCCGAAACCGCGTGTTCGAGTGCAGCGACATGATGGACGCGTTCACCGAATCAGTTCGTGAGCAACCAGCCTCCAACCTCACGCTGTCTGCGCCCGTCGGGACACCAGGGCCGCCGCTCCCAAACAGCGACGGCGTTGCGCTGGACAGCGGAGACGGCAACATCTGCGGTGCGACGACCAGCCGAGGCAGACGGTGCGGGCACCCGCAGCCACGCCCGGGCGGGCAATGCCCCGCGGGACACCGACGAGGTTGACCCGGCCATCTCGCGCCGGACAACCAAGTGACTGCCGCAGCATGAATCCAGCAACCCGCCTTCACCAAACAGTTGGGCTTCCTCCGGTTTCTGGGAGGCATGTTTTGGGGGAAGGGGGGCTATGCCAAGGACACGAGGAAGGTTCGGTCCGGAGTTGCGTGCTGGTGCGGTGAGGATCGTGGCTGAGACGGGCAAGCCGGTCGCTGCGGTCGCCCGTGACTATCGCGCCGCCTGCCTCGACTGCGGCCGCGAACCGGCTGGGTCTCACGGCTGCAGTGCCGGCGCGGGTGAGCTGTGTCGTGGTGACGATGGGCAGGATTACAGCATGGCAACCACGAAGCGGAAAGTCTCGATCTCGCTGGATGAGGAGCTTGCCAGCGCACTGGAAGCGGGGAGCGAATCGCTCTCGTCGCAGGTCAATGAGGCAGCACGGGTCGAGTTCACGCGCCGTCGGCGTCGAGTGCTGCTTGACGAGATGCTGGACGAGTTCGAGCGCAGCGAGGGCCCTGTCGATGAGGCCCTCGTCGACAACTACATGGAACTGCTCGCGTGAGCCGAGCCCTCGTGCTTGACATAGCGCCGGTCTGACCGGTCCCATCCGGCTGCGAGGCGCGGCACCACGGCGTGCGGGTCATGCCCGATGGGCTGTCGGCCATCTCGACGGCGCAGTCGGCGAACAGCCCTGCTGGCTCACTCCTGCTGTTGTGTGTCGGGCTGCTGTACATGTGTGTGGGGGTGGGTGCTGTGGACGGCCTCGATGCGGGCGAGCCGGTCGGTGTGGTCGAGCAGCGTGTGGTTGAGCGCATCGAGCCGCTCGTCCATCCGGGCGAACCGTTCGACGACTTGGGCGAATCGCTCGTCCATCCGGGCGAACCGGGCGTTCATGTCGGAGCGAAGCGCGTCGATGTCCGCGTCGACGTCGGTTCGCAGTGCGTTGATGTTGCTGTGCAGGGTGTTGATGTTGTTGTTCAGGGCGTTGAAGGCGGCGGCG
This sequence comes from Acidimicrobiia bacterium, assembly GCA_022828045.1. Lineage (GTDB taxonomy): Bacteria > Actinomycetota > Acidimicrobiia > Acidimicrobiales > Poriferisodalaceae > Poriferisodalis. The sequence goes on along the minus strand of JAJEIW010000120.1, from coordinate 11,434 downwards.
GCGAGGCCGAGCAGGCCGGTGATCAGCGCCGCTGCCAAGGCTGCCTGCAGGCCGCCTGAGGGTCGGCGCCGGGTGCCGGTCTCCACGCGGGCGGCTTGCTCGCTCGTCGCAGCGGTGCCGGAGCTGTCGGGCAGCTCGGTGACGGCACCGTCGGTCACGGGTGTGATGGTAGCCAAGGCGTCTCCTGGGTCTGTGCTCGTGCGCTGCGCCCAAGAACGCCCTCGGGCTCTGACGCCGACAAGCGAACAGCGGCTCGGCGTCCCAAGGCGCCGACAGCCTGCGGGCAACGGGCCAATCGCGATGACGACTATTGTCAGACTGTCGCCGCCGTCCCGGCCGAGACCCGACAAGGGCACTCTCTGCCGAGTCCGGGGTGACTCAGCACACCCAGCGTTGCTCGGCACGGCACGAGCCGAGCGGATGTCCGAGGAGCGCACCAAGGCATGAGCGGGCGGCGAGAGACCGAAGCGCTCCGATGCCGCGGCGAGCGCGGCGAGGTGTTCCCCGTGGCGATCCTGTTCGGCGGGGTGCTGCTGACCGTGCTGATCGGGCTGCACGTCACCATCATCGCCGTGGCGCGCACCGCCGTGGATTCTGCAGCAGACCGAGGCGTCACCGCAGCCCAGGGAGCGCCGCCGAGCCGGGAGTGCGACCCCGCTCTCACCCCTGCTCCCACCTCGGCCGACGACAACAGGTGCCACAACATGCTCAGGAGCAGCACAGACCCTTACTTGCACTGCGAGCCCGTGTGGGTGCCCGGCGCGACCACAACCCCGAACATCACCACCATGCGGGCCTGCGAAGGCACGCGGGTGGCCTACGAGTCGATGCTCTCATCAGACTCGATGGTCGGGCAGGCCGAGCCGCCCGAAGTGAGGGTGGACGAGCAGGCCGGAGTGGTCTCGGTGACGACCCACGGGACCGTCCGCTCGCCGGTGTTCGGCATCATCGAGGTGACCGGTTACGCCTGCGGCCCGCTCGATCACGTCATGAGCGGCGGCCCCACACGCGCCGATTCCACGAGATGCTGAGCCGGCCGAGGCAAAGCCGGCCGGGGCCGGGACGGCATGCCCACGACCGGGCGCGGCTAAGCCGACAGCACCGGCAGTCGGCCCTCCGGCCCGACACCACCGCACGGCCCAAGCGTCGCCTGCGGGGCCAGCAGGGCAGCGGCACGGCCATCGGCGTGGCGATCATCTATCCGGTGCTGATGGCGGTGATCGTGGCACTGCAGGCCATCACCGACGCCACTCGCACCGAGCAGTCGCTGCAAGTGGCCGCGGACCGGGCAGCCCAGACGGCCGCGCTGTGCTGCGAGACCATCGGCCACGCCGCAGCCAGCGCCAAGGAGAGCCTGGCGGCGGCGCTAAGCGCCCGCGGCGTCGCCTGCGTCGACGGAACGACCGGCACCCGGCTGAGCAGGGACAGCTTGCAGAACGAGATCGATGTCGTGTTCTACGACGTCTACGGGCATCCCCGCTACGACGAATCAGGGAGCATCTACTACTACGACAAGCGTCAGTCCCTGTACGACAGCGAGCCGATGCCAGAAGACGCCCGCAGGGACGGTCTCATCAGATACGACAGTTCCGGAAGTGGCGCTTACTACACCAACGCCACAAAGCCAGTCATCCAGCTCTGGACCCCCGCAGGCCAGCCCTACGACCCCGCCTTCGACGAAGACGGCAACTTGGTTGCCAACCCCAAGGGTCTTGACCCGGGTCTTCCTCTCCTTGATCCCAAGCAACCTGATACGCCGGTACCACGAGCAGGCCTGGCAGAAGTGCATGTCACCTGCACGCTCGAGACCGGCCAGCTGGGTCGCACGGTGGCAGGCCCCGACGGCGTGCGGCGGTATGCGGTGGGCCAGTCGGTCGTAGACCCCTATCGCCAGCGCGCGCCGGCGCCGGTGCGGGGCCCATGAGGCCTTACATGCGGCTCGTGACGCGACCAGCGAGGCCGCGCCGCTTCGGCAACGTGCTCGCCGACGCCTGTGCCGGACACCGGAGGCGCACCGGGTGTCTCGGCGACGAACGGGGCGACTTTGCCATTTTCATCGCGGTGATCGCTTCGGCCTTGCTGCTGTTCGGCAGCATCGCCTACGACGCACCCAGGCTGATCACTGCACGCCAGCACGCCCGCCACACTGCGACCGAGGCGGCGAAGGTCGCCGCAGCCACCGTGGCAGCCGGCGGCACGACCTGCCTTGCCGAATCAGACGCTGATCTCACAACCAAGGTCGCTGCCGACCCAGACGGCTGCCAAGCCGACACTGCAGCGAGACAGTCCATCGAATACAAGCCGCCCAAGTACGGCGCCTCTTCGGAGTTCGGCGGGCTGCGCTGCAGCGGCACTTGGGTGGAGGTGACCGTCGAGACGTATTACCAGAACCGTTCCGCACTCGCGGTGTTCCGCGACCGGCAGCCCATCGTCGCTGTGGGCGCCGCCGAGGCAGTGCTGGTGGGTCCTGACGGGCAGCCCGAGCCGCTGGGATACCTGCCCGAGTGCCCCCTGACCACTGTGCCGTGAACCTGCCCGGGCACGAGCCGCACATGGGGTCGGGATGCCTGCCCGAGTGCCCGCTGCCCCCTGCCGCACCGTGACCCGCCTGCTGCGCTCGACGGCGAGATCGCGTCGGCCTGACCTGCTCGAGCACCCGCGGCCTGGCGCCGATGCTGCGAGCCGAGGCGCCGGCCGCTGGGGCGCCGCTGCGCTGGCGGCACTGATGCTCGTGGCGGCGGCGTGCAGCAATTCGGTGTCGGGCGACGGCCTGGCCGCTCTCGACACCGCCGACGACGGCGCTCCCGGCGTGCAAGGCGATGCAAGCATCGGCGCAGGCGCCTACGTCCTCGACGACCCCATCGTCATCAGCGCCGAGCCGCCGTCGGCGCAGGCGTGGCTCGACCCGAGCGCCGATCCGCGGACCCCCCAGGGTCGCCAGCGTGCCCAGGTGCTGCCGCTGTGGGTCGACGACCTCGATGCGGCGTTCCCGCCAGATGTGTGCGGCAGCGCATGGGAGCTCGATGCGGTTGCGGCGCCGGTGAGCGACGTCGACATCCGGCACTACGGCGACGTGACCGACATGGCCGCCTTGGGGGCGATGCGGTACGAGCATCTGGTGCGCAGCGCGCTGGCGGCGCCCACCCATCTGGCCCAGCTGTGCGTGGCCGTGGCAGCAGTGGAGCAGGCCCGCGCCGATGCCCTCGCTGAGCTGGCGCCGCTGATCGTCGCCGCATCACCGGCCGCAGGCACAGGCACGGGCAGCACAGGCACAGACCGCACGGGCTCTGACGCTGCCGGCGACGCTCTCGACAGCGACGAGGAGTTCGACCGCTCTGCCGGCGACGGCGCGACCGGCGAGTGGCGACCTGCGGGCAGCTTCTCGCAGGAAGTCACCGTGGTGGCCGCCAGCCCTTCGGCGGCGCTCGCGACAGCCTGCATTCCCGGCGCAGACGGGGCCTCGCTGCAGGCGTACGAGCTGCTGGTGTCGCGCGGTGTCGAGGACGAGGTGGTGGACGTCTCCTACCGGGTGGCCCGTGTGACGCAGCGTCCAGCCGCAGACTGCACCGAGGAGGCCCCGGCGTGGACGGCCGAATGGGTGCAGCAGGCCCAGGAGTGGAGCGCCCAAGGCCAGCTCTGGGTCGTGCTCGGCCATGAAGTGAGCGCCGACGCATTGTGCGAGCGCGCATCGGCCGGCGAGCCGGTCGAGTGCCCTCACGACTGGCCGCCCCCGAGTTCGGGAGTACATCCGAGGCGATAATCTGCGGTCATGGCTGCTGCCGACCTTGCTGCGGCGCGGCGCGGCGCCGACGAGCTGGTGCGAGCCGGCGCCGGACGAGTGCTGCTGTTCGGCTCGGTGGCCCGCGGAGAGGCGACTGAGCGCAGCGATATCGATCTGGTGGCCATCTACGACAACTTGGACTACAGCGCCCGCGCCAAGCGGCGCTGCGCGCTCGAATCGCGTGCGAGCGCCGCCACAGGCCGCAGCGTCGACGTCATGGTCACCGATGCGCCCGAATGGGCCGTGCGCACCACCAGAGTGCCATGCTCGGTGGAGACCCGCATCGCCGGCTACGCCGTCGAGTTGGCCGATGCCGGCTCGCACGCTCGCATCGATTGGGACAAGGAGATCGGTTTGCCCGCTGACCCCGTCGCCGAGTTGGAGACCCGCTTCGGAGACCTGTCCGATTCGATCGCAGCGCTCACGAACCAGTTGCGCCCCTCCGCTGAAGAGATCGCCGCGGCAGAAGACGGCGACAGCAGCGAACAAGCGGCGCTTGAAGATGTCCGCTGGGCACGGGCGATGGGCGAGGTGCACATGATCGTGGAGAGCGCTGCCAAGGCGCTCCACATCGTGTCCGTCGGCACTGCCCCACCCCATGACCACCGGATTCCTCGCCTGCTGGCACAACAGCCCGAATGGATCGGCGACGCCTTCGACCTGGCGGCAGGCAGCGATGCAGACCTCGGCGAACTGCACATCTGGCGCCCCGCCGCGACCTATGGAGCAGACCGCCCCCAAGCACGCCTGAGCGAAGACACCTTGCGCGCCCACACCGCCGTGGCGTTGAGCATCGCAGCAGTCGCCGCCGACCAGTGCCGGAACCAAGGCATCTCTGCGTCAGTGCTCGCTCGCCATGACCGCCGCCGCGAGCGCTGCAACGCCGCCATCCACTGCCCGCTCCGACACATTCGCTGAGACACACGGCAGAGACCCGCACGAGTCCACGCGGGACGCCGTCAACCTGAGGCGGCCGCGGCATCTGAAAAGCAACGAAAATAAGTTGAAACGCATGTGCATGCGTGCCTATGTTCGTTGCAAACAGCCCTCTGCGCCGCACACAGGTGGCACATGCCCGGGAGATGCCATGGCTACCATCACACCCGTGACCGGCGACACTGAGGCCGACACCACCGACACCCTCGACGACGGCGATGTGTCAGCGCCGCGGCACGCCGACAGTGCTCGGGACAGTGATCGCCGCTCGCCGGTCATTGGAGCGCAGGCAACGGTGATCGCAGCGCTCATCGGCGGCATGTTCCTGTTGGCAGTGGTCGGCTTCAACACCCTGCGCAGCGACATCACCACCCATGTCGGCCTGCTCCGCTCCGACATGAACGCCCGATTCGCCCTGGTCGACCAGCGGTTCACCCAGATCGACCAGCGGTTCGCCCAAATCGACGAACGATTCAACCAGATCGAGGCGCGGTTCGTCCAGATCGAGGCACAGTTGGGCGCAATCAACCAGACGCTGTTCGACCACACCGACCGGCTCGCCCGCATCGAGACCGCCCACGACATACACCCTCACCCCCGCGCGCCACAGTCCGACGCGCAGCCATAGCCGCATCGCATCGCAGATCGCAGCCGGAGAGCGCAGACCTGCCGCGGCTCACGGGTCTGCACGCTGTGATGGTTGCTGCTATTGTCCCCCTATGGCACGGGTGGCTATGTAGGGGACATGGGGCGGCAGGCGATCAGGACGGTCGTCGGGGCGCTGCTCGCCGCGCTGCTGGTGATGCCCCCGTGGAGTGCCGACCTGCTCCCCGCCCCGCTCGACCAACTCTCCCCCGAGCCCGCCGCAGCGCAGTCCGACGGCGAGGTGATCAAGTTCCCCGACTCGAGGGTCACTGTCAGCCAGTGCAGCCCGGCACCAGAGCCGTACTTGCAGGAGTACGAGAAGGAATACCCGCTCGGATATTTGACATGGAGTGTGGATTCCGGCGATCCGCATCTGATGACACCGCCGGGTTCAACGCAGCCCATGCATGTGTACCCGCGGTGGGAGAAAGTGTCTCCTGCTGACCCAAACGATCCTCATCGCGACTACCTGATGAGTCCGATTACGCCCAGCACAACGACAACGGGCACGCCCAGATATGTGATCCCGAAGTGGACCGTGCATCCTCGCGACCCGCGCCTGTGCTCGGTCGAAGTCTCTCCATGCCCGCCCAGCCCGCTCGCGAACCCGAAGAACCATGACGGCACACCGAATCCCGACGGCAGGATGAAACTGTCCGAAGACGAACTGGGCATCTGCGAAGACGTGGCCACCAACTCCGACGATCCGGATCTCGTCGATCGGTGCCTGCGGCGGCTCGACGAGAATGGCAACCCACTCGGAAGCCCAAGCCATCCGGTCGGCGTTCTGGGATTCGTGAATGTCTACGACGACGGCAAGGGCGAATGCAAGCTGCGGCTTCCCTCTCGCTGCCCGCCGGGGCTCTACCAGATCAGCCAAGACCTCTGCCGTGGCATCTACCGACGCACTTGGACATGCCCTTCAACGCACCCGATCCGGCGCAACCAGTTCGGAACCTGCTACAGCACGCTCGATATGGGCACGATCCTCCAAGGCAATAACATGAAACACCCTGCATGCGTCGGCATGGTGCCTGCCACAGTGGTTTCGTGCGAGCGATACGTCGGCGACGACTTTCTGCAAAACCCACAGAACCTAAATGAACCGTGCAAGGCCATCAATGACATCATGGGGAGTGGCAATGATCTCAAAATAGTGCTGGAGGTCCGCGACAGCACGCCTCTACCCGACGACGCCGCCGACAAGGACAACCTTCAGCGACAAGTCCTGCGCGATTCCGCCAGAGATGACAGAGCGTGGGTTAACCCAACTTTCGATCCCCCGACTCCCGGGGACACCTTGGAATCTATCACCTACCAAAGAAATTTTGATGACCCCAGCAAGCCCGGCACGGCCGATCCTTTGGAACCCATACAGCCAGACAGCAGCCAGAAACTCAACAAGCACTGGTGCGAATACGACAAACGCTATCTCAACTTAGACTGCTTCGATCCGTCTCTCCAGTCATCGTCATGCAACTGGAATCCTCCCGCAGACGAGCACAGAGCATGGTGCATCATGCGTGCCAGCCAGACCGGGGGCTGCAACGCTATCGCAAGGACAGTCCTGTGCCGCAGCCTGCAAATCGACCTGCGCAAAGCTAAAGCTGCCTCCAATTCCGACGCTGCCGAGGCGGCACACGAAGACCTGCAAACGATGAATTGCGAGCCTTGCCCGCCAAGGCCGCCATTCCAACGAGGTGCATCCGCTACCAACGCTGCAAACTGTGACAGGCAACCAGCCATAAGCTCCAGCCAGCAGCTCGACTTGCCTCCCGACCCCGACAAGTGGAAGCCGGTTCACTACGCGCGCTTTGCTCGCCAGAGCTTTACCGTCAACACTCCGGCCTGCAGCGCGTTGCAAGATAAAATGGAGGACGACTTCCGACAAGGCATCGTTGCCAACTATGACCCGAGCAATTACCCGGGATGCCTCGATTCTCTCTGCCCTCCGTTGACCACCGGCAAAATAGATTGGGAGTCCACTCACATATCAGGCCGCGCGTTCACCGGTGCTCCTGTCTCATTCACGATCACCGACGCACCGTTTACCAAAGTGACTCAGCCTTATCTGTTTGTGCGACCGAGATCTTGGCGCCTAGACCGATGGACATACGATCCTTTCGACAAGAAGTCGCAGTATTTTGATGCAAGCAAAGCCTCCTCCGACCGTATACCCAACTACATGGAGATGCGGCTTGAGGAGAAATCCTTTTGGATTTTGGGCAAGGATGACACAGGCCAGCGCCTTCGGCTGTTCGATACCCGGGATGACGTTGGGGCCAACGCTTATGATCACATGTCGAGCACACTCAAGGGGAAGGAATGCTACCCTCACAATAAGGATTCGCCGGAGCTAAGCATCAGCATACGGAAGCTCTGGCCCGATATCCCAGAGGACAGGCAGGAAATGTGTCGCTTGTTCGGGATAGATTCAATCGAACGGTGGAACGACAGTGATCCTTCGACTCAGCAGTGCCCAAGAAGCAGCAGCGATCCACCTGACTTGTCTGACGAGCAAAAAGAGATGTTCATTGCGGGACACGGCATACCCGCAGCAGGGAAGCGCTATATGTATTTCGGCAACTTGACGTCCTCTCAAGACAAAGATGCTGAGCGCTCGCTGCGGCTGCGAACGTCGATTCGCTACATCGAATGCGAGATTCATCACGGCAACGCCATGTGCCCGTCTGGGTGGAAACCCGAAAGCACAGGGTTCTACGAGGTCAAAGCCACAGCTATATGGAACCTGAAAGTACTGACCGCAGACGCCGCCCCGAAAAAACGTCCAAACAACCTCGGCTTCGCCACAGACCCAAACAACCCTCGTTATAATTCAGACAGCCACGGTGCACCATTGGATGAGTATCATGGCCTCTTGGCGACACTATTGAGCGCTGAACCGGAAAACGATGAATGCTTGGGCTACAAAAAAGCTCTCAAGGACACCATACCCCAGCGGATGTTGACTAAAAACGGAACGACGCCTTATACGGAATCCGATGGCTCAATCGAATATGTCCCCGAAGGCAAGTTCATCAATCATGACAAGAATACCGGCAAACCCAAATATGAAGTGAAGCTCCAACGGGACGGCAATATCGTGTGGGGAATGGGGCCCAATCAGTTCCTTACGTCTGACTCCCTTAATGCTGCGCTGAGAGCTAAGAACACTGCGTATCATCAGAAGTCTTCATCTGTCAGAGGAACGTACGACATAGGCATCGAGGCAGATTTGGACTGCTTGGTACTCGCCGTCACGAATGGGGACGTAGGAATGGGGCTTTCGTTGGAAGATGTAGGTCTGTCGAGGCATGCGTCCGGCTATCTGGAACCTCTGCCGTTCGATCAACCCCCGACTGCGCCTTTGACCAGCCTTTGTCCCACAGTCAGGGATATTCGCTTCAAAGGCAACTGCAGTGGAGTTTCTGCTGCCGGCTACGTGACAAGCGAGCCGATCGGGATCGCTGTGTACGAGACAATGACAGTCTCCCGGTAGCTGTCCTGCCGATCCACCACCCATGCTTGTGCTTGCGTGACACGCCTGCAACAGAGCGCTCCGTGCGTGCGGAATGGCCACGCGTCACACCGCACGGCTGATTCGGCTGCGCTCCGGGTTCGCGTTCGACGCGGTCGATGATGGTGTGCAGCTTCTTGCTCTTGCGGTTCTCGCCCCAGCAGGCCGCGCGTCGTCCCAGCATGAATTCGGTCGAGCAGAGTGCGAGGTGCAAGAACTCCAGAAAACTGAAGTAATCGGGCGCTTCGCGTTTGCGCGTGGAGTAGCTGTGTGAGGGTGCGGGCAGCGTAGGGAGGGATCCCCCAGAATCGGAGGTGTTGTAGCCCCGAGTTCTGGAGGATCCCTGTGAGTCTTGACGCTATTCGCGCGTTGGGTGTGGTTGTCGGTTTGGGCGCCAGTGTGACGGTGACCGGCGTCGAGGTCCGTCGCGGAGGTCTCGGGCCAGCCGTTGGACATGCTCCTGCAATGCCGTCACGTCGTCGTGACTTCAATCTGCGACGCAGAGAATCCTGGGCGAGCTGAAGCCCCCCAGCAGGCGTTCTGCCGGCTGCGCTGCAGGGTCGAGCACTCAAGTGGCGTATGCACAGGCATCGATGGTTGTCCTGCACAGCACATGCAGTGAGCAAGGGCTGCGCGTGCCCGTCACCGCCCGAAGGCCGACGAAGTAATCGTGCACCGCGTAGAGCCGCAAATGCAGCTCGGTCTCGACCAAGTCGATTGCGCTGCCGGGACCGACCTGGGTGTCCGCAGCCGGGTGCGCCCGTGTCTGGCTCCATGGTGAGCCATCGGCGGGAAGCTTCGACTCTGAGAGCCACGCATCCGGGTCGCCGTGCAGTTCACGCATCCGCAGCCCGATCTCCCAGCGGCCCAGCGTCACCCGCACACATCGCCGCGCCCCATTGGATTTCACTGGAGCAATCCGCATGCTGCCCATTCCATTGAGATTCAGTGACGCATCTGCAACGGTCCGGCACCTTGTGAGACGACGCACGACGCAGCCAGCCGAGCTTTCAGCAAGGCACAATCACAACCGGCTTCGGCGGGCCTGCCTCCACGAAACTGCTCAGCGACAGCGCGCGACTCCGAACCCGGCGCTAATCATGACTGTGCGTCGGACTGCCGGCGGGCGTCCTGGGTGGCCTCGATGCGAGCGAGACGGTCGGTGTGGCCCAGAAGCGTCAGTTCGACCGCACCCATCCGGCCCTCCACCGCATCCACCCGCCCCTCAATGCGAGCGAGACGGTCGGTGTGATCAAGCAGCGTCCCGTTGATCGAATCCAGCCGCCCCTCGATCCGCCCGAACCGATCGTCGATCTGGGCGAACCGGTCGTCGACTTGGGCGAAGCGTGCGTTCATATCGCCTCGCAAGGTGCCGACGTCGGAGCGCACGGTACCGATCTCGGCGCGCACTGTGCCGATCTCGGAGCGCACTGTGTCGAATTCGCCTTGCAGCGAGTTGAACCCGGCGACCGCCATGGCGAACAGGCCCGCCACCAGCGCTCCGATCAGAGCGACCTGCGCATTGCCCGTCAGCAACTGCCGCTGACCGGCGCCAACGGCCTGAACGGCATCAGGAACACGGCGCGACCTGCGAGACGCAGCCCCGCCACCCGACTGCGCCCGCCCCCGAGAACCGCCGGAACTGCCCGGCGCAACGGCCTCGGCGCTGTCGGCCTCGACGTTGTCGGTCACAGATGCGATGGTAGCCATAACGTCTCCTGCCGGTCGGCGCACAAGCCCGAAGCCGAGCACCCGCCAGCGAACCTAAACGCCTCCGCACACGCCTTCCAAATCATTTTCGATACTTCTCGAACTCTTCGCGTGCGGCGCGAAACAGCCCGGCTCACACACGACCGAGCGACGCCGCAACCGACCTGCTTCGCCAAAGCCGCCTCGATGCGAGCGAAACCGCCCGCGGCGAATCCGCTCAGCGCACCTGGACAACTCCGAACCCGACGCGAATCATGACTGTGCGTCGGACTGCCGACGGGCGTCCTGGGTGGCCTCGATGCGAGCGAGACGGTCGGTGTGGCCCAGCAGCGTCTGGTTGATCGAATCCAGCCGTCCCTCGATCTGCACGAACCGCTGGTCGATCTGCACGAACCGTCCCTCGATCTGCACGAACCGCTGGTCGATCTGGTTGAACCTCTCGTCGACCCGAGCGAACCGGGCGTTCATGTCAGAGCGCAGCATGCCGACCTGCCTGTCGATCTTGGCGTCAAGCGCTCTGATGTCGGAGCGCACTGTGTCGAATTCGCCTTGCAGCGAGTTGAACCCGGCGACCGCCCCGGACCCGGTCGCGGCGGCGCCCGCGGTCGAAACCGGAGTCACCGCGGCCGGCACGGTCGACGGCTACCGGCCGGTCACCGACGCGATGCTGCGCGACCCCGACCCGGACGACTGGCTGATGATCTGCGGCAACTACCAGTCGTGGAGCCACAGCCGGCTGTCCGACATCGACCGCGCCAACGTCGGCGATCTGGAGCTGGCCTGGGTCTGGGCGCTGCCCGAGGGCGGCTGGAACGCCCCGTCGCCCGTCGCGCACGACGGCGTGC
>JAJEIW010000162.1 GCA_022828045.1 Acidimicrobiia bacterium | reverse complement strand
TGATCCTCGGCGGCGTCGACGTCGATGCCCGCACGGCTGAACAGTGGGGCTACCTGAACCGGGCGCTGCCCGCCGACGAGCTGCGGCCGTTCGTCACCGAGCTGGCGTACCGCATCGCGAAGTTCCCGCCCCAAGCCGTCGCGCTGGCCAAGCAAGCCGTCAATGCGGCCGACGAACTTCCCCTCAGGGACGGCATGTTCGAGGAGCGGTACCTCTTCCAGCGGCTCCTGCGCACGCCGGAAGCGCAGCCCGCCATGGAGCAGTTCATTGAACTGGGCGGCCAGACACGCGACGGTGAGATGCGGGTAGGCGACCTCGTGGCCGGTATTCGCACCGACCCATGAGCGACGGTCCGCAGATGAGCGGCATGCCCCAGATGAGCGGCAACCCCGAACTCATGGACTCGTTCCGTGGCTGGCTCGTGGCGATCGGCGCCGGCTTCTCCACGGGCATGGCCTTCGGCACGATCTACACGTTCGGCGCGTTCATCGAGTCGATGGCCGACGAGTTCGGCACCGGCCAGGGCACGGCATCGATCATGCTGGGCATAGCGACGTTCCTGTTCTTCGGCACCGGGATCGTGTCGGGACCGCTGCTGCACCATCTCGGCCCTCGTCCGCTGATGGCGGTGGGCGGCCTGCTGTTCTTCGGCGGCCTGGCAGGCACCTCTGCAGTCTCCGAGCTGTGGCAGGGCTACCTCATCTACGGGATCGGGTGCGGGTTCGGATCTGGGCTGTTCGTCTCGCCGGTGTTCGCGACATCGACGGCATGGTTCATGAAGCGGCGTGCCATCGCCCTGGGGATAGTGGCCACCGGCCCCGGCATCGGCACGATGGTGCTGGTACCGCTGGCCGAGCGACTGATCGCAGAGCAGGGTTGGAGGATCGCCTTCCGCTTTCTCGCACTCATCGCGCTCGTGACGTTCGCCATCTGTTTCCTCATGCTGCGCCGGCCGCCGGTCACCATGAACTTCGATCCCCGACCCCACGTCCGCCGGGTCACCCGCACGACGGCGTTCTGGCAGATGGCAGCGGGGGCGTCGCTGTTCTCGATACCGCTCATCGGCTCGCTGGCGGCGCTCATTCCCTTTGCCCGCTCGGCCGGCATCTCTGCCACCGCCGCTGCATGGCTGGTGTCGATCATCGGCGCGTCGAGCATCGTCGGACGGATCCTGCTGACCAGCTTCGCTTCGATGCTCGGCTCGGTGCGGCTGTTCAAGCTCTGCTACGCGACGCTGCCGGTGGCCTACGCCATCTGGCTGCTGGCCGGCGACAGCTATGGGCTGATGGTCGTGTTCGCCTTGGTGCTGGGCATCGGATACGGCGGCTACGTGGCGCTGATGGGCGACGTCACGCCGCACCTGTTCGGCGTGGCCGGCATCGGCTCGGTCATGGGGAGGCTGTTCTTCTTCTTCGGCGTGGGCAGCCTGATCGGGCCCCCGGCGATGCTGTTCCTGCAGGAAGCCTCCGGCGGGACGGTGCTGCCGATTGCGCTGGTCACAGCGGTCGCCACCGTCGGCGCGCTGGTCATCCGCCCGATGACCCGCGATCCGGTGCCGCTGCCATCGCCAGCGGACCCATCTCCCCCGGCACGACTGCGCGCCCAAACCACCACAGCGCCCGAGGGAGCGATGCCGGCGCCGCAGCCGCAACCGTTGCTCCCGACGGCCGCCAACGACTCGACGCCAAGGCTGCCCGTGCAGCTTGCGCCACCGAGTGTGTGGGTCGCCGTTCCGGCCGACACCGTCGCAGGCCGCTGAAGACAGGCAGCGAGCGCTGCGCGGCTCTATCGTCGTGCGCCGTGGAACGACCGCTCGAAGACGTGCTCGTGCTGGATCTGACCCGCGCCGTGGCGGGGCCGATCACCGGTCGCCTGCTGGCGGATCTGGGCGCTCGCGTCGTGAAGATCGAGCCTCCCGATGCCGACCTCACCAGGTTCATCGTTCCCAACGTCGACGGGTTCTCGCCCTACTTCGCCCAGTTCAACGTGGGCAAGGAGTGCATCTCGCTCGACCTGACCCAGCCCGCCGGCCGCGACGTACTGCTGTCGATGGTCCCCAAGGCCGACATCCTGCTGGAGAACTACCGGCCGGGAGTGCTCGACAAGCTGGGGCTGGGCTACGACGTGCTCAGCGAGATCAACCCCGGCATCATCGTGGCGTCTGTCTCGGGTTGGGGGCACGGCAACAGCCGCAGCGGCCGGGGAGCGTTTGCGTCGGTGCTGCACGCCGAGGCCGGCGTGACCGAGATGGTCTCCCGGCGGCGGGGAGGGGACGCCTACCGCAACGACCCGATGTCGCACGCCGACACCTACACCGGGCTGCATGCTCTGGGCGCCGTTCTGGCGGCGCTCCACATGCGCATGCGGACCGGGCGCGGCCAGACCGTCGAGGTGTCGATGGCCGAGAGCACGCTGATGTGCAACGACCAGGCCGCGACCGACCTGACCGGCCAGGATCCGATGATCGGCTTCAAGGGCGGGCAGAACTGGGCGGCGGTGTACGCGCTGTCAAACGGCCGGCACGTCACCGTGACACTCGATCTGACCGCCAACTTCGGCTTCAAGGTGATCGCGGCAGCGATGAACCGGCCAGATCTGCGCGACGACCCGCGTTTCGCCCGCATTGAGGATCGCGTCCTGCACCGCGACGAGATCGAAGCCATCTTCGGCGAATGGGTGAGCCAGTTCGACAGCGCCGAGGCGGTCGAAACAGCGATCGGCGTGAAGTCGGTGATGGCAGCAGAAGTGCGCACCGTGGCTGAACTCGCCGAAACCGACTGGGCCGCTGAGCGCGGCGCTTTTGTCGACATCGTGGGGGGCGAAGCCGCCGCACCGATGACCGTTCCGCAATCGCCGTGGCGGTTCAGGGCAGCCGAATCCGGCGTCGCGCCCGGAGCCGTCGCCGGTGACCGGGGTCAGCACAATCGCGAGGTGCTGCGCGAGCTCGCCGGCCTCGACGACAGAGCGATCGATGCGCTCGAAGGCGAGGGCATCGTGTCAGCCGGCGAAGCAATCCGCCGCCCGAGCCTCCCCCAGCGCGGCTAGCTCAACGTTCGACTGCCGCATGCGCAAGACCCGGCCGCTCACCGTCCGGAGAGGAGCCGGGCCTACTTCCTCGGGCTACTGCCCTCGGCTCTCCCAGTCTCGCCCAACACCTCGTTGGCCGCAAGGGATTTCGCCCCGATGCTCTTGAGACGGCGTACCGCTCATGACAGCAGCGTCGAGCCGATGTGGTCGACGAAAGCAGCGATCTCGTCGACGGTTTGGCCGTTCGGCAGCAGCACCAGGCGGTCCACGCCCATCTCGGCGAAACGCTCGACCATCTCCGGTGTCGGCCGCACCCGCGGCGTCACGGTGATCTCCAACCTGCCGAGTTCGGAGGGGCGGTCGTAACGGGCTCCTGCCTCCGACAGGCCGTCGATGCAGCTCTGCGTGGCGTCGTAGTCGAGCGCGAACCCGTACCAGCCCTCGCTCATCGTGACCGATCGGCGGTAGGCGGGCGCGGTGTGGCCGCCCATCACCACTGGCGGGCCCGGCTGCTGGACCGGCCTGGGACGAGCCTGCACATCGGAGAAGCTGACGAACGCGCCGTGGTACGCGGGTGCGTCCATCGACCAGATGGCCCGCATGGCTTCGATGTACTCCTCGGTGCGGCGAGCACGGTCTTCCATCGGGATGCCCAGCGCCTCGAACTCCGGCCCGAGATACCCCACGCCCACGCCGAACAGCAGCCGGCCGCCCGACAGCACATCCACGCTGGCGAGTTCTTTGGCCAGCACCAGCGGGTTGCGCTGGGGAACGATGATGATGCCGGTGCCCAGCTTGATCTCGCTGGTGAGCGCTGCGACGTACGCGAGGGCGACGGCGGGGTCGAGCATCGGATGCAGCGGCGGCAGCGGCGACGGCGGCGCCTGCGGGTCGGGCAGCACCACGTGCTCCCCCGTCCACACCGACTCGAAGCCGGCTCGCTCGGCGGCCACGGCAATACGGCCGGCGCCCTCAGCGCCGGCTGCATCGCCCAGCGCCCCCATGTTGATCTGAAACAGACCGATCTTCATCTCGTTCTCCTGTTGTCGGAGTGTCGTGTGGTGCGGTGTTGCGCTGCGGTCAGCGGAAGTTGAGTGCCACTTCGTTGATGAACAGGTCCATGGAGTGCTTCTTGGCATCCATGGGGCCGAAGGTGAAGTCGGGGATGATCAGTTCGTCGACGCCGACCTGCCGGTACTGCTCGACGACCTCGCTGACCTCGTCGGGCGTGCCGACGATGGTGGCCCGGCCCAGGTCCATGGCACGGAAGCGGTCCAGCTTCGCTGAGTTTTCATGGATGAACAGCAGCGCGCACGCAGAGCGGCTGATCTCGGCGGGGTCGCGGCCGATCGCCTCGCAGTGCCCGTCGAGCACCGAGCACAAGTCAGCGATGTCATCGGGCATGCCCCAGTAGTTCCATTCGGTAGCCCAGCGAGCAGTGGTCCGCAGCGTGCGCTTCCGACCGCCCCCGCCGATCAGCAGCGGGACCGGTGACTGCACCGGCT
>JAJEIW010000298.1 GCA_022828045.1 Acidimicrobiia bacterium | reverse complement strand
CGCTCTCGATGTCGGGCCTTCGTACTGCGGCCAGCTCCTCGGGCGAGATGCCCGCTGCGGCGGCTCGGCGAGCGAAGGCATCGAGCCGGCCGACGGCGCTGCGGGCCGCGTCGAGCGCCTCTGTGCCCATCTCCATCGTCCTGCGGTAGTGCGTCTGCAGTACCAGCAATCGCACGGCGCGAGCGCCGGCTTCGTCGATCGCGTCGGCAAGCTGCATGTAGTTGCCGAGGGACTTGGCCATCTTCTCGCTGCCGACATTCACCATGGCGCTGTGCACCCAGTACCGGGCGAACGGTTCGCCCGTAGCCGTCACCTGCGCCCATTCGTTCTGGTGATGCGGGAAGACCAGATCGTCTCCGCCGCCGTGGATGTCGAAGCCGGGCCCGAGCGCGCTGAGCGACATCGCCACGCACTCGGTGTGCCAACCGGGCCGTCCCTCCCCCCATGGGGTATCCCACCGAGGCTCGCCCGGCTGGGCTGTCTTCCACAATGCGAAGTCGAGCGGCGAGCGCTTGTCCGGGTCGACATCGATGCGCGCACCGGCATCAGCGTTGAGTTGGGACAGCGTGCGGCCCGCGAGCTGTCCGTATCCAGGGGTCGAGTCAACTGCGAAGTACACGCCCTTGCCCGCCACCTCGTACGCGGCTCCGATGGACAGCAGTTCGGAGATCATGTCGATCATCTGGTTGATGAAGTGCGTGGCGCGGGGACGAGAATCAGGCGGGAGCACGCCGAGCCGATCCATCTGGGCGTCATATGCGGCCGTGAACTCCGTCGCCACGTCGGTCTCGGTGCGCCCTTCGCGCTGAGCCCGCTCCACGATCTTGTCGTCGATGTCGGTGACATTGGACGCCAACGTCACATCGAACCCTGCCCACTCCAAGTAGCGCCGGATGACGTCGTAGGTCAGCGCAGTGCGGCCATGGCCCAGGTGCGGCACGTCATAGACCGTCGGCCCGCACACATACATCGAGACTTCGCCCGGCGTTCGCGGGACGAAAGCGGTCTTGCGCCGCGTCATCGTGTCGAATATCTGCAACGTGCTCGGGTCCCGCTCGGCCAGCAAGGGTACCGATAGGTCAAGCACTGAACCGCTGAATTGGTGGGCCACGATGCTGAGCGGCTGCTGCTGTCTCGGAGGCACTCCCAGGCAGTGGCGGTCTACGACAGCTCGAGCTCGCTGAGCAAGCTCGAAACGCCCCAGACAGCCAAGTTGTGGACTGCGTGGAGGACCAACCCGGCCCACCATCCGTAGCGCACGCGCGCGATCGTGAACATCAGGCCCAGCCACAGCTGCGGGCTGACAACGAGCGGTGCCACGACGACGGTCGCAGCGGACCAGTTCACCTCGTAGTTGCTGAGGTGCACCAGCCCGAACGCCGCCAACGCGATCCACATGGGCCAACGCGGGTGCCCCTCCCACCAGCGGGCGACGCCTTCGCGCCACGGGCGACTCGCCGGCGCTGCATCGGCATCGCCATCCCCCGCCGACACACCGACGATCAGGGACTGGATCCACAGAACACCGCACGCAATCGTGACGGCGCCGAACAGCGCTGCGACGGCCAGTACCGCTCCGTCGCCGACCGCGAAGTTGAGGAAGCCGATCGCGCCGACGGCCGCCAGCATGCCCACGCGAAGGCGGCCGGCCAGCGGGAGTCGGAACAGGAACTCCTCGAGCACGGGCGCGAAGAGCGCCACCAGCACAAACTGCTCCACCACGGGCCGATCGAGCAGTTCGTCCGCCAGCGTGTTCTCGAATCCTACGCTTCCCGCCGCGAATGAGACCATCAGCAGCGCGATCGAACCGCCGAGGCCGATGAGGAAGAGCAACGCGAGCCCGGCCGGCCACAGGCGCGGGGTCGTCGAACGATGCCAATCTGGTCGCAATGCGAATCGCGGGCTGATCGTGCTCCACACGCCCCCTGGCGCGCCAGCGTCAACGGGTGGTGGAAACTCGGGGTTGCTCAAACGCCGTCGATCTACTCGAGTTCTTCGTCGTTCTCGTCAGGATCGTCCGGGCGCGCTTCGGGATAGAGGTGCTCGAGGCTTCCCGGTTCGACCCTGCACTGTTCGATGAACTCGTCAACGTCGGACAGACGCAAGCGGATCACGCGCCCGAAGCGGTAGGCGGGCAGGTCGCCGCGGTCGATGAAGCGGTACAGGGTCCGCGTCGTGATGCCCATGCGATCCGCTGCCTTCAGTGTGGACAGCCAAGTGATGTCCTCATACGCGACTTGGCTCGTTGCGCCGTTGTCGTCTGGCTCCTCCGGCTCGTCGGGCATGATCGCTCCTTGCAGTCCCTTGGCCGATGACGTGGCCGGAACACTGCCGATCTCTTGTCGGCAACGCTAGTGGGCACGCCTCGAGGCATGGTGCATTTCGACATAGATCATTGACATTGCGCGCTGTATCGCCATATCTATACGACACATTGGAAATATTTCTATTGTTTTCATTTAATCTCTTGGTCTGCCATGCTCGCTTGGCTATGTTCTCGGCGTGTCTCGCGAACCCCTGCTGTCGGCCGGTCACCGCGCCGGGATGGGTGCGACGGAGCCACGGAGCGGTGCCGGCACATCGAGGCGCGCTGCTCGTACGCGAGTCGTCGCCGGCGCCGCGCTGTGCGGGGTCGCAGCGACGGGGCTGTGGTGGGCGTTCGAGCAATCCGCGGCTGAGCCCCAAACGTATTTCGCCATAGCCCGGACGCAACTCGCGCCCGGTGTCACCGTCGATGCTGCCGACGTTGCCCTCGTGCCGATCCGACTGCCGGCCGAAGTTGCCGCCACGGGGTTCGACAACCGAGACGATGTCGTCGGCAATCTCATCGTGGGCACCGTGCACCCCGGCGAACTGCTGACACGCAGCGACGTCACCTCGCCTCGCTTCGCGCATGCCGCGCAGGGGGGCTATGCGATCTCTGTCGAGCTCGACCGCTCTCGCGCGCTCAACGGGCTGCTCGGGCCGGGAGAGCGGGTGGAGGTGGTAGCCACCCATCACTCCGAGTCGATGGAAGCAACGGTGGTGGCGAGCAATGCCAGAGTGCTCGATGTCGACGACCGATCCGACGCGCAGCATCTCGCGGCCACCGTCACGATCACGCTGCAGGTGCGCGATCTCTCGGTTGCGACCGATGTGGCCGCAGCCGCGGATGCGGGTGCCGTCACTCTGATCCGGACCTGGGGCATCCCGTGATCCGGGGGGCGGTCGCGCCATGACGGATCTCGAAACGCTTGCAGAGATCGAGCGCGCGGTGTCGGAACGGGCTCGCCATTGCGGGGTGGATCCCCGTGCGCCGGGGGCGGACGCGGCAATCAGGACGCTCGCGCATGAGGAGATCCGGAAGTGGAATCTCGACTTCAAGCGCGGGGTTCGCAGCCGCGCAGTGACCGATGCCGATGCGCTCGCCGACCGGGTCCGGCGCGACCTGCTGGGGTACGGGCCGCTCGAAGCGCTGCTCGATGACGCCGACGTGTGGGAGATCATGGTCAACGCGCCGCACGAGGTCTTCGTCAAGCGCCACCGCGGACCCTGCGGTCCTCACACCGAGGTCTTCCACGACAGCGAGCACGTCCGGCGCACCCTGACGCGCATTATCGACGACGCGACAGCGTCGCATCGCAAGCTAGATCCCGGGGAGGGTCTTCAGGACGCTCAGCTCGACGACGGCGCGAGGCTCCACATCGTTCACCCTGACATCGGCCGCGGCGGCAACCTGATCTTCAACATCCGCAAGTTCACCGGGATCCCGTTCTCGAGCCTGGACGACCTGGCAGCCAACGGCACGCTGAGCGACGAGATCGGAGAATTCCTCAGGGCCGCTGTGCGCGCCCGGTTGTCGATCCTGTTCGCAGGGGCACCCGGCAGCGGCAAGACCACGCTGCTCGGATGCTGCGCCGCCGAACTCGAACCGCATCTGCGCGTCGTCACCGCCGAGGAGGTGTTCGAACTCGACATACCGCTGCCGAATGTCGCTGCCATGCAGACCCGGCCCAGGCACGCCGAGCGGGCACCAGTGGACCTGAGGCGTCTGGTCACCGGCTTTCTCCGGATGGCGCCGGATGTTGCAATCGTGGGCGAAGTCCGGGACCGCGAGGCAGTCCCGCTGTTGCTGACGCTCTCCAGTGGCGTGACGGGATACGCCACCATCCACGCCGGATCGGCGCGCCAGGCACTGGGCAGGCTCCGGCTCATGTGCCAGCTCGCCCCAGAGGTCCGCGCCATGCCGGTGGCGGCGATCACCCACCTCGTGGCCGAATCGGTCGACTTGATCGTGCACACCCAACGAGGTCCGCGCGGGGTGCACGTGACCGAGATCGCGGCGACCGAGGATCCCCGAGGCAGCGATGGCGTCGTCACCTTCGAGTCGACATTGCTGTACGCCAGCCAACGGCCCGGCGAGCCGGCGATCCGCACGCAGAACATGCCGCGGCGGATCGCATCACAGCTCGAGACAGCCGGCTTCAACCTCGCGGGTGCCGATGACCGACGCATCCTGCCAGCAAGGACGATGTCGTGACCGGGATCGCGATTGCGGTCTGCGGCGCGCTGGGAATGTGGCTGCTCACGACGTCATATACGGGCGTGCCGCTCGCTCCGCGCCGATGGTCTGCGGCATCGGGCTCGCCTGCTGGGGTCCGCGGCACAGAGCCGCGGCGCCTCCTGCTGGGAGCCCTGGGCGCAGTCGCAGCAGCACTGGCAGGATGGACCGCAGCCTGGGCGCTGTTCGGGGGATTCGTGGCACCGGCACTCGCTGCTGCCTGCAGCGCTGCACTGCCTGGGCGTGCGGCAGCGGATCGCCGGCGGCGTCGAGCCGCGAATGCTCGGCAGTCATGGCCGCGCCTGCTCGCAGAGATTCGCGTCGGCGTGGCACACCGGAATCAATCGATCCCGGCCGCTCTGTTCGCCGCAGGTGCCCACGCCCCCGCGGGCATACGCGATGCGTTCGAGGAATCGGCCCGAACGTGGGCCTTGAGCACCGACTTCGAGGCATCGCTGCGTGTTCTCAAGCGCTCGCTCGCAGACCCGACCGCCGATGCCATCTGCGAGACGCTGCTCGCCGCCCACCAGATCGGCGGCGTGCGACTCGATGCTCGCCTGCGCGCTCTGGCGGAGGCCGCTCACGCCGAAGCCGCTGCTCGCGCCGATGCGCACGCCAAGCAGGCCGGCGCTCGCTTTGCGCGCAGTTTCGTTGCCCTGGTGCCGGGGTTCATGGCCGTCATCGGCTTGAGCATCGGACGCGGTCGAGAGGCCTACCAAGCGCCTGACGGCCAGTGGCTCGTGGTGCTCAGCGTGCTGGCCGTGGTCGGCTGCTGGTGTTGGGCGGGCCGGATCATGGCAATCCCGCCGCGCAAGCGGGTGTTCCTGCAGTGATCGCCCGACAGCCGCTCCCCCGGCGAGTCGGAGCCCTGCTCGACGCAGATGCCGAACTCGCCTCCCGGCTGTCGGCGGCCGGTCTCTCTCGCACTCCAGCGAGCTTTCGCACGCGGCAGCTCGCCTGCACCGTCGGGGCGCTCGCAGCTTGCGCGACAGCGCTCAGCCTCGGTGGCGCCAGTGCCGCGCTCGCGCTGGGCGGGTCGCTTGCGGCCGCCGGAGCAACGTACGGCACCTTTGAACAGCGTCTGAGTGCGCAGGGGGCAGCCCGGCGTGCAGACATCACCGAGGAGCTGCCGATCGTTGCCGAGCACATCGGCATGCTGCTTGCCAGCGGCATGTCGCTGACCGGCGCCCTGCGGGCTGCAGCCCAGCGCGGGAAGGGATTCTGCGCTGCCGATCTCGAGCGAGTCACCGCCCAAGTCTCGGGCGGCAGCTCGGTCGAAGTGGCGTTGGCCGAATGGGCCGATGTCGCCGGCTCGGCTGAGATCCGGAGATTCGTCGGCGTGCTCACCCTGCACTCGGACGCCACGGACATCGCCGCACTGGTCGCGGACGAGGTCCGCTCCGCCCGCATGGAAGCCCACCGTCGGCTCATCGAGCGCATCGAGCGCCGTAACGAGCAGGTGTGGATCCCCGTCACGGTTGCAGCACTGGTTCCGGGAGCCGTCTTGCTGGCGATCCCCTTCAGCGATGCGCTGCGCGGCTATGCGGCGCTGTGACGGTCACCAAGACATGCCGACCAAGGCCCCGCCCCAGTACTGGCTTCCACGGAAAGGACATGTGATGGAAGTGACATTGTTGGCAACTCTCGGGCACTCCGCTCTCGCGATTGCGCCCGAATACGGCCTCGCCGCGCTCAGCGCAGTGTGTGCCAGCAGCGGCCTCTGCGCGTTCGAGGTTCACAGCGCGCCCAGCTTGCTGTGGCGACGTCGCAGATGCGGACGCGATGAACACGGCGAGGGGGTGATCTCGGCGGCAATCGCCGTGCTGATCATCGCCTCGCTGGGCGCGCTCATGTGGGTCGGCTTCAAGACGCTGTGGGAAAACGCCGAAGAGACCACCAACTCTGAGATCTCCAAGATCGGCAAGTGATGCGGTGCCGCGACGAGGACGGCGTCGGGCTCGTTGCGCTGCCCTGGAGCGTGCTGGCGTTCGGGGCGTTCCTGATGCTGGCTGTCCAAGTCGCAGTGCACCTCTATGCCGCCTCGATCGTCACCGCAACGGGTCACGAGGCAATGCGACGTGCTGCCTTCGATGGCGGGAGCCACGCAGCCCTTGCCGATGCGGAACGATGGCTGCGATCCCGCATCGGATCGTCGATGGACATCGAGTCGATCCAGTGGACCACGACCCCCGACGTCGTCGCGCTGGATGTGGTGGCGAGACCCCCGACCCTGCTCCTCGATGCATCCGCGCTCTCGAGCCTGCGGAGCATCGAGCGCAGGTTCGAGATGCGTCGAGAGCTGGCTCGATTCGGTCCGGCCGATTGAGTCGCGCACGGTGCCCGACACGCGGAACGAATCCGGATTCGTCGGGGCCGAAGTGCTGCCGTTCGTGGTGCTGGTGTTCGTCGTCGGCACGCTGGTCTTCGCCCAAGCCTGGGCAGCCCTGGATGCCAAGCTGGCCGTTGCCTCCGGGGCTCGCGAAGCAGTCCGGACATTCGTCGAGCACCCCGGCCGCGGCTCAGCGGGTGCCACCGGCGCTGCTGTCGCTGCAGGCACCCGGGCTGTCTCCGGCTACTCCACCAACGGCGATAGGGCCATCGCTGCGGTCGGTACACCGCGACTGCGTCGCTGCGAGCGGGTGACGTTCGAAGCCAGCTTGGAAGTCCCCCGGCTCGCCCTGACGTACGCACGCCGGTCTCCGACTGTCGTGCGTGCCCGCGCCAGCGAGATCGTCGATCCGTTCCGGCATGGACTCGCCGGGCGGGCGCCCTGCCGATTCCCGTCCTGAACAATTCGCGACCATGGGCCAGCGTCGAGCCGAAGCAACCGTCATCGGAAGCTGCGAGCGGGGCACGGCCCTGCTGCTGGTGCCGGTTGGCGTGCTGATCGTGACGCTGCTGGGGAGCATCACCGTCGACAGCGCCGCCGCCTTCGTTGCCCAGCGCGAAGCCACTTCGGCAGCGTCGTCGCTCGCGAACGATCTGGTCACACTCGCCGTCGACGAGAGTGCCCTGCGTCGACACGGCGTGTACCGGCTGGATCCTTCCCGCCTTCGGCACCTGCGAGCGTGGGCTCAGCGCACGACCTCCGACCGTGTGTCTGCTGTCTTCGAGCCCGACTCGATCACTGTGATCGTGTCGCAGGCCGGCCCTGCGGCGGTGCGTGTTTCTGTCTCCGGCTCGGCACGACGGATCATCGGCTTGATCGGAAGCGTTCAAGGCTCGGCGACCAGACACATCGAGGCCGAGGCAACGGGACGCATTCAGCTCTCGATCTGACCGGAAGAGCCACAGCCGCCGCTAATGGTGAATTAATTTGAGTTTGTTCTATGATTTTTTATAGCTTTCCACAATGCTGAGGAGTCCGACAGTCCGAGATGACGGGACCGGCAGTGCCGTCTTGGTGAAGCACGCCACGGGGACCGAGCGTTCCCGGCTGCGCCACGAAGCTGAACTGCTCGACGCCATTCGCATCGAGGGCGTGGTCAGCGCAGTCGGGTTCGACGACGTCGACGGCCGCTGCGAGCTGCGCTTGCAATATCTCGAAGCCGCCACGCTCGCCGAGCATCCGCCGCTCGGTCTGTTCGATGTACTCGATGTCCTCATTGCTGCGGGGAGGACACTGGCCGAACTGCACCGCCAAGGCATCCGTCACGGTGCACTGAGCCGTGACCACATCCTGCTTGCGCGACCCCTGCGTCCCGTGCTGTGCGGCTTCGGCGAGGCCACCGGGCCGAGCGACCCCCAGCAGCATCCGCCCGGAACGGACCTTGCCAGCATCGCCGCGATAGCCGAGGCGGAGCTCACGCGCACTGATCGTGCTGTCGCAGCCGCGTCAGAGCGTCGGCACTGCGGCGACGCCCTGATCGCGAGCCGGGATCTTGCTGCCGCGGCGGCTGAAACACCTCATGACGGCGACGCGCTGCAATCCTGGATCGCCCGCCTCGCAGCAATCCGTCATGCTGCGAGTTCGGCTCCTGCCGACGCCGACATCCGCAGCCCCCTCCTCGGGACTGAGCGGGGTCCATCTGCGCTGGATCGCCGGTGGGTCGCCGCCGCTGCCCTGGCGGTCGCGCTCGTCATCGTCGCCGTCATCGGCTGGCGGGCGCTGAGCGGCGAGGGGGCGCCCGACGCAGTGGACACGCTGCATCCGGCCAACGTTCCGATCTCCCCCATCACCTCGATCAGCGCGTCCGGAACGGATTCAGACGAGGTCGACGGTGTGCCGCCGACCGAACCCGGCGACGACCACAACGCGCCGGCTCTTCCCACGACAACACCGAGCCCCGACGACTCCGCTCCCAGCGGTGCGACGCTGCTCTACGGCACCGCCCGCCATGAGTGTCCCCCTGGCGGCACGCCCGAGACCGCTGACGGTGATGCCGACAACGTCGGCTGCCCACAAACGCAGCCGGGCGCGGATCCGGATCACGAAGCACTCGCGGGCCTCTTGACGCTGCCGAGCGGGCAATGGTCGCTCGTCGAGAAGGGCGGACTGCCCAGCTTGAGCTGCGATGTCGTGGTGGTGCACTATGGCGAACTGAGCATCGAATCCGGGCAGGCCGCCACGTCCCATCTCGACAGCGATTCCTGAGGGGTACTAGGCAGCCCCGTGGGGCGAGTGGTGCAGGCGGATGGCAACCTCGTTTGCCAGCAGCCGTCCCCGCACGGTCAGCCTGAGACGGCCGTCGCCGGCCGGCATGAGCAGATCTGCCACGTCGTCGGGCACCGCTTCGGCGGGAACACCTGCCGATGTGCGCAGCGCGAGTTGCAGCGCCTCCAGCCGACGCTCGTCGGGGTCGAGCGACTCGCTTCCCGCCTCGACCGAGGACCCTGATCTGATCGCTCCGATATAGCGCTCGGGGGTGCGCACGCTCCAGAACCTGCGGCCGTCGCGGTGGCTATGCGCCGCACAGCCGATGCCCGCATAGGAACCCTGGTTCCAATACAGCAGGTTGTGCCGGCAGTGAGCGCCGGGCCGAGCCCAATTGGAGATCTCGTACATCTCATAGCCAGCGCGCTCCAGCATCTCGTCGACGATCACGTACTTGTCGGCCATGTCGTCATCGTCGGGATGGCGGGAGGGATCGTCCCCCAGGGGCGTTCCCGGCTCAGGGGTCAGCCCGTACACGCTGAGATGATCAGGTCCGTACGCGATCGCAGCAGTCAGCGAGCGTTCGCAGTCGGCGATCGACTCGGCGGGCGAGCCGAATATGAGATCGAGATTGAGCAGGCCGATACCGGTGCTCCAGACGGCATCGATCGCCGCGGCGACCATGAACGGATCGTGCTGGCGGCCCAGGGATGACAGCACGTGGGGCACCATCGACTGCACGCCGAGACTGATCCGGTTCACGCCCATGTCGCTGCAGGAACGCATCCCCGCGGGCGTGACCAAGTCCGGATTGCATTCGACAGTGATCTCAGCGCCGGGCGCCAGCGGCAGCTCGCCGAGCACCGCAGCGAGCATCGATGGTGCAACCAGATTGGGCGTGCCGCCGCCGAAGAACACCGACGTCACCGGCGGCATGCCCGAGGCCAGTGCTCGCGCCTGATCCCGGCAGCACGCCATGTAGTCGGCTATGAGATGACTGCGGTCGGTCCAGGTCGCAAACGCGCAGTAGTCGCAGCGATGGGTACAGAACGGAACATGGACGTAGACGCCGAAATCGTCGCCGACGTCCTGCTCTGCTTCCCCCGATGACGGGTCGGTGCGTGTCGGCGGCGCTGTCATCACAGCACCGCATCCGGCGGAAAGCACACCGATGCGTCGGCCGTAGCTGCTGTTTCGCTCAACGCGTGCGACCTGTCGTCGGGCGACTCCGGGGACTCGTGCGGAAGAAGATCAGCGGGCTGGACGCCGTAGATCTCTGCCAGCCGCAGCAAGCGGTGCACCGCCACGCCACGAGCGCCCCGCTCGTATGCCCCGAGCACCGAGATGCGGAACTCGCCGCCGGAGGCTGCTTCTACATCGCCCAGTGTCATGCGACGTCGTTTGCGCGCCGAACGCAAGCGCTCCCCGACCAGCGCATCGATGTGCTGGCGGCGGCTGATCATGTCAACGTCTGCTGCGCCGCTTGCGACGGTTCCGTGCAGGCGACTCGCCGTCGACCTGAGGTTCGCTGCCCGCCGGCTCATCGGGGTCTGGCCCTCCCACCACGGTCTCGCCGCGCTCGGCCGCCACCTCTCGCAGCTTCGCAGCCTCGGCCTTCGAGAGCTTCTTGGGAATGCCCACCCTCACGACCACGTGCAGGTCGCCCCGGCCCCGACCGTTCGGGCGCGGCACGCCCAGCCCGTTCAAGCGGATCATGTCGTTGGGCTGCGTGCCTGCCGCCACGCGTAGTTCGGTGGGGCCATCGAGCGTCTCGAAGGTCAGGCTCGTCCCGAGCGCAGCCTGCAGCATCGTCACCGGCAGTTCTGCCACGAGGCTGTCGCCCTGGCGCACGAACACATCGGACTCCTGCACACGCAGATGCACGTAAAGGTCGCCAGGCGGACCGCCGCGGGGTCCCACAGAGCCGCGGCCGCTCAGTCGCAGCGTGGCGCCCCCCTCCACGCCCGGCGGCACCCGCACGACCAGCGAGACCTGTTCGGCGCGGCGCCCCTCGCCCCGGCATGATCTGCACGGCTCGGCGATCTCCTCGCCGATCCCGCGGCATCGAGGGCACGGCGCCGTGGTCACCATCTGCCCCAGGAAGCTCTGGCGCACCTGGCGCACCTGGCCCACACCTTCGCAGACGGTGCAGACTGTCGGCACGGTTCCCGATGCAGCGCCCGAGCCGCCGCAGTCGTCGCATCTCACCTGAGCCCGTATGTCGATGGGGCGATCAGCCCCGAAAACGGACTCGGCGAATTCCAGGTCGATGACTGTCTCGTGGTCGTCGCCGCGAGGCGGCCCCGCTGGCCGGCGGGATCGGCCCCCCCCGAACGGGTTGCCCCCGAAGAACGACTCGAAGATGTCGCTCAGATCGAAGTCGAAGGCCGGTCCGCCCATGCCGCCGCGCAGGCCTTCGTGGCCGAACCGGTCATACCTTGCTCGCGCTTCGGGATCAGAGAGCACGGCGTAGGCCTCGCTGATCTCCTTGAAGCGGGCCTCGGCGCCGGCGTCGCCCGGGTTCGCATCGGGATGGTTCTCGCGTGCCTTCTGGCGGTACGCGCGCTTGAGCTCGCCCTCGCCGACATCACGGCTGACGCCGAGCAACTCGTAGTAGTCGGCAGGCATCCGGCGCGGGCTTAGTGGGGTGCGGCGCCCGCTGCGCCTGCGGGCACATGAGTGCCGTCGCCGTCGCCGAGAGAGGCCGACAGTCTCCGGCTCACCGTGTGCACTGCGGCGAGCGCTTTCGGGTAGTCCATGCGAGTCGGACCCAGCAGTCCCACGCTGCCGACGGTCTCGCCGTCGACCTGGTACGGCGCGACTACCACGGAGCACTCGGCGAGCGGCTGCATGCCGGTCTCTGAGCCGATCGCCACACTGAGCCCCCGATCCACCAGGCCGCGCAGCAGCGTCACCACCATGAGCTGCTCCTCCAGCACCGACAGCACCGACCGCAGCGACGACACGGCTTCGAACTGCTCGGTGATCTTGGCGGTGCCTCCCACGTAGAGCTCACTCGAGGCAGGCTCGTCAGCGGCGAGGGCCGACAGCGCCGCATCCACCAACGCGTCGGTCCCCGCATCACCGGTTGCGCGGACGTCCAGCCGCCGGGACCTTGCCCGACCGGTGAGCGCCTCGTTGAGGACCGCGGAGGCAGCGCCGGTCGCATGCCCCTGGGCTGCGGCCATCAGCTCCGGGCTGCTGTACACGTCGACGTAGGTGCGCTCGACCGCCCCCGACGACATCACCAGCACAACCAGCAGGCGCCCGCCTCCGAGGTCGACGAGCTGGGCAGAGCGGATCGTGTCGCGATCGTGGCTGGGCGCCACGACCATCGCCGCGTACTCGGTCAGATCCGACAGCAGCCGGCTGGTGTCGGAGAGCAGTTCCTCGATCTGTCCCTGTGCATGCGCGAAGAACGTACGCACCTGCTGCACTTCGGCACTGTCCAGCGAGCCCGGCCCGAGGCCGTCCACGAAGTAGCGGTAGCCGGCCTCGGTGGGGATGCGCCCGGCGCTGGTGTGCGGCTGCATCAGGTAGCCGCCTGCTTCGAGCGCCGCAAGATCGTTGCGCACGGTCGCAGGCGACACGTCGAGACGGGTCTCCGAGAGCACAGCAGCAGAGCCGACCGGTTGCGCGCTCTCGATGAAGTTCTCCACGACCGCTCGCAGCACCGTGGCTCTGCGCTCGTCCATGACACCTCCGCAGCCAATCCTGTGCGGACTGTGGCAGCTTGCCTCGCGATGCTACCGATGCCCCTTCAGCCAACAGCGGGCACCGGTCACTGGTCGAGACGCAGCGCGGAAACAAAGGCCTCGTTCGGCACTTCGACGCGCCCGATGGCCTTCATCCGCTTCTTGCCTTCCTTCTGCCGCTCGAGCAGCTTGCGCTTGCGGGTGATGTCGCCGCCGTAGCACTTCGACAGCACGTCCTTGCGCTTCGCCTTGACGGTCTCGCGAGCGATGATCCGCCCGCCGATGGCCGCCTGGATCGGCACGTCGAAGAGCTGGCGCGGGATGAGCTCGGCCAGCTTGGCTGTGATGGCCTTGCCGTAGGGATAGGCCGCGTCGCGGTGGCAGATGGCCGAGAACGCGTCGACAGGCTCGCTGTTGAGCAGGACGTCGACCCGCACCAGGCGTTCTGCCCGGTAGCCGGCGTGGTCGTAGTCCAAGCTGGCGTAGCCCTGCGTGCGGCTCTTGAGCTGGTCGAAGAAGTCGGTGACAACCTCTGCCAGCGGCAGCTCGTAGCGCAGCTCGACACGCTCAGGCGAGAGATAGTCCATCTGCGACATCGAGCCCCGCCGCGACTGGCACAGGTCCATGACTGCGCCCGTGTATGCACTCGGCGTGAGGATGGACACGTTCAGCATGGGTTCTGAGATCTCGTCGACCTGCGCCGCCGGCGGCAGTTCCGAGGGATTGTCCACCTCGACGTCGTCGCCCTCGCTGGTCCGCACCCGGTAGGCAACCGAAGGGGCTGTCGCAATGAGCGACAGGTCGAACTCGCGCTCGAGCCGTTCCCGCACGATTTCCATGTGCAGCAAGCCGAGAAACCCGCATCGGAACCCGAAGCCCAGCGCGCCCGAGGTCTCGGGTTCGAACGAGACCGACGCGTCGTTGAGCCGCAGCTTCGCCAAGGCGTCGCGCAGTTCGGGGTACTCGTCGCCGTCGACGGGATACAGGCCGCAGAACACCATCGGCTTCGGATCGTCGTAGCCATCGAGCGGGGCGTCTGCAGGAGCCACAGCAGAGGTCACGGTCTCGCCGGACCGGGCCTCCGCGACGTCCTTGATGCCGGCGATGAGGTACCCGACTTCGCCTGGGCCCAACTCGTCAGCCGGCGTCGCCGCTGGGACTCGCACGCCCACCTCCTCGGCAAGGTGGACCCCGCCGGCATGCATGAAGCGCAGGCGGTCGCCAGTGTGCAGTCGGCCGTTCATCACGCGTACCGAGGAGATCACGCCCCGGTACTGATCGAAGTGGGAGTCGAAGATCAAGGCCTGCAACGGGTGGTTCGGGTCACCGCTCGGCGGCGGGATGCGCTCGACGATGGCGTCGAGCAGCGTCTCGACACCGTCGCCGGTCTTCGCCGAGATCGCCAGCACCTCGCCGGCATCGATGCCCAGCACCCGCTCGATCTCCGACGCGTACAGGTCCGGGTCGGCCGCAGGCAGATCGATCTTGTTGAGCACCGGCACGATGGCGAGATCCGCCTCGAGGGCGAGATAGCAGTTCGCCAATGTCTGAGCCTCGATGCCTTGCGCCGCGTCGACGAGCAGCACGACGCCCTCGCACGCGGCCAGCGAGCGGCTCACCTCGTACCCGAAATCGACGTGGCCGGGCGTGTCGATGAGATGCAGGGTGTGGCCGCGCCAGCCGACCCGCACGTTCTGCGCCTTGATGGTGATGCCGCGCTCGCGTTCGAGATCCATCGAATCGAGGTACTGGGCGCGCATGGAGCGCTCCTTCACCGCGCCGGTCAACTCCAAGATCCGATCCGACAGCGTGGACTTGCCGTGATCGATGTGAGCAATGATCGAGAAATTGCGTATCGAACCGGGGCCGGAGGATCCTGGGGCCCCGGAATCCTGCCGAATATCCGGCTCAGGGGGCACGTTGGGCATTGCAGGCCGCACGGTACCCTGCGGGGCCGGTTCAGCGACAGTTCGGTGCTGCTCGCCAGGCCTCTTGCCTGCCGGATCGACTCGCAGAAGGACTCGCCCGCGTGGCCAACATCAAGAGCCAGATCAAGCGCAATCGCCAGAACGAGGCACGCCGCGTGCGCAATCGCGCTGTGCGCTCCGAGCTGCGGACCCGCGAGAAGGCCGTCGCCAGTGCAGCCGCTGCCGGCGAGCCCACCGACGAGCTGCTGCGCCTGGCTCAGAAGCGCCTCGACAAGGCGGCCGCCAAGGGCGTCATCCACCGCAACGAGGCGGGGCGGCGCAAGTCGCGGCTGGCTATCCGGGCTGCTCGCGGCGCCTAAGCCCGGCCTGGCTCTCGTTCGTCCGGTCCCGAGCCAGCCCTAACGAGCGCCGGCGGCAAGCCGGGCGCACAGAATCTCGGTGATGCAGCGAGGATCGAGCCCCGACCGCCCGCGCATGTCCATATCGGCCGCGGCCGCCAGTTCGACGGCGCGCGCGATGCCGTCGCTCCCCCTCCGGCGGCAGGCATCGAGTGCCTTGCGGGCGGGAAAAGTGGAGCCGCGCATTCCGAGGACTTTCGCCGCTTCCTTTTCGTTCGCTGCGGCAGCGCCGTCGAGGCGAGCCATGCGGGTGATGTGACCGGTCACCGACGCAGCAACGGCAAGCGGGTGGCGACCGGCGCCCCACATTCGCTGCAGGACGGCAAGCGCCGCGCCCACGTCGCCCCGGTCGATCGCGTCGGTCAGCTCCCAAGGCGGCACATCGCCCTCGGCGCCCAGGTACGGCAGCACGTCGTCGGGGCCGAGGCGCATCCCTGCGCCGTAGACGGCCTCGAGCGTCTCGAGGATCGAGCCCAGGCGGCTGAGATCGGAGCCGAGGTGCTCGACGACCGTCGCACGGGCTCGGGCATCGAGCTCCACCGACGACTCCGCGATCCGTTCGGTGGCCCACGTCTTCTGGTTGCGCGCCCCACCCGGAACGTCGGCGGAGATTCGCTGGCCACCAGCGGTCTCGGCTGCTTCTGCGAGCTTCTTGGGGATGCGGCCGGCGTCCCATTCCAAGACGAGATCAGTGGTCGGGCACGGATCGTCGAGCCACGCGATGAGAGCTGCGAGGTCGGGCGATCCAAAACGGCTCAGTCCGCGGCCGACGACGACCCGGTGCGTGGCCAGCATGGGCGGCGTCGATGCCGCGATGACGAGGTCTTCGACCGTGTACTCGTCACCTGAGAACTCGTGGAGTGCTTCGGCCCGGTCGGCGTCTCCCACCAGGTCGTCGACTGCGGCAAGCACGGCTTCGGCGGTGAGGATCTCGTCGGAACCGCTGATGAGCCTCACGGTTCCGCCTGCCATCCATTCGACGCTACTGCGGGGGTTGCAGCAAGTCGCTCGCCGACAGCTTCGATCTGCAGTCCGCCGACCGTGATCGGCTCGCGTACCGGCGTGTACGGAACGGCGCCGCCGAGGCGCTCGGGCGCGAGCACGCTGCGTATCTCGTGGCGTGCGGCCAGCGCCCGTACGGCCTCGCGGCCGGCCCGGCTTGCTGAGCTGGCGACCAGCACGTCAATGTCGTCGATGCCTGTCGTGGCGAGATGGTCGAGTGCCCTCGCGGCATCGGGGCGATCGATGACGACGATTGCGGGGTTGTCATCGTGCACCCACAAGTGCGCGCCCTGCGGCGGCGGCGCCTGGTGGGTACCCGCCACTGCCCACACCCCGATGACGAATGCCACCGTCACCAGGCCGCCGAGGCTGGCCATGCGTCGGCGGCCCCACAACGCCACGGCCGTGCACACGCCTGCGACCGCGATGATGCCCGCAATCTCGGGCGCCTCGATGTAGGGCCAGCCCAGTCCCGCTCCCCAGCGGGCGACGGCGGCGACCCAGCCCAACATCAGCCTCGTCGGCAGGTGCAGGATTGCCGCGACTGCGTCTCCGGCCTCACCGCCGACCAGGCCTGCGACGAGGCCCCAGACCATGGCCGGCCCCGCGATCGGACCGGCCAGTACGTTGGCCGGGATGCTGGCCAGCGGGAGCGAGCCGAACACAGCGAGCTGGACCGGCAGCACGCCTGCCTGCGCCGTCAGCGTCGCTGCGAGCGCGAGCCGCAGCCAGGGAGGCCCTCGCAGCAGTCCGGCGACGCGGCCCGCCCCGAGCACGATTGCAGCCGTGGCGGCAACCGAGAGCTGAAAGCCCACTGAACGCACCAGCAGCGGGTCCACCACCAGCAGCACGATGACAGCCGTCGCCAGCAGTCGAGGCGCGGACGCTCGCCGGCCGATCGCATGCGCACCGACAGCCAGGGTGGCCAGCACGCACGCCCGAAGCACCGATGGCTCCCCGCGGGTCAGCACGGCGAATTGAGCAAGCAGCAGCCCGACTGCGCCGAGCCGCACCATCGGTCGCAGTCTCGCCAGCACCGGAGCGAACAACAGCAGCACGAACGCCACGTTCGAACCCGATACCGCGAGCAGGTGGGTCAGTGAGGTAGCGCGGAAGTCGTGCACCACCTCGGGCAGCTGCCCGCGGTCGTCGCCGTACACAAATCCTGCGAGCAGTGCGGCGTCACGCTGTGACAGCGACGTCGCTGAGGCGGCAACGCCATCTCGCAAGCGGTTGGCGACACGGAACGGCGCAGCGCCGCCGTCGATGCGCTGCGCCGTGTGGATCTGTGCTCCGCCCGCGAGGTGGCGCGGCCACATGAAGTTCCGGTCCGCAGCGTCGGCCGGCTCAGCCGCCGCGCTCAGGTGCCAGCGCTCCCCCATGGCGGCGTCTTCCAATGCCCATGCAGCCGGACCGCGTGCCCAGCCCTCCCATCGGAAGCGTTCGCCGTCGACTGTCGCGCTGAATGGGACAGCCAGGGCACCTGCCCGCCACTCGGGATCTGCGGTGAGGACGACGTCGCCCTCGACGTCTCCTCCGACGGCTGCTTCGAGCTGGCTGAGCTGTGCTCCCATCGCCGCCGCACCCAGCAGCAGCAGTCCCAACGGGATGAGCACCCGCGCGCGGGAGGCGACACCGGCAGCGATCAGCGGAGCTCCCCACCACCACGACACGCCGGGCGCCCATATCGCTCCAATCGCGGTGCCGAATGCGCCTGCCACGATCCAGCGATCGTCGACTGCGTTCAGCCCTCCGAACCGCCGAGGTGCCGCCAGTGCGACCCCCGGCGCATCAGACCTTCGCATGGGTCCTGAGCTGCGACAGCTTGGCCGGCCCGATTCCGGGCACCTCTTCGAGCTCGTCCAGCGTCGCGAACGGACCGTTCTCGGACCGGTAGGCCACGATCGCCGCCGCCAGCGACGGGCCGATGCCGGGCAGCCCTTCCAGCTGGGGCGCTGTCGCAGCATTGACGTCGATCGGCCCGGTCGTGCCTGTGGCGGCACCGCCAGCGTCGATCACGGGCTGCTCGCCCACGAGCGGCACATAGATCTGCTGGCCGTCCCGCATCCGCTCGGCCAGATTGACGGCTGCCAGATCGGCACCGGCGACGGGCCCTCCGGCAGCGTCGACCAGGTCGCCCACCCTGAAGCCAGCGGGTATCTCGTACAACCCCGGTTGGGCGACGGCGCCGGCAAGGTGAACTCGCAGCATCGAAGGCTGCGTTGTCGCGATCGGCAGCGGCGCACCCTGCGCTGCAGCAGGCAGCTCAATCGGCGCAGGCGCACCGTGCCACACGCCCACGAGGAAACCGACGCCCACGACAGCAACGAGTGCCCCGGCCGCGACCAGCACTGGCACCGTGCCGGCTCGGCGCGCGACACCCGCCAACTCGGCCAGCGCGGAACGCCAGTCGGTTGAGGGTCCGTCTGCTGAGGGCCCTGCGCCCGGCGCCCGCATGTCTGTGACCTTATGGAGAAACTTACGGTATTTTCCAATAGATTTCAATGGGTTCCAGTTATCTCAAATTCCACGTCGGTGAGGCTGGCGCAGCGTCGCGCCACTCGAACCGGGCGTTGCCGGAGGGCTGAGGCCATCATGGAGACCATCGACGTCGACCTGGGGAGAGCAGAACGATGTCTGGTGCGATCGAGCAAGGCAGCGGCGCAGTCGCGGGTATCGATGCGGCGCCAGTGACCGCTTGGCTGGCCGACCGGGTCGAGCTCAGCCCGCCGCTGCTGTTCGAGATCATCGCCGGCGGCCACTCCAACCTCACCTACCGCGTCAGCGACGCCACGGGCTGCCGGTGGGTGCTGCGCCGACCGCCGCTGGCGCACTTGCTGGCCGGGGCGCACGACATGGTTCGCGAGCACCGCATCCTGGCTGCGCTGGAGCCGACGCCGGTCCCGACACCGCCGGTGGTGGGCCTCTGCACTGATGCCGACGTCAATGGCGCCGACTTCTACGTGACCGAGTTCGTGGACGGCACCGTGCTGCGCTCGCTGGCCGATGCCGATCTGCTCACGCCTGAGGCCCGGGGCGCGCTGAGCCGACAACTGGTCGAAGTGCAGGCCGCCATCCACGACACCGATCTCGAGGCAACCGGTCTGGACACCCTCGGCCGCCCGAACGACTACGTCGCCCGGCAGCTTCATGTGTGGCGTCGCCAGTTCAATGCGATGACCTCGCGGGATCTGCCGATCATCGAGAGCGTCCACGATCTGCTCGTGGCGTCCATTCCGCCCCAGACCGAGGCCACGCTGGTGCACGGCGACTACCGCTTGGACAACTGCCTGTCGCGGGTCGACGGCGGATTGGCGGCCGTGCTCGACTGGGAGATCTCGACGCTGGGCGACCCGCTCGCCGACTTCGGGTTCTCGCTGGGCTACTGGGTGGAGCCTGGCGACGGCTTCAATCCCCTGGGCCACGACGCCACCGCAGCCGAGGGCTTCTGGACTCGCGAGGAGCTGGCGAACGCCTACGGCGAGCTGACCGGCCGTGACGTCAGCGCCGTGAGATGGTTCTTCGCGTTCGCGAGCTGGCGGTTGGCGTGCATTCTCGAGGGCGTGCATGCCCGTTATGTGGGCGGCGCCATTCCGGAGATTCCCCCGGAGGTTCACGAGTTCCCCCGCAGCATCGTGGCGCTTGCCGAACGCGCAGAAGCGGTGCTGGCCGATCTGTGACCTGTCCGCGATGAGGTGACGTCTGGGGACGCAGCGTCCCTCGGGCACGGCAACCGCACAGCGGTATGGTCCCCGCCGTGAAGGTGGACGGCGGCATCAGCACAGACGGCGGCTTCGACAACCTGATGGAGTCGAGCCGCGAGCAGGAGGCGCTGGGCTACGACGGCCTGTGGGCGCCCGAGACCATCCACGACCCGTTCACGATGCTCCCGCTGATGGCGCACGCCACGTCTTCGGTGGACCTCGGCACCAACATCGCGGTGGGCTTTGCCCGCAACCCGATGTCGCTCGCCTACAGTGCCAACGACATCCAGACTCTGTCGGAGGGCAGGTTCGTCCTGGGTCTGGGCAGCCAGCTGCGCCCGCACATCACCCGGCGTTTCTCGATGGAGTGGTCCAAGCCGGCAGCTCGCATGCGCGAGATGATCATGGCGATCAAGGCCATCTGGGACTGCTGGAACAACGGCGAGAAGCTGAACTTCCGCGGCGACTTCTACGAGCACACCTTGATGACCCCGTTCTTCGACCCCGGGCCGAATCCCTACGGCACGCCGCGGCTGGCGCTGGCCGGTGTGGGCCCGCTCATGACCGCAGTGGCAGGCGAGACCTGCGACATCTTCCTCTGCCACGGCTTCACCACCGAGAAATACCTGCGTGAAGCGACTGTCCCGGCAATCGAGCGGGGTGCTGCCCGAGCGGGCCGCGATCCCAGCGAGATCACCATCTCGGGAGAGTTGTTCATCGTGACCGGCAACACCGAAGAGGACATGGAGAAGGCGCGCCAGGCCACCAAGCAGCAAGTGGCCTTCTTCGGCCGCACACCCGCGTACCGGACCGTGCTCGACTGCCACGGCTGGGGCGACATGCAGACCGAGCTGCATGCGATGTCCGAGGAGGGCCGTTGGATCGAGATGTCGAACCTGATCGATGACGACATCCTCGACGCGTTCGCCGTAGTGGCCGAACCCGAACAGGTCGCCACCGAGCTGAAGCGCCGCTACGCCGACGTCGTCGGCCGGGTCAGCTTCTACGCCCCCTACCAAGGCGACCGCCAGCGCTGGCAGGCCGTCTTCAACGACCTGAAGAGCTAGCGCCCGATCACTCGCTGATTGGGGCGCAGTTGGGAGTGGTCGCCGGAGTGGCCGGCGTCGCGGGCCACTGCAGACGCACGTTCCGCGGACGGTGCCGTTGCGGACCGCTATGGTCCCGGCCATGAAGGTAGACGGCGGCCTCGGAATCACAAGCGGATTCGACAACCTCATGGAGTCGAGCCGAGAGCAGGAAGCGTTGGGGTACGACGGCTTGTGGGTGCCAGAGACCAGCCACGATCCGTTCACGATGCTCCCGCTCATCGCACATGCGACCGAGACGGTGGACCTCGGCACGAACATCGCGGTGGGCTTCGCCCGCAACCCGATGACACTGGCCTACAGCGCCAACGACATCCAGACCCTGTCGGAAGGGCGGTTCGTCCTGGGGTTGGGCAGCCAGATCCGTCCGCACATCACCCGGCGTTTCTCGATGGAGTGGTCCAAGCCGGCGGCCCGCATGCGCGAGATGATCATGGCGGTCAAGGCCATCTGGGACTGCTGGAACAACGGCGAGAAGCTGGACTTCCGGGGCGACTTCTACGAGCACACGCTGATGACCCCATTCTTCGACCCTGGGCCGAATCCCTACGGCACGCCGCGGCTGGCGCTGGCCGGTGTGGGCCCGCTGATGACCGCGGTGGCGGGCGAGACCTGCGACATCTTCCTGTGCCACGGCTTCACCACCGAGAAGTACCTGCGCGAGGAGACGATCCCGGCGCTCGAGCGGGGTGCTGCCAGAGCCGGGCGTGACCCCAGCGAGATCACGATCTCGGGGCCGTCGTTCATCGTCACCGGCAACACCGAAGAGGACATGGAGAAGGCGCGCCAGGCGACGAAGCAGCAGGTGGCGTTCTACGGCTCCACGCCGGCGTACCGGCCGGTCTTGGACTGCCATGGCTGGGGCGACATGCAGACCGAGCTGAACGCCATGTCCAAGGAGGGCCGCTGGGTCGAGATGGCCAACCTGGTCGATGACGACATCCTCGATGCGTTCGCCGTAGTGGCCGAGCCCGAGCAGGTGGCCACCGAGCTGAAGCGCCGCTTCGACGACGTGGTCGACCGAGTCAGCTTCTACGCCCCCTACAAGGGCGACCGCCAGCGCTGGCAGACCATCTTCAACGACCTGAAGAGCTAGCACCCACTGACTCGAAGCGTCGTTGAAGCGTCAGACACCGCAACGACCTGAAGCGCTAGCGCCCACTGCCTCACCGAAGGGCCGTTTCCGTGCAGGCACCCGCCTATCAGCTCCACCACTTGTGCATCTACGAACGTCAGCCACGCGACGCTATGTGGAACTGGCTGCGCTGGTATCACGCCATACCCGCGTATTACTGGGAGGGTTACGCCGACATGCACCACACCGGCGAGGGAGGCGTCGATTACACCTTCCTGGCCTGCGGCGGCCCGTTCCAGATGCAACTCGAAGCGCCGCCGTACCAATTCGAGTACGAACGCAAGTGGTTTGCCGAGCACGGCTCAGGCATCAACCACATCTGCTGGATCGTCCCCAACGCACTTGAGACAGTCGATCACCTGCGGTCGGCGGGTGCCACCGTCGCCATGCTCTATGAGGAGTTCGGCGGCACGTACAACGGCTTTGTGGCCATCGACACCGAGGGACGCTGGGTCGAGATCATGGAATACGTCGGCAGCTTCAAGACCCCCGACGTCGAGTTCCGTCCCGTCGGCCATGTCGGGCTGCAGACGCTCGGGGTCGTGCAGCTGTGCCAAGACTTGGACACACAGGTCGATTGGCATTGCGAGGTACTGGGCCAGCGGATCGTGCACGATGCGCGCAGCGATAACGACGGAGTCGTCTATCTCGCCGACCACACCTACGACGACCGCCAGTGTGTCAGCGTGCTGGCGACGCCCGCACTCGACGCTGAGCACGCGCTCATGGATCGTCACGGACCGGTGATCTCGTCGGTGCTGTATCAAGCTGCCGATGTCACGCAGGCCTACGCCGACGCTGTCGCCGCCGGTTTCGAGGAGATCTCGGCACCGGCACACGACGACCGCATCGGAGGTGTCACGGGTTGCCTGCGAGAGCCGTCAGGGAACCTCGTCCAGGTCCGCGAGCGGTTCGAACTCGCTGCGTGAAGGTTCACGGCATCCACCACGCGGGACTCGTCGACGATCTCGATGCAGCCGTGCAGTTCTACACCGCGCTGTGTGACATGGAGATCATCGAGCGCGACCATTGGCGGGCGCCTGCGCCTCTGGAAGACCAGGCGGTTGGGCTGAGCGGCTCGGCGGCCGACGGCGTGATGCTGCGCGGCTCAGGCTCGTACCTCGAGCTGTGGCAGTACACCGCTCCAGCGCAGACCGGTCAGGCCCCCGGACGGTTGGATGCTCACGAACTGGGTCTGCGCCACCTCGCTATCGAGGTCACCGACGTGACCGAAGCGCTCGACCAGGTAGTCGAGCTCGGCGGCGGCCGGATGGGCGATCCCGTCCGCCTCGATCCGGGAGGCGCCGAGGTCGTCTACTGCCGGGATCCCCTCGGCACGATCTTGGAACTGATGTCGACCGGTTCGACGCTGGCTTCCGTCGATGATCTGGGAACCGATGACCTGCGATCCGGCGAACGGTGATCTGTTGGTGAATCGCAACTCTGGAACATTGCTGCCCTTCCAGATTGTGATGGGAGTCACCAGCGGCGCAATCGGAGCCATCGTGACCGTCATAGGCGAGCTCCGCGACGAACTCGGATTTCGCGACATCAGTGTCGGCATCATCGTGGCGGCCGGCTTCTTGGCCTCGTTCGTCGCTCAGATCGTTCTGGCGCCATTCGCAGACCGCGGCTACGGCCGCCTCATGGCGATGGCCGGCATTGCCATCAGTGCCGCATCGCTGTTTGTGATGGCAGTGGGAGATGCCGTTCCCATCTGGATTGCGTCGCGCGCAGCGCTGGGCTTTGCCGGCGGGCTGCTGTTGCCGGGATTGCGCCGGGCGGCAACCGTGCTCGATCCACTGCGAGCCGGCGAGAACCTCGGCCGGCTCATCATCGGCGAGATCATCGGCTTCATCCTGGGCCCGATCTGCGCCGCCTTTCTTGCCGAGATCGGGGGCGTACGCCTGCCTTTTGTGGTGTACGGCATCGGCATGGCCGTGTTCCTGCCGTTCGTCGCTCGCCTGCCGCAGGATCGGGGCCAGCAGACCCGGCGCGCACGGCAATCCACCGATCTGCTCGCGTATCGCCGCCTGCAAGGCGCACTGCTGCTGATCTTCGGCTACTTCTTCCTGATCGGCGCCTTCGAAGCCGTGCTCCCGCTGATGTTCGTGGACCGCGGGGGCGGAGCACTCGAAACCGGCATCGGATTCACGATCTTCGCCATTCCCATCGCACTGGTGAGCACGCGCGCGGGTCGTACGGCAGATCGGGTGGGGCCTGCTCGCGTCGCCATCATCGGCATGGCGATCTCGGCCGCGGTCTCTTTCAGCTACGGGTTGATTCCCGGAATCTGGCCGGTGGTCGCGGTGATGACCATCGCAGGCATCGCAGACGGGTACGGCTTCACCGCGGGCCAGGTTGCGGTGTCCCGCTCCGTCCCCGAAGCGCGCCAGGCCGGCGCGCTCGGCCTGATGGGTGCCGCAGAAGTGCTGGGTGCCGGAATTGCGGCCCTGCCTGCCGCAGCGATGTACGAAGCATGGGGAGCAGGCCCGACATGGATCGCAGCGGCAGCAGCAAGTCTCGTGTGCCTGCTGATCGGGCACCTGCGGCTGCGCGGCACCGAGCCCATCAGTCCGCCCCAGCCGCCCCTGGGCTGGACGCCGACCGAGCTGAACCGGACACCGCCGGAGTGAATGCCAACGCCCCAGCCCATCGACCGCATCTGCATCAATGGTCTGGCGAACCCGGCCGGATCAGTCGAACAGGCGCATCGGGTCGCTCATGTCGTGGTAGCCGAGGTAGCCGCCGCCGACTGACGACGCGTCGTAGAGGGCGTAGCCGAGCAGTTCTTGGGCGCGGCGCGCGGCCAGCCGCCGCACCGACGTGCTGGTCGACCACGTCAAGAGCGCCAAGCGGCGCCCGGGTGTCGACGAGATCTGCCTGCCGGGCGGGCGCGGCTGGCGCAACATCGAGGCCCGAGCGCCAGTCGAGATCATGTCGGCGCATTGGGAGTCATTTGTGCGCATCGTCGACAGCGTCGGGCTGGACATCGAGGCGCTACGGGCCGAGCACAACGCGGACTGAGGCCTCAATCTGTCGCGCATGGAGCGAACGCGATGCGCTGCCCGGCGCCCAGTCCCAGTAGCGGTACTCCACGCCGGGCAACACGCACAGCATCTCGTAGACCAGGTTCGCCACCGTCAATGCCGTCAGCCCGGTGGTGTCGTAGATCGGCGCCGCCCGGCCGCAGGTACGGCTGAACAACGGCAACCCTGTCGAAGTGCCGGTCATGACTATCTCAGCCACGTTCGACCACCGGCTCATCGACGGAGGCACGAGCGGTCGGTTTCTCTCCCAGCTCCGCAAGCACCTCGAGGTACCCGCACTGGGGTTGCTCTAGCGCCCGCTAGTTCGAAGGCGCTTCGTCTTTTGTTGGGATGTGGGGGTCGGGGGTCCGCGTTGACGGGTCGAGGCCCTGCTGGGATCGGTGTTTGCAGACACCGAGCCTTGGAGGGCCTCAATGGCGAGAGATGCTGTGTCGGTGCGGCTGTGGCTGCCGCAGATCAGGGTGCTGGGGGTCGTCGCGGATGTGCCCGAGCGGCTGTGGGTGCGGGTCGCGTCGACGGTGGTGCGCCCGAAGTGCCCGTACTGTGGGACGCCGAGCGGGCGGACCCATGACCGCCGTGACGACAAGGTGCGCGACCTGGAGGTGTCGGGCCGGCCGGTGGCGCGTGGTGTGGGAGCGGTGCGGCGGGCGGCGGTTCTGCGAGGATCATCCGGCGTTCGAGGGGCGTCTCACGGTTCGGCGGCATACAAGGCAGCCATCGACGCCCGGCTGGGCCACGCCCGCCACGTGGGGGACCGGTTCCACGTCATCAGATGGTT
>JAJEIW010000308.1 GCA_022828045.1 Acidimicrobiia bacterium | reverse complement strand
GCGGCGACCGTCGGACGCCTCGATTGCGGTGCGAAGCTCGGCTTCCTCGACGTCGAAATCCATGTTGGCCATGAGCTGCGCGATGGCCTCTGCGCCCATGCCGCCCTCGAAGTATGCGCCGTAACGGTCCTCCAGCTCGCGCCACAGATCCTCGTCGTCGACGATCATCCGCTCGTGCAGATCAGAAAGCGCGCCGAAGGTCCGCTCGACGAGGTCCTTCTCCTCGGCGGCCTCCTCGTCCAGCGCTTCGAGGTCCCGGTCGGCTTCGCGCTGGCTGGACTTCATCTCGCGGTCGCGCGCACCCTCGGATTCCAGCGATGCGAGCTCGTCTTCCAGCTCCTTGAGCCGCTCAGCACGCCGTTCGGCCAGCTCCTCGTCGATGACGGCGAGCTCCTCGGCCTTCTCGGCTTCGAGCTGGGGCAGGTCGGTGTGCAGCTTCTCGCTGTTGACCTTGGTGACGAGATTGGCGGCAAAGTAGATGACCCGCTCAAGCGCCTTGGCCTTGAGCTCCTGGCGTGGATCGAGGCCGGTCAGGAAGTACGCCAGCCACGAGCGAGTGCCCCGCAAGTACCAGATGTGCACGACCGGTGCGGCCAACTCGATGTGGCCCATCCGCTCACGCCGCACCTTGGAGCGGGTGACTTCCACGCCGCATCGCTCGCAGATGATGCCCTTGAACCGGACGCGCTTGTACTTGCCGCAGCCGCACTCCCAGTCCTTGGTGGGGCCGAAGATCTTCTCGCAGAACAGGCCGTCTTTTTCCGGCTTGAGCGTGCGGTAGTTGATGGTCTCAGGCTTGCGCACCTCGCCGTTGGACCATGTGCGGATGGCGTCGGCAGTAGCCAAGCCGATCCGGATGTCAGAGAAGTCGTTGACGTCGATCATGTGAGTGTTTCTGGCCCCGTGTGTCTGGCTCGTCGAGCCTCGGTCAGTGGTCGTCAGTGCCGCTCAAACGCGTTGGCGGCGCAGTTCGTCTTCTTCGTCGCTGCCGCGTTCGGGTCGGCTGATGTCGATGCCCAGCGACTCCTCGGCGCGGAAGACGTCTTCGTCGAGGCCTTGGATGTCGATCTGCTGGCCGGCCGTCGACATCACCTCCACGTTGAGGCAGAGCGCCTGCATCTCCTTGATGAGCACCTTGAAGCTCTCGGGGATGCCGGGCTCGGGGATGTTCTCGCCCTTGACAATCGCCTCGTACACCCGCACCCGGCCCAGCACATCGTCTGACTTGATGGTGAGCAGCTCCTGCAGGCAGTACGCGGCGCCGTAGGCCTCGAGCGCCCACACCTCCATCTCGCCGAAGCGCTGGCCGCCGAACTGCGCCTTGCCGCCCAGCGGCTGCTGGGTGATCATCGAGTACGGACCGGTGGACCGGGCGTGGATCTTGTCGTCCACCAGGTGGGCCAGCTTCAGGATGTAGCTGTAGCCCACCATGATCGGCTCGTCGTACGGCTCGCCGGTGCGCCCGTTGTAGAGCGTCGTCTTGCCCGTGTCGGTCATGAGCCGATCGCCGGTGATCGACTCGGGACGCAGATTCGCCAGCGTCTGCTGGATGGTGGGATGGCGGCCCGCGGCCTCGACCTCGTCCCAGCGGGCGCCGTCGAACACCGGCGTGGCGATGAACACCGACGGCTGGGTGGTGGGACGCGTCTTGCGGGCAGTGTTGCTGACCGGCTCAGTGCCGACCATGTGCTCATTGCCGTTCGCGTCGGTCGCCTTCCAGCCCCAGCGGGCC
This sequence comes from Acidimicrobiia bacterium, assembly GCA_022828045.1. Taxonomy (GTDB): domain Bacteria; phylum Actinomycetota; class Acidimicrobiia; order Acidimicrobiales; family Poriferisodalaceae; genus Poriferisodalis. Next base: position 9,772 of record JAJEIW010000308.1, on the reverse strand, counting down.
GCGTACCCTAGGTGCGCTTCGAGCACCTGACCGACGTTCATGCGGCTGGGCACGCCCAGCGGGCTCAGGATGATGTCGACCGGAGTGCCGTCGGCGAGGTGCGGCATGTCCTCGACTGGCAGGATCTTCGAGATCACGCCCTTGTTGCCGTGACGGCCGGCGAGCTTGTCGCCCACGCTGATCTTGCGCTTCTGAGCCACGTACACGCGCACGAGCTGGTTCACGCCAGGCGGCAGCTCGTCGTCGGCGTCGCGGCTGAACACCCGGATATCGGTGACCACGCCGTTCTCGCCGTGCGGCACCTTGAGCGAGGTGTCACGCACCTCGCGGGCCTTCTCGCCGAAGATCGCCCGCAGCAGCCGCTCCTCGGGGGTGAGCTCGGTCTCGCCCTTGGGGGTGACCTTGCCGACCAGCACCGCACCCGGCTCGACCTCGGCGCCGATGCGCACGATGCCCTGCTCGTCGAGGTCGGCGAGGATGTCGTCGGCCAAGTTGGGGATGTCCCGGGTGATCTCCTCGGGTCCCAGCTTGGTGTCACGGGCATCGATCTCGTACTCGTGAATGTGGATCGACGTCAGCACGTCGTCCTTCACGAGACGCTCGGACAGGATGATGGCGTCCTCGAAGTTGTACCCCTCCCAGGCCATGTAGGCGACGAGGAGGTTCTTGCCCAGTGCCAGCTCGCCGTGGTCGGTGGAGGGGCCGTCGGCGATCACCTGCCCCGCAGACACCTTGTCGCCGGGGCGGACCAGTGCCTTCTGGTTGATGCAGGTGTCCTGGTTGGAGCGCCGGAACTTGAGCAGCGGGTACACGTGCTCGTCGCCGTCGGCGGATTCGAGCACGACCTGATCGCCGGTGATGTCGGTCGCAACGCCGTCGGTCTCCGACAGCACCATCTCGGCGGCGTCGGCCATGGCCAGCCCCTCGATGCCGGTGCCGATGTAGGGGGCCTCGGCCCGCAGCAGGGGCACTGCCTGGCGCTGCATGTTGGCGCCCATGAGCGCCCGGTTGGCGTCGTCGTGCTCGAGGAACGGGATCAGCGCGGTGGCCACCGACACGATCTGTTTCGGCGAGACGTCCATGAGCTGGACTTCCGACGCCGGCACGTAGCTGATCTCGGTGGTGGCCGCGAAGTAGGTGTCGCGCTCCATCTGCAGCCGCAGATCCTCGAGGCTGGCGCCTTGGGGGCTCTTGCGGACCAGCACGCGGGGGTTGCGGAACGAACCGTCGGGGTTGAGCGGCGCGTTGGCCTGCGCGACCACGAACTCCTCTTCCTCATCCGCGGTCAGATACCGCACCTCGTGGGTCGCCTTGCCGTCATTGACGACCCGGTAGGGCGACTCGATGAAGCCGAACTCATTGACACGGGCGAAGGTGGCAAGCGCCCCGATGAGACCGATGTTGGGCCCCTCAGGCGTCTCGATGGGGCACATGCGGCCGTAATGGCTGAAGTGCACGTCGCGCACCTCGAAGCCGGCGCGCTCACGCGACAGCCCGCCCGGGCCGAGCGCGGAGAGGCGACGGCGGTGGGTCAGGCCCGACAGCGGGTTCACCTGGTCCATGAATTGGCTGAGCTGGCTGGTGCCGAAGAACTCCTTGGTGGCTGCCACGACCGGCCGGATGTTGATGAGCGTCTGGGGAGTGATCGCCTCGACGTCCTGGGTGGTCATGCGCTCGCGCACCACCCGTTCCATGCGGCTCAGCCCGATGCGCACCTGGTTCTGGATGAGCTCGCCCACCGAGCGGATGCGACGGTTGGCGAAGTGATCCTGATCGTCGAGCCGGTAGCCGGGCTCGGCATTGGCCAGATGCAGCAGGTAGCTGGCGGTGGCCAGCACCTCGCTGCGGGTGAGCACGGTCGACTCCGGATCGGGCCGGATCAGCTCGGGATGATCCACTGCCCGCGCATCGTCAGCATCGACGAAGTCCAGATCGAACAGCTCGGCGACGCGGTCCAGCTCGGGACTCAGCTTGCGATTCAGCTTGTAGCGGCCCACCTTGGACAGCGAGTAGCGACGCTCGTCGAAGAAGGCGTTCTGGAAGTAGGTGTTGGCGGCATCCGCAGTCGCCATCTCGCCGGGACGGACACGCTTGTACAGCTCGATGACCGACTCTTCCTGCGAGGGTGCGACCAGGCGATCCTTGTCCCACTGCGGCTCGAGGAAATCGAAGTGCTCGACGAACCGTTCGAGCAGCCCGGGGTAGCGGTCCTCGCCGTAGCCCAGTGCCCGCAGCAGCGAGAAGATGCTGAGTCGGCGCTTTCGGGCCACACGGCTGCCGGCGGTGGGGTCCTTGCCCGGCTTGTGCTCGACGTCGAACTCGATCCACTCGCCGCGGTAGGGGTGGATGGTTGCGGTCACCAGCTGGTGCTTGGACATGTTGCGCAGCCGATAGCGCTCGCCGGGCTGGAAGATGACCCCTGGTGAGCGAACGAGCTGGCTCACCACCACACGCTCGGTGCCGTTGACGATGAACGTGCCCTTGGGAGTCATCATCGGGAAGTCGCCCATGAACACCGTCTGGGCCTTGACCTCGCCGGTGTGAGCGTTCTTGAACTCGGCACGCACGAAGATCGGCGCCGAGTAGGTCATGTCGCGTTCCTTGCACTCCTCCACGGAGAACTTGGGCGGCGGGCGCAGATCCTCATCGAAGGGGTCGAACGAGAAGACGAGCTGGAGATGCCCGCCGAAGTCGCTGATGGGGCTGATGTCTGAGAAGGTCTCAGCGAGCCCGACATCGAGGAATCTCTGGAAGGAATCCTTCTGGATGGACACGAGGTCTGGGAGTTCCAGGACTTCGTCGAGGTTGCCGAACGAATAACGTTCGCGGCCGACACGAGACGACAACGGGCTCTCCTAGCGGTTCAGTTGTTGGGTGATGGGTCGCAGGTGCCTGCCCACAGCAGGCGGCAAGTGGCCGCAGGCGCGTGCGGTCGCAGGCGTCCGCAGCAAGAAGGGCACCCGCTGGTGGGGTTCGATGCTGGGGACTGGTGGGTGCGCGAAGAGGAGGGCCACCTGTGCCACGACTCGGGCAACGCTACCCCGCCTGTGCCGGTGTCACAACCGGCGGACGCCGCCTAGGAGACTGCTTGATTTATTGATCTGGATTTCCGTGTGTCGGCTGGGTGAGCGCGGGACAATGCGGGCATGCAGGGCACGGCTGGTTCGGATCGGGGACTGTCGGGTTTTGACAGTCTGATGCCCCAGCGACTGAATGTCCCGTGATCGCTGACTGAAAAATACTGAAAATTACTTTTGTTCCTCAATCTGGCGGCCTACGGTCTGCTGACGTTCAAGCTCTGCCGCCGTCAAGGAGCCCGCCGTGTCCGAAGCCGAGCGTTCCCGCCTCGAAGCCGCCGTGAGTACCATCTCCACTGTGTCCGAGAGCGACACCCCCTGCGACTCGCCGCCAGCGCCAGACGCGGACCTGCCCGCCGCAGAGCCGACGGTCGCTCCCCCAACAGCGTCAGCGACGGCGCACCCAGGCGCCGCAGCCGGGGTGCCCGCGGCGGTAACGGCGCAAGCGCGGCGTGCACGCAAACTCGCCATCCCGATCCCCACGGCGGTCGTGGCCGCGCTGATGGCCGGCATGTTCGGCTTGCTGTTCTTCAGCCTCAACGGCCTGCGCTCCGACATCGCCAGCACGAACAGCAAAATTGACAGCACCAACAGCAGAATCGACAGCCTCCGCAGCGACATGACGAGCGAAATCGGGGCCCTCCGCAGCGACATGAACCAGCGCTTTTCGGAGGTGGACCAGCGGTTCGTCGAGGTCAATCAACGATATGCCGAGATCCATGGGATCCTGCTCGGCCACACCGACCGGCTCGCCCGCATCGAGACCATCCTCGACATCGAACCTCGGGTCGCTGCGGTAAACGACGGCGAAGCCTTGGTTCAACAGAAAATTCCGTGACCGACGAATCGGCAGCCAACCGATCGTCCGATGATCTCGGCGGCGCTTGCGGCACGGCGATCTCGACAGCGTCGCCGAGTTGGTGGATGCGCTCACCCCGCTGACAACACCCGCGTGAACCCCGCTGCGAGTTGGGTGGGGTCAGGAGAGCTCGACGGTGGCACCTACGCCCTCGAGGGCTTCCTTGGCCTTGTCGGCGTCGGCCTTGGGCACGCCTTCGAGCACTGCCTTCGGGGCAGCCTCCACGAGGTCCTTGGCCTCCTTGAGGCCCAGGCTGGTGAGCGAGCGCACCTCCTTGATGACCTGCACCTTCTTGTCGCCGATGGCAACCAGCATGACGGTGACCTCATCGGCAGCCTCCTCGGCGGCCTCGCCGTCTCCGTCGGTGCCCGCAGCGGCAGCCACCATCATCGGGGCGGCAGCAGCGGCGGTGACGTCGAAGCGCTCTTCGAACGCCTTCTTCAGCTCGACCAGCTCGAGCACCGTCATGTTGCCGATGGCGTCGAGGATCTCTTCGGTGGACGTGCTCATTGGTTGTTCTCCGTGTTTGTCTGAGTGGGATCGTTTGTCTGGGTGGGATCAGCTTGGGCTGAGGTTGACGGGTCGCCGTCTTGGCCGTCGGACGCTTCGTCGGGTGCCGGGCTGTCTGGTGCTTTGTCAGCCAGCGCTTGCAGCAGGCCCGACACTTCGCCGATCAGGTTGTTCATCATCGACGCCAGCGCACTGAGCGGCGCGGCGAATGCACCGAGCATCTGCGTCATCAGGTCATCGCGTGACGGCAGGTCGGCGAGATCGCGCACCTGCGCATCGCTGAGCAGCGTGCCCGCAAGCACGCCGCCCTTGATGACCAGCGCGTCATGCTCGGTTGCGAACATGCGCAGCGCCTTGGCGGCCGCAGAAGGGTCCCTGCCGCAGAAGGCGAGCGCAGTGGGACCCAAGAGCAGGTCGGCGACACCATCAGGCGTGCCGTCGGGCGCCTGCTCGGTCAGCGCCCGGCGGACGAGGGTGTTCTTGTAGATCTTGTATCGGCAGTCGGCATCGACGAGGCGGCCGCGCAGGTCGGCCATCTCGGCCACGTCGAGACCTCGGTACTCGGTGAACAGCACCGCGTCGGCCTCGGCGAAACGTTCGCGAACCTCATCGACCACCGCGACCTTGTCGGCCCGCGGCGCACGCTGGTCAGCCGTCGTTGCTGTGGCCACTGTGGAGACCTCCTGTGCTGTGCGGATATGCGGTGTTCGGGCGGTTGGGTCGCTCCCGGCCCCGGATCGGGCGCCGGTCCGCAGACCAGACAGAACCGCACCCCGACGCTGACGCGCACAGGAAGCCAGTCCGCCTCATCAGGCTCGACCCGTGCCGCTTGCTCAATTCGAGCAAGCTCCTGAACTGGGTTCAGACGGGGCCGATTTCAGGCCGGAGCCACCGGAGATCTACGGCGAGCAGGTTGTAGAAGCCAGAACGCTACCGGCGGTCGCAGGTGTGTCCAACCGCCGCGCTCAGCCGAAGTCGGCGGGGTCGATCTGGACCCCGGGACCCATCGTGGAGGAGACCACCATCTTGCGGACATAACGCCCCTTGGCGCTGGCGGGCCTCGCGCGGGTGAGCTCGTCCATGACCGCCTCGAGGTTCGCGTTCAAGTCCTCGGCCGAGAAGCTGACCTTGCCGATTGCGAGGTGGACGTTGCCGTAGCGATCGGTGCGGTATTCCACCTTGCCGCCCTTGAACTCGCCGACGGCCTTGCCCACATCGGGGGTCACCGTGCCAGATTTGGGGTTGGGCATGAGCCCCCGCGGGCCGAGCACCTTGCCCAGGCGGCCCACCACGCCCATCATGTCCGGCGTCGCGATGGCCACATCGAATTCGGTGTATCCAGCCTCGACCCGCTCGGCGAGTTCGGCACCGCCCACGACGTCTGCGCCCGCCTCGGAGGCTGTCGCAGCCGCGTCGCCCTGCGCGAATACCGCAACGCGCACGTCGCCGCCGGTGCCCGACGGCAGCGCAACGGTGCCTCGGACCATTTGGTCGGCCTTGCGCGGATCGACGCCGAGGCGAACCGACAACTCGACCGACTCGTCGAACTTGGCGGTGGCGAATGTCCTCACCATGTCGATCGCTTGGGCCGGCTCGTGCATCATCTGCCGGTCGTAGCGGCGAGTGGCGTCCGCGTACTTCTTTCCTGCCATCTGGTGTCTCCTGTGCTGCGAGCTAGCTCAGCCGGCGACTTCGATGCCCATCGAGCGTGCGGTGCCGATCACCTGCAGCTTGGCGGCCTCGATGTCGCGGGCGTTGAGGTCGGGCATCTTGGTCTTCGCGATCTCGGCGACCTGGGACTCGGTGACGTGAGCCACTGTCTCGCGACCGGGGTTCTCGGCGGCCTTGGTGAGTCCGGCAGCTTGACGCAGCAGCACCGATGTCGGCGGCGTCTTGGTGATGAAGGTGAACGAGCGGTCCTCGAAGATCGTGATCTCGACCGGCACGATCGTGCCTCGCTGGCTCTCGGTCTTGGCGTTGTAGTCCTTGCAGAAGTCCATGATCGCCACGCCGTGCGGGCCCAAGGCGGTGCCCACCGGCGGCGCGGGCGAGGCTTGGCCCGCGGGGATCTGGATCTTGACGACTGCAGCGACACGCTTGCGCCTCGGTGTCCGTGCTGCGTTGTCTGCCATGTTGTGCTCCTGAGTCTGGGGGTGGGTCTGTGCCGGGGCTGCAGCTCAGATCTTTGCGACTTGGACGAAGTCGAGCTCGACGGGAGTCTCCCGGCCGAAGATGTTCACCAGCACCTTGACCTTGAGCTGTTCCTCGTTGATCTCGATCACCTGACCTTGGAAGTCCGAGAACGGACCTTCCTTGATGCGCACGCTCTCGTCGATCTCGAAGATCATCGACGGCTTGGTGCGGCGCGGCATCTCGGGCCCTTCGTCGGGCTCGGCCAGGAACGCCTCGACCTCCCTGCGGCGCAGCGGCGAGGGCTTGCCGCCGGGCCCGGCGTAGCCCGTGACGCCCGGCGTGCTGCGGATCATGTGGTGCGCATCGTCGCTCGGGCGGCAGCGGATCAGCAGGTAGCCGGGGAAGACCTTCTTCTTGGCGACCACCTTGCGGCCGGCCTTGAACTCGATCACGTCCTCCATGGGGATCGCAACCTCGTGGATCTGATCCTCCATGTCGAAGGTGCCGATCCGGGCTTCGAGATTCTGCTTGACCTTCTTCTCGTAGCCCGACTGGGTGTGCACCACGAACCAGCGACCGGGCCGGTCATAGGGCGACACGCGCTTCGGCTCAGGCTCGGCGGGAGCGAGCAGCTCGTCCTCGGTGAGCACATCAGTGAGGGCGCCCTCGCCGACGAGCTCGTCGACGCTTTCGATCGGGCCGGCGTCGTCTGCGGCCTCGGGGGCTGACGGGGCCAAGGTGGTCGCGGACTGCGACGTCAGCAGGCGGCGAGCCGCGGCCATCGGGTCGGACTCGGGTGCGGTGGAGGTTTCGGTCAGATCGCTCATGTTCGTCAGCTCGGTCTCAGTCAGTTCACGTCGAAGAGGCGCAGCACAGCCTCGCCAAGAATCCAGTCGAATCCCGCGATCATCGCCGTCAGGATCACGATCGTGATGAAGACGACGATCGAGTAGTTGACGAGCTCGGAGCGGGTCGGCCAGATGACCTTCTTCAGCTCGGAGCGGACCTCGCCGACGAACTGAGCCGGTCCCGCCCGTTCCGTTGTCGGCGATGCTGCGGGGGCCTGGCGCCGCTCGCGCCGGCCCGCGGGCGTGCCGTCCGCCGTCATCTCGCCCTGACGCTGCAGGTGACGGCGTGTGCGTCGGTTCATGGCCATCGGGAGTGTCTCCGGCCTCGGGTTCTCAGGGACTTGACGTCGGGGGTTCGGGCATGGTCAGTCCGCCGGGCTGGCAGTCCAAGCCGACGGAAGCGCAGGGCAGGAGGGACTCGAACCCGCAACCGCCGGTTTTGGAGACCGGTGCTCTACCAAATTGAGCTACTGCCCTCGGCATATGCACACCGCGAGCGGTGCGCGTACGACACAGGTGCGGGCTGAATGTCCGCCGCAACAGGCTACCGGCAGCGATCTGGGTCGCGTCCTGAGGCGCCTGGAGCGGAGACTGGTAGCGGGACTGGGAATCGAACCCAGGACCTCACGATTATGAGCCGTGCGCTCTGACCAACTGAGCTATCCCGCCGACAAATCGCCTCGCAGCCTACTCACAGCACCGACGACGACCGCCGCCCGGACCTCACGATGCTGCGCCCAATGCGACGACCGCAAGCGGCCGCCGCTGCCGTGCGCTCTGACCAACTGAGCCATCCCCGCCGTGCGGGCCGCAGGGTAGCGGCGAGCCCCGTGCCGGAATCGAACCGGCGACACCAGCCTTACCATGGCTGTGCTCTGCCTACTGAGCTAACGGGGCAACGCTCGTGCGCCATCGCCAGCGATGTGCGCCGAACATTGTGGGGTGAGGAGTGTATCTGCGGCCCTTCGGTAGCTTCGCTGCCATGCGTACCCGGCTGGCCACGATGGCCGACGCGGATGCAATCGCGGAGATCTACAACCGCGAGATCACCGACGGCACTGCCACTTTCGACATGGTGCCTCGCTCTCCCGCCGAGCAAGCGACGTGGATGCGGGACCACTCGGGCGCTTACCCGTGCATCGTGGCGGTGCCAGACAGCTCTGAAGCCGAAACCAGTGGCACCGTGCTGGGCTGGGCCTGCCTGTCGCCCTACCGCACCCGCCCGGCATATTCGACCAGCGTCGAAGACTCCATCTACGTGCATCGCAATCACCAGGGGCGAGGCGTGGGTGATCTGTTGCTCGGCCGTCTGGTCGCGCTCGCCGACGAGCACGGTTTCCACGCGGTCTTCGCCCGTATCGCCGACGCCGGTGCTGCGTCGGTGGCGCTGCACGCCAAGCACGGCTTCGAGCTCGTCGGCGTCGAACGGGAAGTGGGCCGCAAGTTCGGACGCTGGCTCGACGTAACGCTCATGCAGCGCCTGCGCCCCGCCTGAGGCGGAGCCGGGGTCAGAAGTGCCAGGGGAACTGGTCGTATTCGGGGTCGCGCTTTTCGAGGAAGGCGTCGCGGCCTTCGACGGCTTCGTCAGTGCCGTAGGCCAGACGGGTGGCCTCGCCGGCGAACACCTGCTGGCCCACGAGGCCGTCGTCGATCAGGTTGAACGCGAACTTGGCCATGCGCTGCGCGGTGGGTGAGCGCGACACGATCTCCGCGGCCCACTCCAAGGCCACCGACTCCAGCTCGGCATGGGGCACCACGGCGTTCACGTCGCCCATCTCGAAGCGTTCCTGCGCGGTGTAGGTGCGGCCGAGGAAGAAGATCTCGCGGGCCTTCTTCTGGCCGATCTGGCGGGCGAGGTAGGCCGACCCGAAACCGCCGTCGAAGCTGGCCACGTTGGTGTCGGTCTGGCGGAAGCGGGCGTGCTCAGCCGAGGCGATCGTGAGGTCGCACACCACGTGCAGGCTGTGCCCGCCGCCTGCCGCCCAGCCGTTCGCCACGCAGACCACCACCTTGGGCATCATCCGGATCAGCCGCTGGCACTCGAGGATGTGCAGCCGGCCTGTGCGGGCCGGATCGATGCCGGCGACCGTCTCGCCGTCGGCATAGCGGTAGCCGTCCTTGCCGCGGATTCGCTGGTCGCCGCCCGAGCAGAACGCCCAACCGCCATCGGCAGGCGCGGGGCCGTTGCCGGTCAGCAGGATGCATCCCACGTCGGGCGTCTGCCGGGCATGATCCAGCGCCCGGTACAGCTCGTCGACGGTGTGCGGCCGGAAGGCGTTGCGCACATCGGGCCGGTCGAACGCGATGCGAACCGTGCCGTGCTCGTTGCTGCGGTGATACGTGAG
>JAJEIW010000048.1 GCA_022828045.1 Acidimicrobiia bacterium | reverse complement strand
TGCCCAGCCGACCAGGAAGTTGAAGAACGGCAGGCGGAAGACGTAGAAGCCGATGTCGCGGCCGAACTGCGGGTCGGCGAGGCCGAAGTCGGTGGCGTTGATGAAGAACAGCCACGACTCCCACTGGCCCGAGACGCCGGTGCTGACCATGAAGGCGAGCACCAGCGAGACACCGATGCGGATCAGGGCGCGGCGACGGCGGGAAATCTGATGCCAGCGAGCGGCGATGTCCTCGGCCGGGCCCGTCGGCGTGGCGCGTGCGGCCAGGCGCTCGGCGATGAACAGGTTCACCCACAGCAGGACGAAGAAGATCGCCGTGAACAGCATGCCGAGGCCGATCTTGGCCCACAGCACCTTCCACCACACCGAGGCGTAGCCCAGGCTGTCGAACCACAGGTAGTCGGTCCAGAAGCCGGCGAGGCCCCGGAAGGACAGCAGCAGGATGAGGCCGACCGCGACGACGATGCCGATGATCAGGCGGAAGCGGGTGAGTCCCCGTGGGCGGCGCGGCATCCGCCGGGGGTCGCCGGGACCCTGGGGGCCTTGAGGGCCGCCGGGGCCTTGGGGACCCTGGGGCCCGCCTGGTGGCGCAGACGACGGGGGTGGCATGTCCTCGGGCGGGCGCATACAGCGCTGAGGCTACTGGGGAGCGCAGCCGCCGCAGCCGCCGGACCGCGCTGCCAGCGCGCGGGGCGCGTAGGTTCGGCGCCATGCGGCTGGCGGTACTGGTCTCGGGAACCGGATCCATCCTCGAAGCGATGCTCGGCGTGGGGCTGCCGGTGGACTTGGTGGGGGCCGATCGGCCGTGCCGGGGACTGGGAATTGCCGCCGATGCGGGGATCGAGACGGTGCTGGTGGCACGTTCGGACTGGATGGACGGGGGCAGCGATCCGGGCACAGGCAGCGCCATCGGCAGGGAAGACGCGGCCGGAGAACACGCTGGTTCGGGGCCGCGGCAGTTCGACCGGCAGGGTCACAGCTGCGGGCTGGCTGCCGTGCTCAGCGGTCGCAGCGTGGACGTGGTGGCGATGGCCGGCTTCGGCACAGTGCTGGACGCGTCGTTCTTCGCATGGGATGACGGCCGATACCTGGGGCGGGTGCTCAACACACACCCGTCGCTGCTGCCGGCATTCCCGGGCTGGCACGCGGTGCGTGACGCGCTGGATGCCGGCGCCACTGAATCAGGCTGCACCGTGCACGCAGCGATTCCCGAGGTCGACGCCGGTCCGGTGCTGGCGCAGCAGGCGGTGCCGGTGCTGGCAGGCGACGACGAGGCCACGCTGCACGAGCGCATCAAGGCGGTGGAACGCGAGCTCTACCCGGCCACGATTGCGGCATTCTTGGAGCGCTGCGTCGGCGAGGACGCGATGGGCCTGCGGGAAGTCGAACTCGAACACAGGCAGGAAGGACAGACCCGATGAGGGCGTTGATCTCGGTGTGGGACAAGACGGGCGTGGTGGACTTCGCGACCCGGCTGTCGAGCCTCGGGTGGGAGATCGTCTCGAGCGGCGGCACGGCCGCGGAGCTGGCCGAGGCGGGGGTGCCGGTGCTGGCGGTGGAAGACGTGACCGGCAGCCCCGAGATGCTGGACGGCCGGGTGAAGACGCTGCACCCTCGCATCCACGGCGGGATCCTGGCGGACCGGTCGAAGCCGGCGCACTTGGCGTCGCTCGATAAGCACGGCATTGCGGCCATCGACCTGGTGGTGTGCAACCTGTACCCGTTCCGGTCCGACCCCGGTCCCGAGCTGATCGACATCGGCGGGCCGGCGATGGTGCGGGCTGCTGCCAAGAACCATGGCGACGAGAGCGGCGGCGTGGGCGTGGTGGTGGACCCGGCCGACTACGAGGCGGTGCTGGACGAGCTGGCTGATTCGGCTGATTCGGCTGATTCGGCTGCAGGTGGACTGAGCGCGGGCACGCGGCGGCGGCTGGCGCGGGCCGCCTTCGCCCATACGGCTGCCTATGACGCGGCGATCGTGAGCTGGCTGGACGAGTCGGCCGGCGGCGAGACCGAAGCGGCGGGCACCGGCGAGTCGCCCGAGGCCGCTCCCCTGCCGCCCACCGTGCACCTGGCGCTGGAACGGGCGGACGAATGCCGCTACGGCGAGAACCCGCACCATCTCGGCGCCCGCTACCGGCCGGTCGGCGAGCCGACCTGGTGGGATCACGCCTACCAGCACAGCGGGCTGGCGCTGAGCTACCTGAACTTCTTCGATGCCGATGCGGCGTGGCGGATCGTGCACGACCTGGGCGATGCCGAGAGCTCTTCGGCTGTGGTGATCGTGAAGCACGCCAACCCGTGCGGCGCGGCGGCGGGCGACGATCTCGCCGACGTGTACCAGCGGGCCTACGACTGCGATGCCCGCTCGGCGTTCGGCGGCATCGTGGCGTTCAACAAGATCGTCGACCTCGACACGGTCGAGCGCATCGAGACCGCCGCCCAGGCCGACTTGATCATCGCGCCCGGCTACGAGGACGACGTGGTGGAGCGCCTCGAGGCGAAACGGCGCAATACCCGGGTGCTCGAGGCACCGCGGCCCGACGAGGTCGGCCTGTCATTGCGGCAGATCAACGGCGGATGGCTGATGCAGTCTCCCCACACGTTCGCTTCAGCCCCCGAGGACTGGCAGGTGGTCACGCAGCGCAAGCCCACGGCGAGCGAGCTGGCCGATGCCCGCTTCGCCTGGCGCGTCTGCGGGCATGTAATGTCGAATGCGATCGTGCTGGCGCGTGACCGCGCGGCGTGGGGCATCGGAGCCGGCCAGCAGAACCGGGTGGAGTCGAGCCAGCTCGCCGCCGCGAAAGCCGACGGGCGGGCTGCAGGCGGCGCGTGCGCCAGCGATGCGTTCTACCCCTTCGGTGACGGTGTGGAAGCCGCGGCTAAGGCTGGCGTGGCCGTGGTGGTGCAGCCGGGCGGCGCCCTGCGAGACGACGACGTGAT
>JAJEIW010000126.1 GCA_022828045.1 Acidimicrobiia bacterium | reverse complement strand
CTCGTCCATAGTGCCCTTCAGTCTTCCCGCTGGCGCGCCAACCAGGCCTCGTAGCGAGCTTGGTCGGTCCAGGCACCGGTCTCTGCGTCGAAGCGAGCCGCTTCGGGTGCCATCAGGGCCGAGTCGGTGGAGCGGGCCTGGGTGCTCGACACAGTGCCCACCCAGTCGGGCAGGTCGAGCACCAACTCGACGGGGCAGTCGTGCGGCGGGCGGGCGGCGATGGCGACGGTGGGCAGTGCGGCAATTGACGCGTCCCGGCGTGCTGGGTCGTTACCGTAGAAGACTGGGTCGTGAATCTGCTGCCACTTGTCGGCACCCATGACGATCACGTCGAAGCCGGCAGCGATGTCAGACAGCAACTGCGCGTCGGTGACGTCGATCTCGAGCCAGTCGATCGGCGCAGCCACTTCTTGGAGCACGGCGATCCGGTCGGCGAGTCTCGGGCGCTGCACGTCCTCCTTGGCGAGCGCCACCCGGCTCACCGACCACACGAGCACACCGAGGCGGTGCTGGGTGCGCACGGCTTCGCTGATGGCCAGATGGGCGGTCGTCGGCGGGTTGAACGAGCCGGGGAAGACGCCCCGCCACAGCGCTCGTGCGGGCGAGGAAGGTGATCTCGCCGCGACGGTCGCAGCGTCTCGGAGATCGCTGGTCGTGCTGGTTGACGCGACCACGGCGCACCTCAGTCTGACGAGGGTCCGGCGTCTCCGACGACGGCGCCGGCGATGGTGATCGTGCCGGGGAGTCCGTCGACGAGTTCGCCGATCACCGCGGCGTCGTGGCCGCTGTCGCTCAGCTCGCGCACGGCATGGTGGGCGCGTGCGGGATCGCAGCTGAACAGCAGGCCCCCTGAGGTCTGCGGGTCGCCGAGCACGGTGCGGGTGAGCTCGTCGTCGCCGTCGAGGCGCTCGACGAGGTGATCGAGGTTGCGCCCGGTGCCGCCCGGCACGAAGCCGCCGGTCGCAAGCTCGGTGACATCGGGCAATAGCGGCACTGCGCCGGCATCCACCACGGCACTTGCCTCGCTGGCCGCAGCGAGCTCGGCGAGGTGTCCGAGCAGGCCGAATCCGGTGACATCGGTGGCCGCAGTCGCTCGTGCGCTGATGGCAGCGGCGGCTGCCGCATCGTTGAGCCTGCACATCTCGGCTACGCCGGCCGCATACGCCGAGTGCAGATCGCCGCCCGGCTCGGTGGTCTCGGGACCGGAACGCTTCAGCGCGGTCGCGAGCAGGCCGGTGCCGAGCGGTTTGGTGAGCACGAGTGCCTGGCCGGGTTGCCCGCCGGCGTTGGTGAGCAGGCCAGTTTCGCCGCCGGCAGCCTCGATGGTGCCGGTGACCGACATGCCATAGAGCGGCTCGGGCGCGTCGATAGTGTGACCGCCCGCCACCACCCAGCCGCCGTCAGCCGCGGCATCAGCGCCGCCGGCGAGCACCTCGCCCAGCAGGTCCAGCGGGAGCACCTCGCGGGGCCATGCCGCCAGATTGAGGGCGAACAGCGGGCTGGCACCCATCGCGTAGATATCGCTGGCGGCGTTCGCCGCCGCGATGCGCCCCCACGTGCGCGCATCGTCCACGATCGGCGCGAAGAAGTCAGTCGAGTTCACCAGCAGCCGGTCGCCGTCGAGCCGCCACACGGCGGCATCGTCGCTGGTGTCGGTGCCGACCACCAGGTCCGGGTGCGACGGGGGAGCCAGATGGCGCAGAACCTGCGCCAGCTCGGAGGGCCCGAGCTTGCACGCTCAGCCCGCACCGTGGCTGTACTGGCTCAGCCGGAACGCCGGGCTGTTCGCAGTGCTGTCGATTGGCACAGCGGCAACGGTACCGAGGCATGCACCTGGTTGACCGTCGGCGAACCGGCATACCGGCGTGCCGTGAGATTGGAGAGGGTTCGCGGGGTCGGGTCCAGCAGTCTCAGGCGTAGCTGCGGACGGCGTCGATGATGAGTTCGAGTGCGGCGACGGCGTCGATGCCGTAGGCGACCTCGCAGTTGGGCGTGGCGTCGGTACCTGGCCGTTCGTCTGCCACCGTCATTCCCCGGGTCAGCACACCGCTCGTCTCCACGTCGACGTGTCGGGCGCCGAAGGTGAACAGCTCCGGGTGCGTCACTGCTAGCACTGCGCAGGGGTCGTGCATGGGCGCGGCATCCAGCCCGGCGCGCTCGCGGTAGCCGGCGAGGTAGAAGTCGAACAGGCCCGCCACGAACTCGGGCACGATGCCGCCCTGCTTCCGCAAAGAGGCGGCTTCGCTGGGCACGACGCGGAGCTGGTGGGTGAGGTTGAGCCCGGCCATGCGCACCAGCGGCACCCCGGCGGCGAACACGATCTGGGAGGCATGGGGATCTGCCCAGACGTTGAACTCGGCCGTGGGCGTGACATTGCCCGGCCCGACCGACCCGCCCATGAGCGAGATGCCCGCGACCCGCCCGACGATGTCCGGCGCCTGGCGGACGGCCAGCGCAATGTTGGTGAGCGGCCCGACGGGCACGAGCCACACGTCGTCGTGCGCGCGCACCGTCTCGATGATGCAGCCGACCGCGTCGTTGCTCGCCGCCGCCAGGTGCACGTCGGGCCACCGCGGCCCGTCGCGCCCGGTCGCCCCGTGGGCACGCGGCGCATGCGCCGCAGGCACCAGGAGCGGCCGGTCCGCGCCCGCATGCACCGGAGTGTCCAGACCGGCGAGTTGGCACATCAGCAACGCATTCGCCGTGGTCATCTCCAGCGGTGCGTTTCCGGACACCGTGGTGATGGCCAGCACGTCGCACTCGCAGGCCGCCAGCAGGATCGCCACCGCATCGTCGTGACCCGGATCGCAGTCGAGAATGATCCTCGGTTTCGCCATGTCGACTGATTCGGGGTCTGCGCGGGCTACTGCTTCGTGATGCTGGGCGCGGGGGCGTCGGTCTCGCCCCAGTAGTGGGGGAGGCGCGGGTAGCCGAAGCGCGTCAGCTCGACGGCCGATGCCAGCCCCTGGATCTCCTTGATCCGCTGGATGGAGCGGATGTGCGAGGCCATCTCGTAGAACAGCATCCAGATCGCGCACTCGAGCGTGTTCACGATCATCCGCTCGTCGTCGGGATCATGCCAAGCACCCCGGGGGAGCACCGTGATGGCGTCGTCCCAGAAGAGCGTGCTGTGACGTGACTCCACCATCTCGCGGAACGTCTCGACCGGATGGGACGCGACCACGTAGCGCATCCAGCTCAGGCCCAGGTCGAGCTTGTCGAGCAGATCGGGCACATCCCAGAACAGCTCTGGATCCAGCCG